>NZ_CP091430.1:1280000-1638750 GCF_024734895.1 Paenibacillus spongiae
GAAATTCCTGTACCACCGTAAACCGTTATGAGCAATGGGGTGACGCAGAAGGATAGTGACGCGGACTGATGGAATAGTCCGTCCAAGCAGCAAGGCTGATGGGTTGGCAAATCCGCCCATCGATAAGGCTGAGCTGTGACGGGGAGGGAAAATTATAGTACCGAAGGTCATGAGTTCCCGCTGCCAAGAAAAGCCTCTAGCCAGGTGAAGGTGCCCGTACCGCAAACCGACACAGGTAGGCGAGCAGAGCATGCTAAGGCGCGCGGAAGAACTCTCGTTAAGGAACTCGGCAAAATGACCCCGTAACTTCGGGAGAAGGGGTGCCTCGGTAGGGTGAATAGCCCGAGGGGGCCGCAGTGAAAAGGCCCAAGCGACTGTTTAGCAAAAACACAGGTCTGTGCGAAGCCGTAAGGCGAAGTATACGGGCTGACGCCTGCCCGGTGCTGGAAGGTTAAGGGGAGCGGTTAGGGGTAACCCGAAGCTGTGAACCGAAGCCCCAGTAAACGGCGGCCGTAACTATAACGGTCCTAAGGTAGCGAAATTCCTTGTCAGGTAAATTCTGACCCGCACGAATGGCGTAACGACTTGGGCGCTGTCTCAACGAGAGATCCGGTGAAATTTTAATACCTGTGAAGATGCAGGTTACCCGCGACAAGACGGAAAGACCCCATGGAGCTTTACTGCAGCTTGATATTGGACTTTGGTACGATCTGTACAGGATAGGTGGGAGCCTAGGAAGCCGGAGCGCCAGCTTCGGTGGAGGCACCGTTGGGATACCACCCTGATCGTATCGGAGTTCTAACCTGCCACCCTGAATCGGGTGGAGGGACCGTGTCAGGCGGGCAGTTTGACTGGGGCGGTCGCCTCCTAAAAAGTAACGGAGGCGCCCAAAGGTTCCCTCAGAATGGTTGGAAATCATTCGTAGCGTGCAAAGGCATAAGGGAGCTTGACTGCGAGACCTACAAGTCGAGCAGGGACGAAAGTCGGGCTTAGTGATCCGGTGGTACCGCATGGAAGGGCCATCGCTCAACGGATAAAAGCTACCCTGGGGATAACAGGCTTATCTCCCCCAAGAGTCCACATCGACGGGGAGGTTTGGCACCTCGATGTCGGCTCATCGCATCCTGGGGCTGAAGTAGGTCCCAAGGGTTGGGCTGTTCGCCCATTAAAGCGGTACGCGAGCTGGGTTCAGAACGTCGTGAGACAGTTCGGTCCCTATCTGTCGTGGGCGTAGGAAATTTGAGAGGAGCTGTCCTTAGTACGAGAGGACCGGGATGGACGTACCGCTGGTGTACCAGTTGTTCCGCCAGGAGCACCGCTGGGTAGCTATGTACGGACGGGATAAGCGCTGAAAGCATCTAAGCGCGAAGCCCCCCTCAAGATGAGATTTCCCAATTTAGTAAGACCCCTGGAAGACGACCAGGTTGATAGGTTCGGGGTGGAAGTGTAGTAATGCATGCAGCTGACGAATACTAATCGGTCGAGGGCTTATCCTAAAAATACCCCAAAAAGTGACGAACGGCTTCGAAGCTGATTCCGAGTACTTTGCGGGGACCCCAGATAAAAATCAGCTAAAGAGTTGCGCAAACTCGTATCCAGTTTTCAGGGTGTAACCAACACCTGAATAAAATATTCCCTGATAGCTCAGTTGGTAGAGCACTCGACTGTTAATCGAGTTGTCACAGGTTCGAGTCCTGTTCGGGGAGCCATCTGGAGAGCTGTCCGAGTGGTCGAAGGAGCACGATTGGAAATCGTGTATACGTTAACCGCGTATCGAGGGTTCGAATCCCTCGCTCTCCGCCAGATATGGCCCGTTGGTCAAGGGGTTAAGACACCTCCCTTTCACGGAGGTAACAGGGGTTCGAATCCCCTACGGGTCACCAATTTTTTTCTAAAAAAACACTTGCAATAACGATGGATACTGAGTTATACTATAACTTGTCTGTCGCTAATACGGAGGCTTAGCTCAGCTGGGAGAGCATCTGCCTTACAAGCAGAGGGTCGGCGGTTCGATCCCGTCAGCCTCCACCATAGATTCAATATGACGCGGGGTGGAGCAGCCCGGTAGCTCGTCGGGCTCATAACCCGAAGGCCGCAGGTTCAAATCCTGCCCCCGCAACCAACTTTACCTTCGGAATGTTTCCGAGAACTTATAATGTGGAGCCGTGGTGTAGAGGCCTAACATGCCTGCCTGTCACGCAGGAGACCGCGGGTTCGAATCCCGTCGGCTCCGCCATTATAACCCAAACAAGGCTCGGTAGCTCAGTCGGTAGAGCAGAGGACTGAAAATCCTCGTGTCGGCGGTTCGATTCCGTCCCGAGCCACCATCATTCAATTGAATATGCCGTTGTAGCTCAATTGGTAGAGCAACTGACTTGTAATCAGTAGGTTGGGGGTTCAAGTCCTCTCGACGGCACCATCCATGGAGGATTAGCGAAGTGGCCAAACGCAGCAGACTGTAAATCTGTTCTCTGACGAGTTCGGTGGTTCGAATCCATCATCCTCCACCAGTTTTTAGGGGCATAGTTTAAAGGTAGAACAGCGGTCTCCAAAACCGTTAGTGTGGGTTCAATTCCTGCTGCCCCTGCCAAGTATCTAAATATGGCGGTCGTGGCGAAGTGGTTAACGCATCGGATTGTGATTCCGACATTCGGGGGTTCAATTCCCCTCGATCGCCCCATTAATTGTTGGGGATTAGCCAAGCGGTAAGGCAACGGACTTTGACTCCGTCATTCCCAGGTTCGATCCCTGGATCCCCAGCCATTTATATGCGGAAGTGGCTCAGCGGTAGAGCATCGCCTTGCCAAGGCGAGGGTCGCGGGTTCGATTCCCGTCTTCCGCTCCATATGATGTGGCGCCATAGCCAAGTGGTAAGGCAGAGCTCTGCAAAAGCTTTACCCCCAGTTCGAGTCTGGGTGGCGCCTCCACAAATTTTTTAGTGCCCTTAGCTCAGCTGGATAGAGCATTTGACTTCGAATCAAAAGGTCAGGAGTTCGAATCTCTTAGGGCACGCCAGCATTTATCGATTCTGTTATAGGACGGATCGGTTCAAACATAAGATTTACTTTGCCGGTGTGGCGGAATGGCAGACGCGCGCGACTCAAAATCGTGAGGGAAACCGTGGAGGTTCGAGTCCTCTCACCGGCACCACTAATTTCGAACATTTTAACACCGATTGGACAGCGTCCAATCGGTGTTTTTGCGTTTATTAAACGAAACATATACATTTGGTCGTACAGGGACTCTGGTTCCAATGAACAATTTCAACTATCGCTTGCCTCAACGGAATATTTACGCGAAGGGTTATAGACCTGCGAGCATACGATTGGATTTTACATAAAAAAAATGGACACTTAGCTATCCGTAGACTCCAACCGTACCATCTCAACCGCGCGTTCTAAGAGTCGGCGATATACGTTTTCTATGCTGTCGCTGCCGCGATTCGCATAATAAATGGATTCGATCTTTGCATAAGTAATCGCGCTTAAACACATTGGACATGGCTCGGTGCTTGCATAGATCACACAACCTGATAAATCGGACGTATTCAAATGTTGGCACGCTTTGCGGACCGCTAATGTTTCCGCATGAGCTGTAGGATCGTTGGAAAGGTACTCTTCGTTCACGCCTATACTGATAATTTCCCCATTCTTAACGATAACCGCTCCATGCGGCCCGCCATATTGGCGTGGATTATCGTTGGCTAATTGTACCGCTTTGCGAATGAAATCGAGATGAGACAAAATCATACCTCCATTTCGATATTAAGGTTCATCCGAGCAACTATCTTTAGATTTACGCCGGAATACCTTTATTTGGGATAAATTGCGATTATAACACTTAGGATAGCACAGTTAGATTCATACAGGAATAACCATCATGTATATTAAAAAAATTCAAATCATCAATGATTTTCATATTTTTCACGGGGACGGACACATGCTAACATAGACAAGATACAGTAAATAGGAGATAGAGATGTGGTTTCCTATTTCTCATTATCTTGTCTAAGAGGAGATCATAGATGCTATCCAAGTCAGCGTTTCCATTATTGCTGCTGAACATGTTTCTCGCAAATCTAAGCATGGGTCTTGTCATTCCGATATTGCCCGAGCTTCTCAAGGAATATGAGGCAGGCGGTCAAGCGGCGGGATATTTGGTATCCTGCTTCGGTCTGACACAGTTTCTATTCTCGCCCCTTGCAGGTAATTGGTCAGATCGATACGGCCGTAAACCGATGTTTATCATTGGTTTGTTCTTGTTCGCGCTCTCCAATTTAATGGCGGCATTAGCAGGCGACTTAACGTTATTATTCGTCTCGCGGTTAATCAGCGGAATGGGCTCAGCCGCCTTGATTCCAGCCATTATCGCCTATGTAGCCGATATAACAACGGATGATCAGCGAAGTAAAGCTATGTCCTGGTTAGGGGCGTCGATGACATCGGGCTTCATTATCGGGCCGGGTGCCGGGGGATTGCTTGCAGAGCTGGGCATCAAGGCGCCGTTCTATGCATCCGCATTGGTCGGGATACTGGCTATGATCTGCAGCCTGTGGATGCTGCCTGAATCGCTGTCACTGGAAGTACGCCAGTTGCGTCAGCAAGCGTTGGAGAAGAAGGATAATATTTTTCGTCAAATCGCGCTTTCCGTTCAATCTCGCTATTTCATCCTGCTGCTTATTGTTTTCGCGCTCACGTTCGGTCTTACGCATTTTGAAGCGATTTTTCCACTCTTCGTCGTACAGAGCTACGGATTCACTACGCGTGAAATCGCCATTTTGCTTACCATATGTTCGTTAATCGGCACGTTTAACCAAATTGTGCTGACCAATCGGATCACGCAACGATTCGGGGAGAAACGGATTGTTGGCGCAATGCTTTTGTTATCGGCTGTATCGCTGGTGTTCTTGCTATTCTCGGGAAATTTCTATTATGTCATGTTTGTAACGATGCTTTTCTTTACGTTCGGTAATATATTGCGTCCAACGATTAATACCCTGCTGTCCAAGGAAGCTGGAGAGGAACAAGGATTCGTAGCAGGGATGAATAATGCCTATACGAGCCTCGGCACGATATTCGGACCGATGCTGGCAGGTATTCTATACGATATCCATATCGGCTTGCCCTATACGTTCGGTGCATTCGTGCTGCTTGTGAGCGGCTTTGTGGCGATGAGGGGATTGAAAAGAAAATCGTCATCCGCAGCTTTTTAGAGGATTATTCATACCACGCCATTATGCAGGCATGATGGTATTGCAACTACAGTGCTTCCTTATGCAATAAATCAACAAAATTTTGAGCCGCCTGGGATAAGCGGTGATCCTTCAGCCATATTAATCCAACCGGAGCAGACATCTCAGTTGGATGAGATATTTTGTATGCGTGTATCGCAAATCCTTTGTATCGTTTAAGCAGTGTTTCCGGAACGATTGATGCGCAAAAATCGGTGGAGATTAAATCCATCAATAGCGAAATGTCGGAACATTCGCCAATAATGTTGGGATGCAGATGGAATCGAGAAAATGCTTCCAGAATCAAATAATGCACGCCTAATCCCGGAGTGCTTGGCAATAGAAGCCGTTGGTTTTGAATATCCGCAAGCGATACTTCATAATTGAGCGGATGCTGTTTGTTGGACGTAATGAAGTAGAACGGTTCGGTATACAGGTGAAGCACAGTGAAGTCATCCAGCACAAGGGGCAGTCGAATAATCGCCAGTTCGACTGCCCGGTCTTTCACTAATTGACAAAGACGGGCGGACTCATTTTGCTGAATTTTATAGGTCACCTTAGGGTATTGCCTTTGAAAATGATGAAGAACTTCGGGCAGCTCTGCAAACGAAAACGTATTTACGCCTATCGTAAGTCTACCGTTCACCCCGTTACCAACTTCCTTCACTTCCATTCTGGCCTCTTCCATTAACCGATCCATTTGCAAAGCATATCGATATAAAGCTTTTCCTGCCTCAGTTACTTCAAAATACCTTCCGCTTCTTTCCACTAATGCTGTATCGAGTTCCTCTTCCATTGCTTTCAATTGTTGGCTTAATGGCGGTTGAGAGAGATGAAGTCTTTTTGCAGCTGCCGAAATGTTTCTTTCCTCCACGATCGCAATAAAATATCGCAGTTGCCTGATGTCCAACGTCGCATACACTCCTCTTCCATATATGAAAAACCTAAGCAAATCATTTTTTATATATTATTTTGTTTAGTTATCTTCATGTTAGCATAACTGTATAAAAGGAAAAAGGAAGCGAGGCGATGTTGACACTTACATGTATTTCTATATATAATAAAATTTAATTATATATAAAAATCGGAATTTGACTACAAAATAAGGGTGAATGACCATGCTTAGCTCCATAGATGTAAAGACTGCAGATAAGCACAGCTTAAGTACGACAATCGTATCGCTTATTAAACAAAAGATTATTGCAGGCGAGCTGAATCCTGGGGATAGAATTGTAGAGACGCGGCTGGCACGGGAGCTTGAAATCAGCCAGACTCCGATCCGCGAAGCGATCCGCCAGCTGGCCGGCGAAGGTGTCGTTACCATTGTTCCTAATAAAGGACCGCTTGTGCGAACATTCAGCGCGGCGGATATTTTTGAAATCTATTCGTACCGCGCCGTCTTGGAAGGGATGGCGATCCGGCTTGCGGTTCAGAATGCTTCTATTAATGACATTCGGCATTTGGAGCAGTTTTATGAAGAAATGAAGAAGAAGCTGCTGGATGACTCCATTCCGTCCTTACAGCAGGATTCGGGATATATTCACCACTACATCTTTAAATTGTCCAAACATTCGGTGCTGCTAAACATGTTTGAATACATTTCCTTCCGTATTCAGCTGGTCAATCGAATTGTCGGCAAGAAATTCAGCAAGGAGAGAGAGGTTTCGGAGCATTGGGAGCTGATCGATGCGCTGAAACAAGGAGATCCGGACCGGGCCGAGCAGGTGATGAGGGAGCATATCCATCGTTCTTATCGGGAATTCGTCGATATTGGTATGTTTGACCGCACGGACCTTGCCCAGAATGAATGGATTTAATGAATTTTACCGCTATATAAGAAGAGCTGTCCCATAGTAGAGCATCTACTTGAAGGACAGCTCTTTTTTAGATGGATGGGCGAGACTGACTGCCGGTACAGCACGATCAGAAAAGTGGTTTTTATTGACGCATAATCATTAATTATATATAATTTAATAAATATCTATATTATATAATGGAATTTGATTTCGATAAGGCAATCCGACTGTAGTTACTGGGCCGGGAATAATTCTGAATTATTTTTTCGAATGATGGAGGAATGTCAATGACCGAACAAGACGGCAAGCATCCCGCGCTGAAAATTTTGGAGGATCTTGTCTCTATTCAAAGCGTCAATCCGCATTACGGAAATGGAGCATGCGGGGAGGGCGAGGTTGCCGATTATATCGAGCGGCGCTTTCAGGGAACGAATGTGCGGGTTACAAGGCAGCCAGTATTTCCCGGCAGGGATAATCTTCTTATCGAATTAAGGACCGGGCATCCGGAGTCTACTCTCCTGTTCGAAACGCATATGGACACGGTCTCCATCGGCTCGATGGCGGATGCGGTAACGCCCATCTACCGGGGGGATCGTCTCTATGCCCGCGGCGCCTGCGATGCAAAGGGCTCGTTAGCCGGTATGATCTGGGCAATCGAGGAATGTGCCAAGCACCCGGAACGGTTAATGTCGGACATTGTTCTCTGCGCAGCTGTCGACGAAGAGCATGAATACCGGGGGCTGCGCGTATTTATGGATCGAAACATGCCTGTAGCCGGCGCAGTTGTCGGCGAACCGACCGAGCTGGGAATCGTAGTGGCGCATAAGGGCTGCGCCAGATTTGCAGTAGAGACATTGGGTAAAGCCGCACACAGCTCTATGCCCGAGGAGGGCGACAGTGCGGTGTATCAGATGGTGCACGTTCTCCAGTTTATCAAGCATGTGATGGAGCCGGAGTTAGCTAAGCAACGTCACCCCTTATGCGGTTCGCCTACGATTGTGGCGGGCACGATTGCCGGAGGTACGCAGGTCAATATCGTACCGGAACACTGCTCTATTGAATTGGACCGGCGCATCATTCCCGGCGAACTGCCGGAGGATGCGATTGCAGATTTTGAACGGAGGCTGCAAGAATATATCGATTCGGAAGGCTTGCACGTGAATATTTCGTTCCGGGAGCTGCTGCTGGATTGGGCGCTGGAGACGCCGCAGGATTCAGAGATCGTTGCACATGCACAGAAGGTGGCACAGGCGCTGGAGCTTCGGACTGATTTACTGGGCGTCACGTATGGAAGCGATGCAAGCAAGCTGCAGCGTAAAGGCATCCCTACGATTGTCTATGGTCCGGGATCGATCGCCCAGGCCCATTCCAAGGAGGAATGGGTATCGGTGCATGAGGTCGAGAGGGCTGCACAATTTTATTATCAATTGGCTCTTAGCTTTCATCTGCCGCGGTGATGACTGAGCAATGACAAGGGACGACTTAAGCGGCTCTGAAATCGCAATGACTCCGGGCGGGGACGGTCAATAATGGCGGCTGCATGTAAAAAGATGTTTTAAACTCATTGCGCCTATTGATTATGTAAGCGCTGCATATTATGGAAGACGGAAGAAGGGATTAATCTGATTATCGAGTCATTACTGCCCAAGCAAGCCTTTCATGGATTGGATAGCTGCACATGGCTGTATAACGGTGCAGAGACGCCCCCTCTGGCCGGTGCAGTCGAAGCGCTCCAAGAATATATGCGAAATCGCGAGGGCGGGCCTCTAGGCCGTGAAAGAAACAGCGAGGTTGAGCAATCGCTAAGGGAGAATATCGCCCGGCTTATTAATGGCAGCGCGAAGGATGTCGCTCTCGTATCGAATGCCTCTGAAGCGATTACGTTGATTGTGCAGGCACTGCGCCTGCAAGCTGGCGATAATGTCATCATCAATACGCTTGAGTTTCCATCCGGCGTGCTCCCATATCTGCTGCTGAGGGAGCATGGTGTTGAGGTACGACTGGTGGAGCATACCGACTGGACAGTTTCCGTTGACGATATGATGGCTATGGTCGACGAGCGCACGAAGCTGGTGATGGCCAGCCATGTTAGCTTTGTAAGCGGTGCCCGCCTGGACTATCAAGAACTGCATAGAAGACTGCTGCGAACGAATGCGCTGCTTTTGCTGGATGTCACGCAGTCGCTTGGCGCTGTGCCGGTGGATCTGCAGGCTGCGGATATCGTCGTGTGCAGCTCCTATAAATGGCTCATGTCGATTCATGGGCTGGGGCTGCTCGCGCTTAATCCGGCACGTACCGAACGATTATTACCGGGATCTGCCGGCTGGCGCGGTGTGACGGAGCTGTTCTATCCGGAGCGCTTCAGCTCCTTCGAATATTATCCGGACGCCCGCAGGTTTGAGCTTGGTTATCCCAATTATGCGGCCATTTATACGATGGAGTATTCGACGGGTTTGCTGCTGAAAACGGGAATAGATCAGGTCGAGCGGCATATTGTGCAGCTGGGCGGCTATTTGATTGAACGGCTGCTGGAGTCCGGTCGCAGTGTCATGACGCCTGTCGAAGAGAAGAATCGGGCGGGCAACATTAGCTTTGTATGTGAGAATGGCGAAGAAACGGCGAACAGACTGCTGCAGGAGCATAATATTTACTTGTGGGGGGGGGACGGCCGCATACGGGCATCGGTTCATCTTTTCAACGATTCCAACGATATCGACAGCTTGATTGCCGTTCTTAGCCGCTCTTAAGAAAGGATAGGGAGGTGACCGGAAGTGACGAAAGTGAAGGTTGCCGTGATCGGTCTGGGCAGTTGGGGAGAATGCCATGTGGAAGCTTATCGCTCCATTCCCGGCGTTGACGTTGTGGCCATATGCGATACGAGACCGCAGCAGTTGATGCAAGTAGGAGAACGCTTCGGAATCGAAGGCCGATACACCGATAGCATGGAACTGCTGCAGCGGCGCGATATCGATTTAGTAAGCGTTGTCACCTTTGAAGAGAATCACTTGGCATCAACCCTCGAAGCTCTGCGGTCCGGTATGCATGTACTTGTGGAAAAGCCGGTATCGACGAAGCTGCAGGAAGCCAAGGCGATGCTGGAAGCGGCTGACCGGCATCAACGGCATGTCGTGCCCGGGCACTTGCTCCGGTTCGATCCCCGATATGCGGAGATTTACCAGGGCATTCAATCCGGAAAAATCGGCAAGCCGAAAAGTATGTATTTCAAGAGAGCCCGGACCAAGGGCATGTTCGAGATTTATAACCGCACTCATACCGCATATCTATCGACGGTGCATGACCTGGACCTGGCGATCTGGTACGCATCCAGCCGGGTGAAATCCGTCAAAGCCGTCGGCAATTGGGTTACGGGGGCGGATTCCCCCGATATTCTGTGGGCGCTTCTTCAATTTGAGAGCGGGGCGGCCGCATGCTTTAACAGCAATTGGATGACGCCCGATCAAGCCGGAATCGTCATGAACGATTCCGTTGAGGTCATTGGCACGGAAGGAACGGCTCAATTCGACAACCGGGGTAGCGGGCTCGAGCTTTGGGACCGGAACGGGAGACTGACACCGGATATAAACATCCATCGCGTGATGAACGGGAGCGCGGCCGGAGCACTGCGGGATCAGCTCCATTATCTATGCGAATGTATCGGCAGGGGAGCGGATCCTGTGTACACGTCGTTCCAGGATGCCGTACATGGCATTGAAGTGGCTAACGCGATCGTACAATCTGCCGCAACGGGCAAGGAAATCATGCTATAAGGTTCGTCCGTTTATTTAGGCTGTAATGATAATGATCATACTTACTTCACAAGGGGAGAAGGGATTGGCATGGGAGAGCTGCATTCGACAGCTTATACAGAGCTGGACACACCTGTTATCATCATCGATCTGGACGTGCTGGACCGCAATTTGCAAAAAACCGCAGGGTTGGCGCGGGATGCGAACGTAAAGCTGCGCCCGCATTTCAAAACACATAAGAGCGTTTGGATCGCCAAGGAGCAGTTCCGATACGGCGCCTGCGGCTTGACGGTGGCGAAGCTGGGCGAAGCGGAGGTGCTTGTCGATGCGGGCATCGACGATCTTCTTGTCGCCTACCCGATCGTGGGGCGGGCTAAGCTGGCCCGTCTCGCGAAGCTGTTGGAACGCGCCCGCATTATCGTCGGTATCGATAATTTGCCCTGCGCCGAGGGACTGTCGGAGCTTGGTCAGTCGTTGAACAAGCGGATCGAAATCTATGTAGACGTCAATACCGGCTTGAACCGATGCGGTCAGGAGCCGGGGGAAGAGAGCGCCGAGCTGGTGAAGAATATTGCCAAGCTGCCCGGCGTGGAAGTGATCGGCCTGATGACGCACGGCGGTTACGCTTACGGCGTGAAAACGGTGGAAGGCTTAAGAGCGGCCGCCAAACAGGAAGCAGAGGGACTTCTTCTGACCAAACGTCTCCTGGCTGACGCCGGCATCGAAATCCGCGAAATTAGCGTTGGCTCCACGCCGACTTCCAAGTTTATCGGGGAGCTGGAGGGCGTGACCGAGATTCGGCCGGGCGCCTATGTATTCGGCGATATAAGCCAGCTGGCCATCGGTGTCATTACGCCGGAAGAATGTGCGATGCATGTGCTTACGACGGTGGTGAGCGCCCCTCGGAAGGGAACGATCATTATCGATGCCGGCTCCAAGACATTGTCGGGCGACGCAAGCTCTCATTGGCCCGGCTTCGGCATCATGAAAGACAATCGGGAGGTATATGCCGAGCGGCTGAGCGAGGAGCATGCGAATGTCCGCATACCGGACAATCTCGCTTTCCAAGTGGGAGACCGGATCATGCTGCTTCCCAACCACTGCTGCGCCGTGACGAACCTGCATGACCGTCTGCAGGGCGTGCGCGGAGATCGGGCGGAGCGTATGATTACCGTCGATGCCAGAGGACAAATCCGTTAATGAGCGAGTGTTGTACCGTTGCCGATGAAAATTATTTTAATCTTATTTGAAGGGTGAGGATCTTCCATGTCTAAAGCAATCCAAGTCGATCAAGCGCCGCAATTTCCGCTTCCGTTCTCTCATGCAATCCGTTCGGGGGATTTCGTATATGTGTCCGGTCAAGTAGGCGTCGATCCGTCCACCGGGCAAGTCGTAGGGGAATCCATTGAAGAACAGACGAAGCAGTGTCTGCGAAACATCGCGATTATTTTGAAAGCGGAAGGATTGACGCTTGACCATGTTGTCAAGGTGAACGCATACGTACGTGCGGACAGCTTCCCGGGCTATAACGCCGCATACCGGGAATCGTTCAACGAGCCGTTCCCCGCGAGAACGAGCGTACCGTGCGACCTTGGCGCGTATTTAGTCGAGATCGACGTCGTAGCTTACAGCAAGTCGGTAAGAGGCAACTAAATACGCTGAGGCTGGGAGGAAGGGAAGCATGGATCGAGAGAAGCTGACCGGCATGATCAAGCGATGGGTGGCCGATCATCGGGAGGAAGCGGAGCAGCTTGTTTCGCAGCTGGTGCGCATCCCCAGCGTGAATCATCCGCCTGACGGGAACGAAGCGGAGTATCAACGTTTTTTTGCGGAGTGGATGGCTGGCGAAGGCGCGGAGGTGGAGAGTTACGAGCTGAGCGAGGTAGCGGGGCTGACCGAGCATCCGGCCTACATGAATACGCGCAATTATGAAGGCAGGCCGAACGTTGTCGGACGATTCTTCGGCGGTGCGGGAAAATCGCTTATGTTCTCGGGGCATGCAGACGTCGTGTACGAAGGTACGGAAACCTGGACGCATCCGCCATTCTCGGGAGCGGTAGAAGACGGCAAGCTGTATGGGCGCGGCTCCTATGATATGAAAGGCGGAATGGCGGCGGCCTTGATGGCCGTCAAATGCCTCAAGGAGCTGGGCGTTGCCGTGAAAGGCGACGTCTACGTGGAAAGCGTCGTCGATGAGGAGCACGGCGGCGCAAACGGAACGTTAGCCGGACGGCTGCACGGGCCTCACGCCGATATGGCGATTATCCCGGAGCCTTCCAACTTGGTCCTGTATCCGGCTCATCTCGGCGGCGGAATTTGGAAGGCGACCTTCGAAGGCAAGAGCGGAATCGGCTTCGCCGGCGAAGAGCTGGTCAGCGCGCTGGAAGCGACGGTTGAATTTGCTAACATGCTGCTTGCCTTTAATAACGAGCGTAAAGAGAAGCTTGAAGCACCGCACTGGTGGAAGGGACGGAGGCTTGCCGAAGCTTCGCTTCTTACGATCTATTCCGGCGACCACACGAGGGAGATTCAGGAGAAGACGCCGGCTTCGGGCGAGCTGAACTTCTGGATCGAAGGCTACCCCGGCATGACGGGCGAAAGCATCATGGAGGAGCTGCACGAGTACCTCGCAGCGCACGAGAGCCGCTACCCGCGGCTGAAGCAATGTCCGCCGCAAATCCGTCCGCTCATCCGCTACTTGAGCGCCAGCGAGATGAAGCTGGATGAGAAGGGAAAGTCGTTCTTGCATGCGGTTATGAATGGCGGCGCGAATGTACTCGAGCGGCCGCTTGCTCCCCCGCAAGGGTCGCCTTTCGCATGCGATGGTTTCATGTTTAATCTGTACAGCGATACGCCGGCATTGATACTTGGACCGAGCGGCGGGAATGCGCATACAGCCGATGAGTTTCTGGATCTGAAGGGCTATGAGCAGCTCATCCGCTGGTATGCGGAAATTATCGTGGATTGGTGCGGCATTGAAGATGCGAAGGGATGAAGGCGATGGAGAGCGGGAAAAAGATGAGAATAGCGGTAGCCGGCATTCTGCATGAGACGAATTCCTTCGCGCCCGGGACGACAGGCACGGATGACTTTCGCGATAAGGAATGGGCTTCGGATCGTGAAATCTTTCATAATTACTATGAGCACACACGAACGTCAATGGGCGGGGTTATCCATGCGGTACGCGATTCTGGAGCGGAGCTCGCATGCGGGGTGTATACGGCTGCGACACCAAGCGGAATAGTAACGGCTGAAGCGGCGGAATTCATGATGGACGCGCTTGTCGCTTCTTTGGATCCTGCGGCGGACGGCATCGTGCTGATCCTGCATGGTGCGATGGTGGCCGAAGGTTACCCCGATATGGAGGGAGAGATCCTGCGGCGTGTCCGAAGCGCGGTCGGACCGTCTAAGCCGATTGCGATGACGCTTGACCTGCACGCGAATGTAAGCGCCGAAATGGTCGAATATGCCGATGTGATCGTAGGTTACGATACTTACCCGCATGTGGACATGTATGAACGGGCCGTTGAAGCGGTCGGGCTCTTGATCCGGACGATCCGCAAGGAAATCAATCCGGTACGGGCGTTGGCGCATCCAAGGATGCTGGTCGTACCGCAGGTAATGGTGACCGAGACGGAAGGGCCGTTCCGGGAGCTGATGGATCTGGCATTCGCAATTGAACAGGATGCCCGCGTATTGAATGTCACCGTTATTGGCGGATTTCCATACAGCGATGTGCCCGATGCCGGAATAGCGTTCATTGTGACGACGGACGGAGACCGGGAACTCGCGGGCAATTATGCGGAAGCGCTCCGTGCGGCCGCTTGGGAGCGGCGGGAGCGTCTGGTGCTGAATGATATTCAGCCAGCCAAAGCGGTACGTCTTGCGTTCGCCGAAGAGGAGGGCCCCGTTATCCTGGTGGAAGGGTCCGACAATGTGGGCGGCGGCAGTCCGGCCGATGCTACGCATGTGTTGAAGCGCTTGATCCATGCACCGAAGAAGAGCCTTATTGTCATACGCGACGAGGAAGCGGCCGCCCTGGCGCACGAATTAGGCGTAGGCGCGCAGTTCGCCGCGCCAATAGGCGGCAAATCGGATAGGCTGCATGGTGACCCCGTGTTCGTCAGCGGTAAGATCAGACTCTTATCTGACGGGAAATATACGCATATGGGCGCTTATATGACAGGCCAGCGCGCGGATATGGGATTGACGGCCGTCGTCGAAGCGGGCCATCTGACCGTCGTGCTGACCGAGAAGCGGACGGCTCCTTGGGATCCGGGCCATGTCGTATCGCTTGGCATTAGAGCCGAGACCTATCATGTGATCGTCGTCAAAGCGGCGATTGCTTGGCGGACATCGTTCGGCTCGATCTGCAAACGGATTATTCCCGTCGATTCGCCGGGCTGTACCGGTTCGAGCATAACGGACTTCGCCTACGAGAAGGTGAGAAGACCGATATATCCTCTCGATGCCACCGTTTAATCAAGGAGCCGACAAGGTGCGATAGCTGCTTCTAACGAATCGAAATTCCATATGGAGTACGGACGCAGCCTTTGTACGGTCATTATCGATCATTAGCGTATCTACAGGAGGTTCATAAGTATGCGGCTGAAGGATAAAGTGGCGTTGATTACCGGGGGCTCGTTAGGTATCGGGCTGGCCGTCGCGGACCGGTTTGCCCGTGAAGGGGCGACCGTTATCATTTCCGGACGCGGGCAGCAGGCGCTGGACGAAGCGAAGGCCAGTATTGCGGGGCAAGGCGGGCATATTCAAACGATGAATGTTGATGTACAATATAAGCAGCAGGTTGATCAAATGATCGATAAGGTCATCGCCGAGTATGGCAGAATCGATATCGTTGTCAATAATGCAGGCATCTGCAGTCCGGCACCATTCCTGGAGATTACGGAAGAGGAATGGGAGCGGCATATGGCCATCAATTTGAAAGGCACCTTCCTCGTATCGCAGCGTGCCGCTCAAGAGATGGTCAAAGCGGGCACCGGCGGAACGTTCGTTCATATGTCGAGCGTCAATGGACTTGCCGGAGAGGCGGATCAGGCCCATTACAATTCGAGCAAGGGAGGAATGAACCTCCTCGCGATGTCGATGGCCGTGGAGCTGGCCCGTTACGGGATCCGGGTCAATTCGCTCTGCCCCGGCTTTATCGCAACGCGCTTGACCCAACCGCTCATCGATCAGCCCGAAGCCATTGAAGCTTATTTGAAGACGATTCCGATGGGACGGGTCGGGCAACCGGAGGAAATTGCAGACGCCGCGCTGTTTCTGGCTTGTGACGAATCCAGGTATATCACCGGTCATTGTCTGGTCGTCGACGGCGGTCAGCTGATCAAGCTATCATAAGGTGGATTTCACTTCCGCTCGCGTTAATATGATTTCCATTATGTCTGCGGTCATGCGCACAATAAGGTTCGGACTAAGGTGAGCCATAATCCATAACGAAGGTCTCCTCTATCAAGAGGGGGCCTTCAATGGTTTGCGGAAAGGGGGCAAAAACACGGGAAAACCGCCGTCAGTCCGGGGGTGGGCCGCATACTAGACCGAGGTCTAGGTGCCAAAACCGTCGCGGGTCCGTTTTGAAAGCCGCTGAAAAGACCTACAATAAGTACATAAGCAAGAGATCAACAACTTGCAGCACGGCAGGTTCGGCAAACGGATATGAAGAAGAAACGGAAAGGCGGTGACTTAACTATGAACGGTAAATCGGCTCTTGGTGCATTGCTAGTCGTTCTAGGCGGTTTGATGGTGTTGAAATTCCTGGGAGTCAGCTTCGGCTGGATCATCGGATTGTTGATGCCCTTCATCCTCATCGGTCTCGGTGTGGTTGGGCTGAAGAACAACAGCAAGGTAATTGGCGGCATTATGATTGTAATTGGCGCGTTTATGCTTCTCCCGAAGGTGGCTGGAATTATAACGCTGCTGGTTGCGATCGGCGTGATCGTATGGGGAGTATCCATGTTCAAACGCGAGAAGCGTGTCTAATATACACATAGGTAAGCAGATTAGGTGAAGGAGGATATGCCATGAGTATTATTCGTCGGGTCCGCGATATTACGGTCGCAACGTTAAACGAGCGGCTGGAAAAAGCGGAAGATCCCGTGAAGCTGATCGATCAATTCTTATGGTCAACGAGAGAAGATATAATCGGAGCTGAGCGCCTGTATCAGCAGTACTCCGCCCATGGTAATAATTTAAAGTCGCAATGGCTGCAGGCTGAGCAGTTGAAAGAAAAGCGGGAGCAGCAAGCAATGACGGCACTCAAAGCCGGTGAAGAGCATATGGCGCGAATCGCCCTGCACGAAAAGGCAGCCAGCGAGGAGAGGTCAGCGCAATATCGCGATCTCTATGAACAAACGCGGCAAAACGTCGTTGAACTCGAAGAGCATCTGCGCGAACTGCGCAGCGAGTATCAAGCGGTTTACGATAAGCGTGAATACTATGCGGCCCGTATGGAGTCGCTCCGGCTGCAGCAGCGCATGAACGCCAGATATGCGAATAACGGCATCGGCACGGAAGCCAATCAGCCGGCGGGAATGTTCCGCCGCCTGGAAGACCGGATCAGCGATATGGAGCTCGAAGCGAAGAGCTTAAGAGACATTCGCCGCAGCGGTCAAGAATTTCTAGCCGAAGCGGGAGCAACCGTACAATCGGCGATTGAACGCGAAATGGAACAGCTCAAACGTAAACTTCAACAGGAAGGATGGAAAACGCCATGAAGAAACTGTATCGGTCGCGCCGCGACAAGAAATTGTTTGGCCTCTGCGGCGGCGTCGCAGAAATGCTGAATGTCGACGCGACGCTGCTGCGGATTCTTCTGATCGTCTTGACCGTCTTCACTAGCGGAGCTATGATTCTTGTCTATATCTTGGCCGGACTTGTCGTACCGAAGGAACCGCCGACTTATAACGGTTTTGGACCGGGCGGATATGGCGGATACAATAACGGCGGTTATAACGGAGGATTTGGAACGCCTCCTCATGGCGGGCAAGGGTATGGTGGTCCTTACACCAATACGCCGCCGCAGCCGGGTCCTACGGGAAGCTTTACCAACTGGCAGAACGCGCAAGGACAGGGCCAGGCTCATGGGCAATCGGCTTCGAACCTGGATTCGATGATGGATGATCTGGAGAAGAAGGCACTGCGCAAGGAAATTGAAGAACTTCGTGCGAAACTATCTAAGCTTGAGAAGGGAGACGTTTAACTATGAATATTTTCAAACGAATGAAAGATATGACGAAAGCTTCTGTGCATGAAATGCTCGATAAGATGGAAGATCCGGTGGTAATGCTGAACCAATATCTTCGCGATATGGAGGGCGAAATTCATACCGCGGAAGTAACGGTTGCCAAGCAAATGGCCAACGAGCGCCGGATGAAGCAGCGACTGGAAGAGACGGTTCGCAGCGCCGCCGATCGCGAAGCGAAAGCGGAAACGGCGATCCGTTCCGGTCAAGAAGAGCTTGCCCGCAAGCTGCTTGAAGAGAAGATTTACTTCGACCAGAAGGTTGCGGAGTATACGGAGCTTCACAGTCAAGCACAAGCGCAAGCTGAAGAGCTGATGCAGCAGCTGCACGGGATGAAGGACGAGTTCTACCAGCTGCGCAACAAGCGCAACGATCTGGCTGCTCGCGCCCAGATGGCCAAAGCGAAGAAGCAGATGGCGCAGGTAACCTCGGTTCATTCCATCGAGAGCGGCAAGGCTTCGCGAGGCTTCGGCCGGATGGAAGAGAAGATCATGCAGTTGGAAGCTGAAGCGGATGTCATGCGTACTCCTTACACATCCTATAACAAGCCAGCCTCGATCGGATCGGTTGACCCATCGAAGCAGCTGCAAGTGGAAGAGCAACTGCAAGCTTTGAAGGCAAAGCTGAACCCTCCAGCAGCAGAGTAACAAGAAACGAAACGGTCCAGCAAAAGGCCGAGGCGGCCTTTCGCCAAACGAATACGTGCACGAAAGCCAGCAGGCGTTTCTAACGCCTGCCTCTGGCTGTTTGTAGACATACATACACAGATGAGAGGGGTGTGCAATAATGTCATATGGATCGTCTTCGGAGCGGGCTTCGGGAGAAGAGGCCAACCTATCGATGCCCGAAGAGGCTTCTGGAACGGACAAGAAGCCGCCTTCAGCGCAAGCCGATAAGCGCGGCGATGACTCTTTGCCCCCTCTGCCGAGTTACCCGTCCGGACAGGGCGGTCCACAGCGCGAGCAAACCAAACGGGGCAATGCGGTAGAAACGGTCATCTGGATGCTCGTCATACTCGGACTGATCGTGCTGGTCATGCAGGGGACAGGCTACTTTAAGCTTTTTGCCCTGCAGAGTAAAGCGGCTGCGTTCGGACTCACTGTTATTGCCGGGGCACTGGTGGTAGCGGCTGCATATAGTTATTTGCAGGGGATTAAGCTGCGTGCCGCAATTAAGCGGCTCACTGAACAGCAGCGGCGGAACAAGCGCGTCACGCTGCCGCCCGCCGAAGGGGAGCTTGAGCTTGAGGGCGATAAGGTGGAAGACGATGTCCGCACGGAGCAGGTCCGGTTCTCCGCCGTGATCGAGGAGCGGCAGCGGCTTGCGCGCGAGCTGCATGATGCGGTAAGCCAGCAGCTATTTGCCATCTCGATGACCGCGACAGCCGTTAGCCGCACGCTGGAGAAGGATTGGGAGCGGGCGAAGCGTCAGGTGCATCTCATCGAAGAGATGGCTTCGGTAGCGCAGTCCGAGATGCGGGCGCTGCTGCTGCATTTGCGGCCGGTGCATTTGGACGGGAAAAACTTAGCTCAAGCATTGCGCAGCCTGGTGGACGAATTGAAACAGAAGGTACCGATGGATATATCGCTTGAAGTGGATGATTCCGTCAAGATCGCCACGGAAGCGGAGGATCATCTGTTCCGCATCGTTCAAGAGGCTTTGTCCAATTCGCTGCGGCATTCCAAGGCTGACCGTTTGGATATTTATTTTCAGCGTCACGGAAACGATGCACGGCTTACGATTCGGGATAATGGCGTCGGCTTTGACTTGGAAGCCAAGAAACAAACCTCATATGGATTGCTTACGATGGATGAGCGCGTGAATGTGCTGGGTGGTACAATGAAATTGATTACATCCCCCGGTCAAGGTGTTATCATTGATATATGGATACCTTTAGTAAGCCATGAAGGGAGGGACTCCGGTACGAATGGAGGCAATGGATCTGATGGAAACAATCGAACAACCTATTAAAGTATTGCTGGTAGATGATCATGAGATGGTTCGGATCGGATTAGCCGCAGTGTTAAATACGGAAGATGGCATCGAGGTCGTTGGAGAAGCGAGCAACGGGATGGAGGGCATCCGGCTTGCCAATGCCTATAAACCGGATGTGGTTCTGATGGACTTGGTGATGGAAGGGATGGACGGCGTCGAAACGACGAAGAAGCTCCTTGAGCTGTATCCGGATTGCAAGGTGATCGTACTGACCAGTTACCTGGACGACAGCAAGATGTATCCGGTCATCGAAGCCGGCGCATTCAGCTATCTGCTCAAAACATCCCGTGCGTCGGAAATCGCCGATGCGATCCGGGCGGCGGCACGCGGACAATCGGTATTGGAATCGCAGGTCGCCATGAAGATGATGAACCGTTTCCGTCAGCCGAAGACGGAGCGCAAGGCCGCGCCTCATGAGCAGTTGACGGAGCGGGAGATGGATGTGCTTATGCTGGTCGCGCGAGGCCTGTCCAACCAGGAAATTGCGGAAGAATTATTCATCGGCATTAAAACCGTCAAGTTTCATGTGACGAATATTTTTGCGAAGCTTGGCGTAGATGACCGTACGCAGGCTGCCATCTACGCACACAAGCATGGGATCGCCGAATAGCGCAATCGTCGCCCCTTATTTTGATGAAGGGGATTATATAGACCCAAGGCCGCTTCCGTTATGACTTCAACGGAGCGGCTTTTCGATGTGTATGCAGACGATGGTTAACGAAATCGGCGAGCCCGTCGATATCATCGATAAGATAATTAGGAAGCTCCTCATCCCCATGAACATCGCTGTTGTCCGAAAGTGCCTGATCGCCGGTTCGATTAAGCACGGCAGCTTGATTGATCTCAGGCCAGACTACCGCGGCTAGGAGAGAATCCAGCTCCTGAAGCAGCTGCCAGTCTTCCTCGAAGCGAATAAGGACAAGCTTAGGATGGCGCTCGTATTTATACCCTTCGACGAGTACAATATCTATATCGTCCATATAACCGAGCAGCTCATCCAGCGTTTGAGGCCGGCTTCGAATGAAGGCGCTGCGCCTCAAGGAACTGATCGCGGTGATATCGGCGCCGGCTTCCTGATGTTTCCAGGTATCGGTATTCGGGGAATCCATCGTAAAGTCATGCGCATCATGTTTGATCGTGCCGACGGAATAGCCGGCTGCTTTGAGGCGTCTCGTCAAAGCGGCCACCAGCGTTGTTTTTCCGCGCTTCTTATACCCGACGATCTGCAATATATAGGGTCCCGCTTCTCTTCTTGTCATTTCGGCGGCTCCTTCTTGTCGCTTCATTATATTCATTAACAGGTATTATATCACAGGTGGTAAGGAAGCACGCTTGTGGTACAATTCGGATGGACGTATCGCAACCTACGGAGGAGCAGCTATGAAATTACGGATGTTATACAGGCACTATTATAAGAACAACATGTTCATGAAACTGTTTCTGCTGTTCGCATGCATTGCGGTCCTGACGATCTTGACGCTGTCCTATTTTCTATACAAGAATATGGCGGAGTCCATAACCCGGAATGAGCTGGCTAAACAGAAGCAATCGATGGAAAGCGTGGATGCGTTCATCAACGAAAAATATGAATCGGTTCAATCGATCGTGAGGGATGTTTACCGAGATCCGTCTTTATCGCAGAACGTGTACTACCTGCTCAAAAACTCCTTTGAGGATTATATCAAATTCCGGCTGGATAAATATTACTCCGACGATGTCAAGAATAGCCTAAGCAACGGATTGGATTATTTCCAGAGAAAAATGGAGCAGGATACCGATATCCAGAACATGCTGGTGTACAGCGCAGAGAAGCAGTATATGTACGTATATACGAAGGATTCGTCTTCACGGCTTATCGAAACGAATGCCGCCCACTCGTATATTCCCGACGTGATGACCATGGAGATGGGAAGCGTAACGGCGCCGAATCCATGGATTCGCAAGGCGATCGGACAGAACAATCCCGAAATTTATTCCATTCGGACGCCCATTACCGATATGAGGACACTAAAGAATATGGGCCAGCTCGTCGTCTACTTTGATTCGGCAGGAATTATGAGAGCGCTTGAAAGATTCGATGAACCGATCAAGGGTTATATCCTGGTTATGACGACGGATGGACAGGTTATCTTCGATTCATCGGGGCGTTATTACGGCGGCCGTTATCCGTATGCGGAAAAAATCCAATCGCTGAACGAAACGGCTATGCTGGAGGAAGAGTCCTACGTCACGACGCTTACGCAGAGCAAAGCGGGCTATATCGTTGTAGGCGTTGCGCCAAAGAGTAAAATCGAGTCTTCTTACCATAATCTCAAGCAAACCATTCTCTTGATCAGCGCCGCCTGCATGCTGGCTGCTATCATTTTGCCCGCTATATTGGTCGTCAATTTGGCCAAGCGGACGAACAACATCATTCGTTTCATGCGCAAGGTGAAGTCAGGCGAAATGACCGCCCGGATACACGATAACCGTGAAGATGAGCTGGGGCAAATTTCGCGCAGCTTCAATGAAATGCTCGATGATCTGGTTCGTTATATCGACCGGGTGTACAAGGCCGAGATCAAACAGAAGCATACGGAGCTGGCTGCGCTGCAAGCGAGAGTCAACCCGCACTTTCTGTATAATACGCTGGAAGTGATCCGGATGCGGGCGATCTCGCAAGGGGCCAGAGATGTCGGGGAAATGATCTACAGCTTGTCCGCCCTGTTCAAAAATTACGTCCGGGTCCGCTCCGTCTACACCTTGCAGGACGAGCTTGAGGCTTGCAGGCTGTATCTGGAGCTGTTCCGGATCCGGTATAAGGACAAGTTCGCTTACGAAATAATATGGGATGAAGCTCTCGCAGACCGGCGGATCATGCGCATGTCGCTGCAGCCGATCATAGAGAATTATATTGTGCATGGCCTCCGTTCGGAGTGGTCGGATAACTTGGTGACGATCCGCGTCACCGAGGAGGACGGCATGCTTCGGCTCGAAGTGCAGGACAATGGCTCGGGTATAACGCAGGAAAAGCTCCAAAGCATCCGCAAAAGCTTTATTCACCCCGATCCGGAGAGCGGATCATTTGGACTAAGCAGCATTCAAGAACGGATCAAATTGATGTATGGCAGTAATGCCGGCATCGATATTCAAAGCACAGATGGAGAAGGGACGACGGTTACCGTCTGGTTTCCTTCCACGGAAGGAGATGAAACCGACGATGTATAACGTCTTTATTGTCGATGACGAGCCGTTTATTATCGAGGGTCTATACGATATTCTCGATTGGGCGGATATTGGACTGACGATTACGGGGCATGCCGAGAATGGGCGCGCGGCTGTGGAAGCTCTGCAAGCCGTGCCGGTCGACATTCTCATCACCGATATTTCGATGCCGGTGATGAACGGCATCGAGCTGATCCGCGAAGCCCGCAAATTTCTACCGGAGCTGAAGGTCATCATTTTGAGCGGCTATAACGATTTCAAATATGTAAAGGAAGGCATTACGCTCGGCGTTGAAAATTATTTGCTCAAACCGATTGATATCGACGAGCTAAGGGAAACCTTAAAAGGGACCGTGCGGAAGATGAATTCCCTGCAGATGCAGCGGGCACTGGCTGAGTTCGACAACCGCATTATCCGCGATAACGTCCTGTACCGGTGGTTAACCTGGCAGATTTCTCCGGGCATCATGATCGAGCGTGCGGAACTGCTGAATATCGATTTATCCAAGCCGTATATGATGGCGGTGCTGGTTCGAACCGATCCGGAAGCAGCCGATGCCGCCGAAGCCGTCGAACGGTTCTTCTCGGACATGCCGGAGGTTATTCCGCTTCATAACGTAGAGGGCGAGCTGATTCTGGTCTGCACGATGAACGATCCGGAACAAGAGAAGCCGATTCTGGAAGAGAAGCTGCTTCGGGCCAGGAGCGCACTACAGACGCCGTCCGCCGTACGAATCTCGATTGGCAGCATCGAGCCTTTGGAAACCGCGGCGATCAGTTATACGAACGCCAAGCGGGCTCAGGAATACTTTTTTCTCTTTCCCGAAAAAGAACTGATGGACTATGGCCATTTGCCGAGCGGAAGAGGAGAGGCCATATCCCGCCTTATGATCGATTGGCCGGAATATGCCAAGTGGATTGTGACCAAGGATAAGGAGCAGCTATTCACGCGGATTGACGAAGACTACGCGCGCTTTCGCAGCATGAATGCCGTCTCGCCGAGTGAAGTGCGTGAAATCACGCTTGAGCTGATTGTACGCTTTAAGATGGAGCTGGAGGAGATCCGGCATACCGACCAGTCCGATATGTTTAAAGCGGGCTATGAGCGGGTTATGAACGCCAATACGATCGACGAGCTTGCTGCTGCCGTCAAAGAAATGGCAGACATGACGATCGACGCCTTGGTCCGGGATGTCAAAAGTCCGGTCATCCAGCAGGTGCTTCATCACATTCATGCCCACTATGCAGAGAGCTTATCATTGAAGGCCTTGGGACTGGAATATAATATCCATCCTGTCTATCTGGGTCAGCTCTTCAATAAGGAAACGAATGAGACGTTCACGGAATACATCAATAAATACCGGATCGAGAAGGCGAAGGAGCTGCTCAAGGACTCGCGGCTTAAGGTGCATGAAATATCGCGGCAGGTGGGTTATTGGGAATCCGGTTATTTCAATAAGCAATTTAAAAAATATGTGGGAGTCTCTCCTACGGATTATAAAGGGCTGCTCTAATTTCAATTGGAGCAGTTTCTTTTCTTTATTTTGTACCTTATAGCTTTAGTTCCTCGTCTATTTGTAAGTGTTTTCTTCAGGTAATCTAAATATAGCCCTTAATGATGGTTCAGTAAGATTAAGAGCACGCATACGAGGCGGGTTTGACTTCGTAAAACATCAAGGAGGATGGACCATGAGACAAAAGAAAAAGATGTTATCCGTTCTGTCGCTGCTGCTAGCCTTTACGCTCGTACTGAGCGCCTGCGGAGGCGGGAAGAACGACGCGGCTAACGACAAAGGAAGCAATGCTTCCGGCGGTAATGGCGGCGCAGAGCCTGTAGAGCTGATCTGGTATACGATTGGCGCTCCTCAAAAGGATACGGACAAAGTTATGGAAGAGGTCAACAAATATACGAAAGAAAAGATCGGCGTTACGGTCAAAATGAAAATGCTCGATTTCGGCGATTATACGCAAAAAATGCAAGTAAACGCCGCATCCGGCGAGCCGATGGACATCCTGTTCACATCGTCGTGGGCATTCGATTATGTTCAGAATGCGCGCAAGGGCGCATTCATGCAGCTTGACGAATTGCTTGAGAAGCATGGACAAGGCATCAAGGAAGTGTTGGATCCTGCCTTCCTGGAAGGATCCAAGGTCGACGGCCATAACTACGGCATTCCGGCCAACAAGGAACTGCCTGCTCAAGAAGTATGGCGTTTCAACAAGAATCTGTTAGATAAGTACAAGCTGGACATTACGAATGTGAACTCGCTGGAAAGCCTGGAGCCGCTGCTCAAGGTAATCAAAGAAAACGAGCCGAATATTACGCCATTTGCTATCAATAAAGATTATGGCCCGCTAATTCCGTACGACTACGTCATTCAAGGTCTTCCGATGGCGGTTCAATTAGGATCGACGGATCTGAAGGTTGTTAACGTTCTTGAATCGCCGGAATTGAAAGCGGCGTTGAAGACGATGCGCAAGTACTATCAAGCGGGTTACGTGTCGCCTGAAGCGGCTACTACCTCATCGACATCAGATTTGCAAACTGCCGGCACTTGGTTCGCGGACCGCGCCTCAACGCAGCCGTTCGCTGACAATCTTTGGTCGCAAAGCTACGGTTATCCGGTCGTATCGACGCCGGCTGATGAACCAACCATCTATAACTGGTCGGTAATGGGCTCCATGCAGGCGATTTCGGCGAACTCGAAACACCCTGAAGAAGCGATGAAATTCCTGAACCTGCTCAATACCGATGTCAAACTGCGCAACATGATCGACTCGGGCATCGAAGGTACGCACTACAAGAAGATTAGTGAAAACGTCATGGAGAACCTGCCTGAATCGAAGAACTACGATATGCCTACATTCGCTCTCGGTAACGTCATGCTGACTTACTTGAATCCGAGCGATCCGGAGAACAAGTGGGAAGAGTTCAAGAAATTCAATGATTCCGGCAAGCCTGCACCATTGCTGGGCTTCAACTTCGACACCTCGAAGGTAACGACAGAGCTGGCATCCGTTCAGAACGTGAAAGCCGAAGTATGGTCGGCTCTGATGACAGGAAGCGTGGATCCGGACCAGTATCTGCCGAAGGCCATTGAGAAGTTCAAAGCGGCTGGATTGGACAAAATCATCGCGGAAGCTCAAAAGCAAGTGGACGCTTGGAAAGCAACGAAGTAATAAGATGAACCGATCGGGCGAATGGCATCATTCGCCTGATCTTAATTAAAGGCAAGTGAAGCGTATGCTTCCGAAGCGAGTTCTCGCCTTGCGGTGACTCCCTTGGGAAGCATATGACAGGTGAAGCGTATGCTTCCATATTGCACGGCAGAGTCCGGGTGCAAGTTTACCACAGGCTTTATCGAAGGATTAGCATAGATAGAAACTTTTTAGGAGGGACCTTATGAACGCGATCGGGCGATTTTTGAAAGACGTCATCAAGAACAGAGCCATGCTGCTCTTCGTATTGCCGGCTACGGTTTGGTTTCTCTTCTTTTCCTACCTGCCGATGTTCGGGACCGTCATCGCTTTCAAGGAATACCGGTTCAGCGACGGATTTTTGAACAGCATTATCAACAGCAAGTGGGTCGGCTTCGATAACTTCAAGTTTCTGTTCGCGACCGAGGACGCGTATATCATTACGCGCAATACACTGCTGTACAATATTGTCTTTATTATCTTCGGGCTTATTTTGGCGGTTGCGATGGCCATTATTTTATCCGAAATCGTGAACAAGCGGCTGGCGAAGCTGTATCAGACCGGCATGTTCATGCCTTACTTCCTGTCTTGGGTCATCGTCGGTTACTTCACGTTCACATTCCTCAGCATGGACCGCGGAATGCTGAATCAAATTTTGAACTTTTTCGGCTTCGAATCGATTCAATGGTATTCGGAGGCGAAGTACTGGCCGCTTATTCTGGTGCTGATCAATTTCTGGAAGATCATTGGCTATAACAGCGTCGTTTATTTGGCAGCCATCATGGGGATCGACAAATCATTGTACGAAGCGGCTATGATCGACGGCGCCAACAAGTGGCAGCAAATCCGCCGCATTACGATTCCGATGCTCGCGCCGATTATGACGATTCTGACACTGCTGGCGATCGGACGGATTTTCTATGCCGACTTCGGGCTCTTCTACCAGGTTCCGCGCGACTCGGGTGCGCTGTATTCGGTAACCAACGTTATCGATACGTATGTATACAGAGGCTTGAAGGTCACGGGTGAAATCGGCATGACGACAGCGGCAGGCTTGTATCAATCGTTCGTCGGCTTCATTCTCGTCATTACATCCAACTATATTGTGCGGAGATTCAATAAAGACAACGCCCTATTCTAAATAAGCGTCATTTCAACATGAAAGGAGATTGGGCCGTGTTTCGCAAAAGAAAACGTGATTTCCACCAGCTAACGCCGGCATGGAATATATTGTTTAATCTTATCGCGGGTATTTTCGCATTCGCATGCGTATTTCCCTTCCTCTTCGTGACCATCATCTCCTTTACGGATGAAAAAACGTTGGCCAAAAACGGTTACGAGCTGATTCCGGACCAATGGAGCATTGAGGGTTACAAATATGTGTTTCAAACGGGCGATTCACTGTTTCGCGCCTATGGCGTCACCATCTTCACGACGGTTGTCGGCACGGTGATCAGCTTGATCTTCATATCGCTGTTCTCTTACGCGATTTCAAGAAAGAGCTTTAAATTCCGTAATTTCTTCTCGTTCTTCGCCTTCTTCACGATGCTCTTTAACGGCGGTCTCGTGCCGACTTATATCGTGGCTACGCAGCTGCTCGGCTTGAAGGATTCGATCTGGGCGCTTATCCTCCCGATGGCGGTCAATGCGTTCTACATCATGATTATGCGGACGTTCTACAGCACGATGGTTCCGGACGCCCTCATCGAGTCAGGCAAAATAGACGGCGCCGGAGAGCTGCGCATCTTCACGAAGCTCGTTCTTCCGCTGTCATTGCCGGGTCTGGCCACCATTGCTCTGTTCAGCACGCTGGGCTATTGGAACGACTGGTTCAATGCGCTTCTGTACATTGACGATCCGAATCTGGTGCCGCTGCAATCGATGCTGATGCGGATTGAAACGAGCATGCAGTTCATTTTGCAAAATTCGCAGAACAGCTCGCTCAGTACCGGACTGCTTCAAAATATGCCGCAGGATACGTCGCGTATGGCGATGGTCGTATTGGCCACAGGGCCGATCATCCTGGCATATCCGTTCTTCCAGCGTTATTTCGTTCAAGGCTTGACGATCGGCGCTGTAAAAGAATAATGACGGCCTAAGTAGGAGAACCCGGTTTGATGATCGAAATATATAGCGTACAGCTATGTTAGGATTACCAACAAAGGAGCAATCTGTCATGGAGCAATTTAGACTGCCTAAAATTCCGATGCCGCCGCTTGAACTGCCTCGAGCCGTTCAGGATGTACTGTCAGAGGCGGAGGCGAAGCTTGCCCACCGTCCAAAGCTGCTGAAGCTGTTCAAGAACTGTTTTCCGAATACGCTGGAGACGACGACCAAGCTCATGGACGATGGAACGACCTTCGTCATTACCGGAGATATTCCGGCCATGTGGCTGCGCGACTCCGTGGAGCAGGTCATCCAGTACGTTCCGCTCGCGAAGGAAGACGCTGATCTTCAGCGGATTATCGGCGGGTTAATCAAGCGGCATATGCAATGCATTCTGCATGATCCGTATGCCAATGCGTTCAATGAAACGGCGAACGACTGGCACTGGAACACCGATGACGAGACCGATATGTCTCCGCTGGTATGGGAGCGCAAGTTCGAGCTGGACTCGGCCTGCTTCTCCATTCGCCTTGCTTTCCACTATTGGAAGGAGACGGGCCGTTCGGATATCTTCGATACCGACTTCAAGGCCGCCATGCTGCGGATCGTCGAGCTGTGGAAGACGGAGCAGAGCCACTTCGAGCAATCGCCTTACCGGTTTACGCGCGACAACGGCATTCCGACGGACTCGCTTCGCAACAACGGTCTGGGGATGCCGGTTAATTATACGGGAATGATCTGGTCGGGCTTCCGTTCAAGCGACGATGCATGCGACTTCCATTACAATATTCCGGATAATATGTTCGCCGTTGTATCGCTGCGCCAGATGCGTGAAATCGCGGAATGGGTATTCCGGGATATGACGCTCGTCAAGGAGCTTAAACGGCTGGAGGACGAGGTCGACCACGGGATTCAACTGTACGGTATTTACCGCCATCCGGAATTTGGCCCGATCTATGCTTATGAGACGGATGGGTACGGCAATTACTGCCTGATGGACGATGCCGGAACGCCCGGACTGATCTCGATTCCGTACTTGGGGTATACGACCGCTGACGATCCGATTTACCAGAATACGAGAAGGTTTGCCCTGAGCAAACAAAATCCGTTCTATTATGAGGGGACGCAAGCGAAGGGGATCGGCAGCCCGCATACGCCGCCGGATTACATCTGGCATATGGCGCTCTCTATGCAGGGCTTGACGGCATCGACGGCCGAGGAGAAACTGGCGATGATCGCACTGCTCGAGTCTACGGATGCGGATACGGGATATATGCATGAAGGCTTCCATGCCGATGATCCGGCCAAATTCACGAGAAGCTGGTTCGCATGGTCCAATAGTTTGTTCTCGCTTCTTGTCTATCGCGCGATGAAGGAAGGGATACTATGAGCAGTTCGATTATAATATTTCACGATTCTTCTTTCCCAGGTGCAGGTTACGGGGATTCGGCGATATCCGCTCTGGAAAGCATCGGCACCGTAGTGGATGCCGCAGGCCTGGCGGATGCGCTGCAGGCCGTTCAAGGAGAGGGCGCAAGCGGGTGCTTCATTAACCTGCATGCGCCTTATTTCCCGAAGACGGCGTGGGAAGGCATTCTCGCCTTCCTTCGGAATGGCGGAGGCTTGGTTAGCGTCGGCGGCGCGCCGTTCAAGCGCCCGGTCCGCATGGAAGCCGGGCAGTGGCTGGTCGAGGCGGAGCAGACCGCATATCATCAGCAGCTGAACATTCACGAGGCGCTGCCCGTGAACGGAAGCCGTGTGGAGACGCTTGCCGCCCATGCGGATATTCCGCTGTTCTCGGGTTATGAATCGCTGTTTGCGGCCGGCGCGGATACGTGGAATCTCGTTCCTCACGTGACGAAGACCAGCGATCTGCCTCTTCAGATGGGATCGGCCGGTCCGATGGATGCCCGCTTGTACCCGTTATTGAAGGGTTTGTCCGGAGACGGTCGCGAAGTGGCGGCTCCTGCCGTCCTGTGGGAGAACATTAACGGCGCGTTCGGCGGCGGCAGATGGCTGTTCGTGAACGTGCCGCTTGCGCCTGAATTCTGGGGACGCGGCGGGGCGAATGCGCTCGCAGAGTGGGCGCAATATTGCGGACAGGGCGTAACCGAGCTGTGGGTGAAGCCGAATTATGCTTCGTTCGAGCCTGGTGAACGTCCGATGCTGACGCTTCAGGCGCAGTCGCTCGCACGCTCCGGCAGATTGCCGGAGGTACAAGCAGGTACAAAGCGTTGGACGATCAGCCTTGCGTTGACCAAGGAAGGCGATACGTCATCGTGCTGGTCCCATGAGGTGAATATGGAGGTTGCCGGCAAGCTCGACATTGTGCGAATTCCGGTACCGGTTAAGGTAGAGAGCGGCTATTACCGTCTCATATGCAGAGCGGAATCGGAAGACGGCGAGATCCGCATCCTTCGCCAAGGCTTCTGGGGCATCGACCGCCAGCTGCTGAGCGAGGGCGCGCCGGTCCGCAGCGGCCGGGATTATTTTGAGAAGGACGGGCGTCCGCTGCCTGTAGTCGGCATGACGTATATGACTTCGGATGTGGCGCGCAAGTTTCTATTTCTGCCTAATGCGGATGTGTGGGACCGGGATATGGCTGCCATGCGGAAAGCCGGCATCAACTGGATCCGCACGGGCATATGGACGGCGTACCGCAATGTGATGCAGGTAGACGGCCACGCGTCGGAAGAAGTGCTCCGTTCCATCGACGCTTTTATTATGACGGCGAAGAAGAATGATCTTCAGCTGACATTCACCTTCTTCTCCTTCACGCCGGAGACATGGGAAGGGGTCAACCCCTACCTCGATCCTCGCAGCGTGGAAGCGCAGAAGCGGTTCGTCCGTTCCATCGTTTCACGCCATAGAGACACGAAGAACGTCGATTGGGACTTGATCAACGAACCGTCCATGTTCGATCCGCCGCAGATTTTCTCGAATGGGCCGCGTTCATGCCGCGATCCGTTCGAGCTGGCCGCTTATAAGGAATGGCTGGAGCAGCGGCATGGGTCGATCGAGCTTCTTCAGGAGCGCTGGAATATGTCGCCGGAGCAGCTGCCTTCGTTTGCGGCTGTAAAAGTGCCGGAGCCAGGCGAGATCAACTTCGACGTACAGGATATGCACCAAGGGAAGAAAGGCACGCGCTGGTTGGATTACTGCCTGTTCTCCATGGAGATGCATAACCGCTGGGCCAAGCAGCTCTATGAAGCGATCAAGGACGAATGCCCGGATCATATGGTGACGGTCGGTCAGGACGAAGGGCTGGGCGCACAGCGTCCGTCTCCATTGTTCTATGGGGAAGCTGTCGATTATACGACCGTTCACTCGTGGTGGCTGAACGATCATCTGGTATGGGACAGCGTCTTTGCCAAGACACTGGATAAGCCTACTTTGGTTCAGGAGACCGGCATCATGTACGTGGAAACGCCGGACGGCCGGGCGAAACGGTCGGAAGCGGAGCTTCGGAATATTTTGGAGCGCAAATACGCCTATGCTTTCGCAACGGGCGGAGCCGGTGCGGTTCAGTGGATCTGGAACACGAACTTCTACATGGATAATGCGAACGAATCCCATATCGGTGCGCTTCGCGCCGACGGAACGGAGAAGCCGGAAGCGGACGTTTCCTATGACTTCGGTACGTTCATGGCCGAAATTCGCGACCTGTTCCGCGATCGGAAGCTGGAAGAGACGGCGATTATATATCCTTATTCGAACGATTTCTCGAATCGCAAGCTGGCCTTCGACGCAACGACCCGGTCGGTGCGCGTATGGACCTATGGGCTGAACATGCCGGTCCGCGGCGTGTCCGAATATGATTTGGATGCGTTGGAACGGGAGCCGGCCAAGCTGATCGTGCTTCCTAGCGCACATAATGTGGATGATGCGGCTTTCGATGCTCTGATCGATCATGTGAAGCGGACTGGAGCCGTATTGCTTATTACCGGCCCGATTGGCATCGATGCGTATTGGAAGCCGGCCGAGCGTCTGGAGGATGCCCTCGGTTCCGCAGAGCTGCGCAATGTGCTTCGCGAAGAGGCACTGCTGCTCGACGGACAGGCGCTTCCGGTATCCTATGGAAACCGGCGGATTGCGCAGGTGTTTAAAGAAGTCCGGAGCGGCGGGGCTGCTGCGGCAGGGCTGCGGGGCGATGCGGTCGTCGACGTGCCGCTTGGACGCGGACGATTGATATGGAGTCCGCTTCCTGTAGAATTGAACGACCGGACGGAGCCGGTTGAGTCGTTGTACCGCTACGCGGCGGAAACGGCGAACGTCGGCTCCGGGCTGGAATGGCTGCGCGGCGGTGAGCTGTCCGGGGTATTCGGGCGGAAGCTTGAATTTGCGGATGGCGCGCTGTTCACGTTCGTGTCTGAATTTGCTTACGATACCGACATCGAAGTGAAGGATAGCCAGACAGGCGCAACCTATTCCTTCGTCCTCGAGCGGGAACGCTCCGTGTTGTTCGCCACAGACGCCAGCGGACGCCTTCTGTCCGTGTACCGTCCCGGCGAGGTTAACGTTCGGGTGAACTAATTCGTTATGAAGGTTGATTCAGGCAGAGCCGGCGGCGCCGATCAGGGGCGGCGCCGGCTTTTATTTTCAGAAACGCGGCTTAATGAAAGGAGTGCAGCACGCACATGAACAAACAACGGAAGGCGCATATTATTTCGCATACCCACTGGGACCGGGAATGGTATTTGCCTTATGAGAAGCATCACGTACTGCTCGTGAAGCTGATGGATACGCTTATCGACACGCTGGAGAACGATCCGGAATACAGAAGCTTCTATCTGGACGGTCAGACGATCATCCTGGAGGACTATTTGCAGGTGAGGCCGGAGAAGCGGGAGCGCCTCGAACGGTTAATCCGGGACGGCCGCATCTTTATCGGACCGTGGTATATTTTGCAGGATGCGTTCCTGACGAGCAGCGAAGCGAACGCGCGGAATTTGCAGATCGGCCATCAGGACGCGTCGCGTTATGGGACGATCGCGAAGGTGGGATATTTCCCCGACACGTTCGGCAATATCGGACAAGCGCCTCAGATGATGCGCCAGGCGGGCATCGATAACGCCGTATTCGGCAGGGGCGTCAAGCCGACCGGCTTCAATAATACCGTGGCCGATTCCGAATACGAATCTTCGTTCTCCGAGCTGATCTGGGAAGGACCGGACGGCTCGCAGGTGCTCGGCATCCTGTTCGCGAACTGGTACTCGAACGGCAACGAAATTCCGGCGGACGAGACGGAAGCGAAGCTGTACTGGGAACGCAAGCTGGCCGATGCGGAGAAGTATGCGTCGACCGGGCAGCTGCTGTACATGAACGGCTGCGACCATCAGCCGATTCAGCGGGATTTGGCCGAGGCGCTGCGGACGGCCCGCAGACTTTACCCCGATACGGAGTTCGTCCATTCGAACTTCGCGGACTATTTGGCATCGGTTCGCAGCTCGCTTGGTCGGGAGCTGTCCGTCGTCAAGGGCGAGCTGCGCAGCCAGCGGACGGACGGCTGGTCTACGCTGGTTAATACCGCTTCCTCTCGCGTCTATCTAAAGCAGATGAATCAAGCCGGTCAGGCGCTGCTGGAGAAAGTGGCCGAGCCGCTTGCAGCTTACGCTTATCTGCTCGGGGAAGATTATCCGCATCACCTGTTCACGTATGCGTGGAAGACGCTCATGCAGAACCATCCGCATGACAGTATCTGCGGCTGCAGCGTGGACGAGGTGCACCGCGAGATGGTGACGCGCTTCGAGAAGAGCCGCCATGTGGCGGAAACGATCGTGGACGACAGCAAGCATGCGATTGCCTCGGCAATCGATACGACCGCATTCGCGGCGTACGGGGCCGATGCGCTGCCGGTTGTCGCATTCAACACGACCGGCTGGGCGAGAACGGGCGTCGTTACGATCGAGGCGGATGCCGAGCGGCTGTACTTCCGCGACGGCGTGCCTCTCCCCGAGATTAACCGCCGCATGAAGGCGGTCGATCTGACCGGCCGCGTGCTGGTGGATGAATCCGGCCGGATCATACCTTGCACGGTGGAGGATTTGGGCCTGCAGTTCGGCTATGATCTGCCGGATGACAAGTTCCGTCAACCGTACCAGGCCCGCCGGGTGCGCCTGACGTTCGAAGCGGAGCAAGTGCCTGCGCTTGGACACCGGACATACGCCTGGGTTCGCAAGGCGGAGAGCGGCGCCGCGGAGAATGCGGTCTCGGATTCCGCTTCGGCCAGCTATTCACTGCTGAATGGCGACCGCATCATGGAGAACGACCGGATCCGGATCGAGATAGCCGATGACGGTTCGTTCGCTTTGACGGACAAGTCGACCGGCCGCGAGTTCCGCGATTTGTGCGTGTACGAGGATACCGGGGATATCGGGAACGAATATATGTACAAGCAGCCGAATGGAGAGGAAGCGCTGACGACCAAAGGGCTCACGGCAGACATTCGCGTCGTGGAGAACAAACCGTACCGCGCGACCTTCGAAATCGTGCATGAATGGGCGATTCCGGCCGGCGCGGACGATTTGCTTGCGGAAGAGCAGCGGGACCTGGTCTATTTCCCGGAACGGAAGGCGCAGCGCGTCAGCCGGACGGTGCCGATGACGATTCGTACGCTGGTCAGCCTGAACCGGAGCGGCCGAGGGGTGGAGATTCGTACATCCTTCAATAATCAGGCGAAGGATCATCGCGTCCGCGCCTTGTTCCCAACCGACTTGGCGGCTGGCACGCATGCCGCCGACTCGATCTTCGAGGTTGCCGTACGCGACAACGAGCCGTCGGCCGAGTGGATGAATCCAAGCAACTGCCAGCATCAGCAGGCGTTCGTCGACGTAAGTGGCGCCGGCGCCGGCTTGACGGTCGCGAATCTGGGGCTGAACGAGTATGAAGTGCTTCGTGACGGACGTAATACGATCGCGGTGACGCTGCTTCGCTCGACGGGCGAGCTCGGCGACTGGGGCTTGTTCCCGACGCCGGAGGCGCAATGCCTCGGCGAGCAGACGGCGAGTCTGCTTCTGGTGCCGCATGACGGCGACGGCGCCTCGTCGGGTGCGTACGCGGAAGCTTATCAGTTCCAGGTGCCATGGACGACATGCCAGACGGAGCTGCACGAAGGAAAGCTGAAGCCGCTGCATGCGCCGCTTCACTGGGAAGGCAGCCGGCTCGCATTCTCCTCATTGAAGGTAAGCGCCGATTCCGGCGACGTGATGCTGCGCTGGTACAATATGAACGCGGCGCCGACGACGCTTGCGCTAACCTCGCCAATGGCGAGCGGCGGAACCTACAAGAGCGATCTGCTGGAGCTGCAGGGCGAGACGCTTGAGGCGAACGGCAAGACGTCGACCTTGGCGGTCGGTCCTTGTGAGATCGTAACTGTGGGCGTGAAGGTAGAATAAGTGAGAAGACGGCCTTCCTGGCGGGAGGCCGTCTTTTAGGTGTCTTTGTCGGAACTGCGCTAATGGCTCGGCCTGATCGGCCACACCGGCCTGACTGGCCTGACCGGCGCGACTGGCCTGATAGGCCCGACTGGCCTGATAGGCCCGACTGGCCTGACCGGCCTGACCGGCCTGACCGGCCTGACTGGCCTGATCGGCCTGACCGGCCTGACCGGCCTGACTGGCCTGATCGGCCTGACCGGCCTGACCGGCCTGACCGGCCTGACCGGCCTGACCGGCCTGACCGGCCCGACTGGCCTGATCGGCCTGACCGGCCTGACCGGCCTGACCGGCCTGACCGGCCTGACTGGCCTGATCGGCCTGACCGGCCCGACTGGCCCGACTGGCCTGACTGGCCACACCGGCCCGACTGGCCTGACCGGCCTGACCGGCCTGACTGGCCTGATAGGCCCGACTGGCCACAACGAATGCCGTCACCAGCCTATGTTTCTTTCATCACATTGCGTTTGAAAGGGGATGACAGCCTGATAGGCTCATAATGGCATGAGTGGTTGATCAGCTGTTATAGACGTAAGTCGCTCGGGAAGAGTATACATTTCAGCTGCAGTCAGTCCGGATGTAAATGAGCGGTTATTGTAAGTCAGGGTAACGGACATAGGTTCCGTTATTTATGAATTATTTTGGTTCTGGTGCATGTTGCGGACATGACAGCCGTTATTTGAGCTTGAACGACACAGAAACCCTGAATGATTAGCTAATAACGGAACTCATGTCCGCAACAATCCGACAACGACGCGAATTTTACAAATAAGAGATCCAATGTCCGTAACGTGTTCGAATTAATGGGTTTGCAAGTGAGATTAGTGACAGGACTAGCGTTCTGATCGTACATTCGCAACAGCAGTCACATGAAAGGGTTAGAGCTCGTAAGTAGAAGTATAGATAATTGCGCGGATGCTCTCTTCGGATAGGCGCCCATACGGGGGCGAGTTGGATGAACGTGTGCTGTCAGCAGGATGAATGAGAAGGACTGGCAATCAAGATCACTCAAGTTGCATAAGAGGCCGCAGGAGGGTTAGGGTTTATCAGAAGCGTGAGCAGTATGGGGAAATGGTGCCGGCGTGAGAGGAATGTTCAACCATTAATGTTATTTCCGCTTGCATTTCATGTGGAGCGGCTCCTGGCGATCTGTTACAATAAATGCAACAGAAGCTGGTAAATTTGTCTGACGCGGAGGTATGTGCCGCTGAAGGCAGCCGGCAAGGGAGACGAAAGACCGTGGATGATTTGCAAGGGGCATCACGTTTTCACCGGCGTGCGATCAAAGTGGACGAGGCGCAGCGGCTCGTTCTTGAGGCGGCTGCGCCCGGCCGCCTAGAGACGGTGCCGCTCGGGCAGGCCAGTGGCAGACGGCTTGCTCAGTCGCTGTCTGCGACAAGCGACTGGCCGCCGTTCGCGCGCTCGGGATTGGACGGCTATGCCATCCGAAGCGCGGATTCGGCGCAAGCATCGCCGAAGACTCCGGCGATGCTGCGCGTTGTAGGGACGGTCGCGGCTGGCAAGCTTGCCCAGGCGACCGTAGAGCCCGGCACGGCCGTCCGGATTATGACCGGCGGGGCGGTGCCGGAGGGGCCGATGCGGTCGTCATGCTGGAGCAGACCGCAGAGGCCCTTGAGGACGGGCGGCCGGCGGTGCTGGTCAAGCGCGCCGCCCTGCCCGGCCAGAACATCGCGCAGCCCGGCGAGGAATTCCGCCGCGGCAGCGCGATCGCGGCGCCCGGCACGCTGCTCCGGCCGGGCCACGCCGCGCTGCTCGGCACATTCGGCTATGCCGACGTGCCGGTGTATGCGCGCCCGCGCGTCGCGGTGCTCGCGACGGGCGCGGAGCTGCAGCCCGTCGAGGCGCCGCTCGCGCCGGGCTGCATCCGCGACAGCAACAGCGCCATGGTCGCGGCGCTGATTGAGCAGTGCGGCGGCCAGCCGATCCTGCTCGGCCGCCTGGAGGACGAGCCCGCAGCCGTCTCGGCCGCGCTTGCGGATGCGATGCGGCATGCCGATGTCATCGTCACGACCGGAGGCGTATCTGTCGGCGATTATGACGTTATGGCGGCTATCATGCGCGGCATCGGTGAGGACCGCTCCGAAGCGCATGCGAATAAGCCGCTATTCGATAAAGTGTCTATGCGGCCAGGGAGCCCGACATCGGCGGCCGTCATGAACGGCAAGCTGCTGTTTGCGCTGTCGGGCAATCCCGGCGCATGCTTCGTCGGCTTCGAGCTGTTCGTGCGTCCAGCCCTGCAGCGGCTGCAGGGCGTGGAAGCGGAGGCATCGCTTCCGGTTCAGGTCACCGCCAAGCTTGCCGCGGATTTCGATAAAGGCAGTCCCCACGAGCGATTTGTGCGTACTCGCCTCTACGTTGACGGCGGCGTCCTCCATGCGGATCCGCTGGCTTTCGGCAAATCGAGCATGATGGCTTCAATACCTGACGCTGACGGGCTTATCCGCATTCCGGCAGGCGCAAGCGGTGCGGCAAGCGGAACGCTGGTCGAAGTCATTCTTCTTAATAATCGCTTACTGTGAGGAAACGCTAAGCACGTGGTTTTCTTGAACGATACTAAGAATCATCAGGAACGTTACGCTTGTCGGTATAAACACGGGCATCCCATCTCATGGAGCGTACCGAAATTTATGCCCGGTGGTTGACGACAAGGCCGGAGAGCTGCGACTGCATATAGGCTTCCATAGATGAACGGTAGGAAATAAGCGCTTCGAGGCCTGGGGCCATCGGGTTCAACAATTCGGTGAGCGGCATCCGGTCGTAACGATCCAGCGTCTGAACGAGGCAGGCGGCAATGCCGTCCGTCCGGCTCGCAATCAGGCTTCGAATATCATCGGGGCTATCTTCCAAGGCGGCTTGAAACGACTCGTCATGCAGCGCCCAACTGCCGTCCGGCAGCTCGGACAAGCCGATGCGCTCGTAACGGATACGGCTGAGCGCCTGACCGACCGCCTTTTTCAAGGATGGATCCAATACACCCTCTCCCGCATTATAAGCGGCATGCAAGCGATTCATATGATAGACCAATGTCCGGATAGACGCCTCCGGTTCAAAAGGGGAGCCCTTCTGACCTGTACTGCGGGCCAGGCGGTCCTGATTCTTGAAGCGGTCGGCGGCACGTCTTAGCTGCCGGCTTTCCTCGAGCCAGACCGCAGCCGCATCGGCTGCTTCCTTCAGCGTCTGAAACACATGCCGGGGCAAGCCGCAGCCCGTACCGCCATAGCTTTCATCCCGGAGCGATTCGGGGTCGTCCGTTAAATAAGGGTAATAAGCATAAGGCACAACATGAGAAATGCGATCGATCCTGCTGTTCCGGCTTAAGCCGGTCGTGGAGGGAACCTTCATCATCATTGCCTCCTTTTTCGCGAATCTATATTTTCCATTTTAAATACTTGCTTCCTTTATGTATATAAAATGAGCACTCGCTGACCTGCACCCGGCGGAAAAGAGCCCGCACCTCGCAGAACGTTGATCACGATTCCTTGGGGCACAGGCTCGACGGACGTTAAATCAGCAGGAACAAGAATGCGATTAGAGCGAGATCGATTGCAAACGCTCTGCCGAATGGGAAAAACGGATTAAACGGGAATGCTTTCGTCTCGGCCTTCTCGGCTTTTTTGACGGATAAATTCTTCCCGGACTTACGCCCTTTCCTGCTTTCCTTGCCTTGCAGATAAGGCTTTTCGCCTTGATACTCGGAAGTTACGGGGCCGGTCTCATCTTCCCCGTAGCCTTCGTTCAGGTAGACGCGTCCATCCCTGCAGCTTGTTATGATGCCGACATGTCGATTCCCGTCTTTCGTAACGATACATACCGGCATGCCGCGAAAATTATGAATATGCTCCTCTTGGAGCGGAATTGGTTCCATTCGTCGCTGACACCTCCTCCATGGTCTAGTAAGCAATATATTCACCTAGAGGCGGATGGGTATGGATATATACCCAATTCGCGTTTGTTTGACGCGTAAAATGACGAAGGATTTGAGGTGGGAGAGCGGTGCCTCGGACAGTAGAGACGAAGAGACCCCGTATCCGGAAGCAGACGGGTACCTTATTGGCTGTCATCATGCTGCTCGCTTTGGCGGGTTACGCGCTGTGGAGCGGCAAGACAACAACCGGAACTACAGAGCCTTCTGACGGCGAATCAGCGATTCAGCATGATTTTTCTGCGGTATGGACATGGATGGAGCCGGAGCTGACAGGCGGTTCGGAGCGGGGGGACTGGTCCTTCCGGTTCAATGGGCGATGGACGATGGAACAGGCCAATGAAGCGGCGGCTCTACTTGAGCTGACGCTTGAGCCATCGCAAGACCATGCTGCCGGTTCCGGTGAAGCCGTCTATCGCGGGGAGCTTGAACTCGCGGACTATACGCTCAGGATGTTGCTGCAGATTGACAGCGGGACAGAATCCGCGGATGGCGGAGCCGGAACCTCTCCGTCAGGTGACGCCGTCCTGCTTCTTCAATTCCCCGAAGGCAGTCTGCGATCGCAGATTCAAGAAGCGGTGGCGAAGGTCGAACAAGCTGTGAGAAGAGCGAACGCGCAGTATGAAGGCAGCTTTGCCGTCCGCGGAGAGCCGAAGGACAAGGCTGCAACGAAGCGGATTACAAGGAAGGCTGCCGCTGCTGTACAAGAAGATTACGACGACGGACATACGGCCAGTATTGCTTATGCGAGCCAGAAGCTGAAGACCTCCGTCATGAGCGGCGGCAAGCGGATCAATCTGCAGATCGCCGGGGTGAACGGAGCCCCCGGCACGCAGCCTCAAATCATCGTCGGGGTACCGCTTATAACCGGCGACTACCTGGAACAGGATTAGCGATTGTTGGCCGTTTGATTAGATTTTTTTATGGTTCGATGAATAGCATCTGGACGGTCAATATGCTAAACTACATAACATGATTGTTGCATATTCGGGTATACCGAACCTATACAAATCCATTATGAAAGAATGAGGGAATGACCCAAGTGAGCAAACAAGAATCGATCGCCGCAGCGGGAGCGGTATATTACTTGTTCGGAGCAACAGGTGATCTGGCGCGACGGAAGCTGTTTCCCGCGCTGTTCAATTTGTATAAGGAAGGCAAACTGGCGGAGGATTTCGCGGTGGTCGGACTTGCCCGCAGACCCCGTACGAACGAGCAATTCCGCGCGGACGTATACGAATCCATCGGCGAGTTCAGCCGTCACAAATCGGATGACGCGGAGCAATGGAACAAGTTCGCCGAGCACTTCGTATACATGTCGCTCGATATTAATAATGTAGACGGTTTCCGCGAGCTGAGCCGGCTGACGGAAGAGCTTGATGCGAAATTCGGCATCCCCGGGAACCGGCTGTTCTACTTGGCGCTCGCGCCGGAGCTGTTCGGCCCTGTATCTTTCAATCTCCGCGACGGCGGTCTGTTAGAAAGCCGTGGCTGGAAGCGCCTGGTAATCGAGAAGCCGTTCGGTTATGACCTCGAATCCGCGCGCAAGCTGAACGAGCAGCTTAGCCAAGTGTTCAAGGAGAATGAGATTTTCCGTATCGATCACTATCTCGGCAAGGAAATGGTTCAGAATATTGAAGTCATCCGGTTTGCGAATGCCTTCTTCGAGCCATTGTGGAATAATAAACATATCGCTAACGTTCAGATCACGCTATCGGAGACGGTCGGCGTCGAAGAACGCGGCGGTTATTACGATAAATCCGGCGCACTTCGCGACATGGCGCAGAATCATATGCTGCAGATGCTTGCCATGATCGCGATGGAGCCGCCTAGCCGCCTGCATCCGGAGGATATCCGCGACGAGAAGGTGAAGGCGCTTCGTTCGCTCCGTCCTTATCCGACGAGCGATGAAGTAGCGAAGCACGTCGTGCGCGGGCAGTATACGGAAGGCTCCCTGAAGGGCAAGCCGCTGCCAGGCTACCGCCAAGAGGATTCGGTTTCTCCGGATTCGGTAACCGAGACTTATTTTGCGGCACGCGTATTCGTGGATAATTTCCGCTGGGCCGGCGTTCCGTTCTATCTCCGTACGGGTAAGCGGCTGCCTGTCAAGACGACGGAGGTCGTCATCGAGTTCAAGAATGTACCGGATAACGTCCTATTCGCGAACCGTCACGATTTGTCACCGAATCTGCTCGTCATTCGGGTTAACCCGATGGAAGGCATCTATATCAAGATCAATGCCAAGAAGCCGGGCTCGGACAATATCGTACAGCCAGTGTCGATGGAATTTTGCCAAAGCTGCCAGATCGGCTTGAATACACCGGAAGCGTACGAGCGTCTGATCTACGATGCGGCGCGCGGCGAATCCACGTACTTCACCCGCTGGGATGAAGTGGCGCAGGCTTGGTCGTTCGTAGACCGTATTGCCGAGGCGTGGCGGGAAGACAGCTCCAAGCTGCATAATTATGCAGCGGGTTCATGGGGGCCGGCAAGAACGGACGAGCTGCTGGCGGAAGACGGCTTCCATTGGTGGCCGGTGAACGGACAGGACGAGGATAACGTGATCTGGATTTCGGGGAACGGTAAGTAAATCCATATTCACCTTTTCGCATATCCTAATAGGAAACGAATGAGCCGCGGCGGTCGGAATGCTCCGAACCGTCAGGCATGCATTTAACGAAGGGACTTTACCATGAGCAAAACGTTAACAGATGAACTGAAACGAGAAGTGGAGAAACGGCGGACCTTCGCCATCATCTCTCACCCGGATGCGGGAAAAACGACGCTGACCGAGAAGCTGCTGCTCTTCGGCGGCGCGATCCGCGAGGCGGGTTCGGTCAAGGCGCGCAAAGCTAGCCGTCATGCAACATCAGACTGGATGGAGATCGAGAAGCAGCGGGGGATCTCCGTTACTTCATCGGTCATGCAGTTCGATTATTCCGGACACCGCATTAATATTCTGGATACGCCCGGTCACCAGGACTTCAGTGAAGACACGTACCGGACGTTAACCGCTGCAGATAGCGCGGTTATGCTGATCGACGTCGCCAAAGGCGTCGAGGCGCAGACCATCAAGCTGTTCCAGGTCTGCAGCAAGCGGGGAATCCCTATTTTCACCTTCATTAACAAGCTCGACCGTGAAGGACGCAGCCCTTTCGAGCTGATGGAAGAGATTGAACAGGTGCTCGGTATACGCTCGGTTCCGATGAACTGGCCGATCGGTATGGGACGCGAGCTGTGCGGCGTATATGACCGGATGAACAATCAGGTGGAGCTGTTCCAGGGCAACGACCATTCCAAGATCGAAGTACGCAAGGTCGAGGACTACAGAGACCCGATCATTCGCGAGATGGCGGGCGAATACTTGCACGAGCAGCTTATTCAAGATTTGGAGCTGCTTGACGTTGCAGGCGATCCGTTCGATTTCGATAAAGTTCGGGCCGGCGAATTGAGTCCGGTATTCTTCGGCAGCGCGGTGAATAACTTTGGCGTACAGACATTCCTTGAGAACTTTCTCAAGCTTGCGCCGCAGCCGACTTCCCGCATGAGCATAAACGGGGAAATCGAGCCGACGAACGAGAAGTTCTCCGGCTACATCTTCAAGATCCAAGCGAACATGAACCCTGCTCACCGCGACCGGATTGCGTTTATGCGGATCTGCTCGGGCCGTTTCGACCGGGGAATGAGCGTGAAGCATGTACGGGCAGGCAAGGATATCAAGCTGTCCCAACCTCAGCAGTTTCTGGCGCAGGATCGCGATATTATCGAATCGGCATATCCAGGCGACATCGTCGGTTTGTTCGACCCGGGCATATTCCGGATCGGCGACTCGCTGGCGCAAGGCAGTGAAATTATTTTCGATGAGCTGCCGACATTCTCGCCTGAGCTGTTCGCGAAGGTAACGGTGAAGAATGCGCTTAAGCATAAGCAGTATCAGAAGGGGATCGATCAGCTGACCGAGGAAGGCACGATCCAGGTGTTCCGCACGACGAGCTTCGACGATACGATTCTCGGCGTTGTAGGGCAGCTGCAGTTCGAAGTATTCGAATACCGGATGCGCGCCGAGTACGGCGTCGAAATCCAATTGCAGCGGATGCCGTTCCAATTCGCCCGCTGGATTGTAGATGATAAAATCGATCCGACCAAGTACCGGATTAACTCCACGCTTGTTAAAGACAAGAAGGAAAACTACGTGGCTTTGTTCGAGAACGAGTACGCGATGCGAACCGCTATGGAGAAGAATCCATCGTCCAAGTTTTTGGAGATGGCACCGTAACTCATATATGACGTACAAACTGGCAACAGTTTTGTGCGTCATTTTTCTTTTTAAACTCAGGCTGGATGCGGATGGCGACAATCTTCCACGGCGGCAGCAGTAGCTGTCGAGTGAGTTTTATGGCAACCCCGCCGTTGTAACGCCGAAAAACGCGTTGCAACCATCGCGGGGAGAGGCGCGCAAAGTTGTAAGGCCGTTTATGGGACTTACGGAGGGGACGTAACATGGGACAGCTTGATAGCCGAAGAGGCAATTAGCGCCTGTATTAATGGCACGGTTGAGAAGGAAACTAGAATATCACACACCACACACCTTGCTCTCAAAAACAGATAAATTCATTACATGAAAAAACCGTTCCTTTCGTAATGGCGGGGTGCACCTCCACTTACGAGAGAACGGTTTTTTATCACGATCCACATCCCGTAGGAGTGATCCCGAAAGTCATCGAAGATGACGTTTCGGGTTTTCGGGCCCGCCTTCAGGCTAGTCCGCCTCAGCGGCCGAAAGCTTGCAGGATCGGCTCGTAGATGCCGTGCAGCAGCCCGTACAAGAGGGCGCCGATTCCGGCCCCGACCAAGGAGCCGTTGATCCGGATCCGGCTCAAGTCCTCGCCTACCTTATCTTCAATGAAGGCGATCAATCGCTTCTCGGTGAATGCATCCAGCGTGTCCCGGACAATTTGGCCGATCAGGCGGTGCTCGGTATCGATCACTTTATTGAGGAAAAGCTTGATATACCGTTCAATCCACGCTTTCTTGCTCTCGTCCTGCTTGAACTGTTCCCAGTAATCCTCAATGAAGCCGCCGACCCATTCCCGTAATCCGGCTAATCCCGAGCTAACGGTTTCTGTGCCGAAGGTGCCGTCTTCCTGCACTTCTTCCGGCAGCTTGTTCAGCGATGCAAGCAGCGCCTCAATCGAAGGAGTGAACGATACGCGCTCCAGCACCTCCAGCTTCCATGATTCAACCGTTGCCGATAAGTCTGGCCGCTGGCCAAGGTCTTCGGCGAGACGGCGAAGCATATCGATGAGCAGAATCCTCAGCTCATGATCATGGCTGCGCAGATCGTTCACGAGCTGGACCAAATCGCGATAGAGCACTTCGGCTGCATCATCCAAATTAAGGGCATCGGATTCTTCCGCGAAGATGGACGCTGCTTTTTTGAGAAAGCGGGTTATGGCACTCCCTTGGTTGAGCTGTTTCTCGTGCTCATTGCGGAGCAGCTGCAGAATGAAATCTTTGGTGGCCGGCGTATCTGCCCGCAGGGCGATCTGATCGACAAGCCGATCCAGCCAGAGGTGAATATTGCCGTGATCGAGAACGGCCTGTAACGCTTTTCCTGCATAGGGCGTGATGTCCTTGCGCTTGAGCAGCTGCTTCAGCTGTTCGTCCCAATCTCTCGAGGTTTTGGAGAAATCAAGCTGCTTCAACAGACTGGCGACCCACTTCCAGCCCTGCTGAGCCAATGCCCCCCGCGGGAACCGGTCATCGAGCCATTCTATGACCGTATTCATAATAGAGGCTTCTTCGAGTTTCTCCTTCAGCCTCTCAGGCGGAAGAAGCTGCGTTTCGACCATTGTGACGACTCCGTCGATCAATTTCACGCGGTTGCGCGGGATGATCGCCGTATGCTTGCCGGGAATGCCCAGCGGATGCCGGAACAGCGCCGTGACGGCATACCAGTCGGCTAAGCCGCCCACCACTCCCGCTTCCGTCATATAGAACAACAGACGCGTCCACCAGACTTCCGGATATAGATAAAGAGTGATGGACGATCCGATGAAGCAAAGGGCGACAGCGAGTAAAATAAGGTCTGCTCTTCGTTTGTGCGTCACTTGTCCGTCACCTGCCTATCCAGAATGTTGCCAAATAGAGTATGATCCCGATCAATCCGCCCACAAAGGTTCCGTTCAGGCGGATAAACTGGAGATCGCGCCCTGCCTTGTCATGGACGAATTGCAAGAGCGCCTCTTCCGAGAAGGCATTCAGGCCGTCGCGTACGAGCTTGCCGATGCTGTCATGCTTATTCTCAATCCATCCGAGGACATTCTTCTTAATTAAAGCGTCCAGCCGGTCAACGGCCGCCTCGTTCTTATCAAGCTTGCCGATTAGAGCATGGATGCTTGGCGCAAGCCATGGGAACACAGCATCGTCCGGCTGCTGCGCGATTTTCTGGCGATAGACCTGGGCGAACTTCTCCAGATAGGTCCCCAAGTCCAACTGTTCCCGCAAAAAGGAAAGAAGCGTAAGCTTCGCTTTCTCGACACGGGCCCGAAGCGCTTCATCGCTGCGGAGACGCTGAACGATGGAGGCGGCTTGTTCCTTCAGCTTCAGGTGATTCGGATGCTCGGGAGAGAGCATCTCCAGAAGAAATAGGGAGAGTTTCTCCTGAACCATCTGGCTCAGGTTATCGCCGCTTATGCCGGCCATCGAATTGACGAATTTACGGTTTGACCGGCCATTCTCGTACGTTTCGATGGCAGAATTAATGATCCGCTCAGCCATTTCGCGAAACTCGTCGGTTTGGACGAGGCGTACCAGTTCGTGCACGAAAAACTCGATCAGTTTATCGTCATATCCATTGGAAATGGTCCATTCTCCGATGTCGGCGAGTAAGTCGGAGATTTGCAGTTCGCCTGCTTGATCGAGAAGAAAGTTTTGCAAACTCTCTGCCATCTCCCGGACATCGACCGTATGAATGATATCGGATACGAAGCGCTGCGCCAGCCGTTCCATATCCTGTTCGCCGCCGCGCTCCTTGAGGTAGGTCATAAGCAATCCGGCTACGTGGTAGTGATCCAGCTTTCGCTGAATATTCGGAATGGACAGAAGCTCATGCTGAACCATCGAGACGAGTTCATTCACAAGACGATCGCGGTTTCTGGGAATGATCCGCGTTCCCATGAACCGCGGCCACGGAATGCGCAGCGGGTGGCGGAAGAGGGCGCTGACCGCGAACGTATCCGCAATGCCGCCGATCGTTGCAGCACTGAAGCCGGAGAAGAATAAGCCACCGATAAAGGAATGCTGAAAGGGAAAGGCAGCCAGCGTTCCGAGGAAGGACGCCACGAGCGAGGCGTCCGCAAAGCTTTTCACGTTTTCTTTTTTCATCGGATTACCCCTTATGAGTTCTATGACTATATTCTGCTTTATTGTATGTAATTAAACAAGCTGACGTCTGTGGGTAACAGATGCGTCAGCTTATAGAATGATTCGTATAGAGATCGCGGTTTAACCGTGAACGCCGATCATGCAGCAGGTCTCGTGATTAGTTGTCCTGAAGCTTGCCTCTGCCCATCAGCTGCTCCATATGGCGATAACGGACGATTTCTTGCAGAATCTCTTGTTCGAGCGCCCCGTTGTACTGTCGAATCATGCCTGGCAGCAGGAATAAATCAACGATGACCCAGATGAACAGGGCGATGGCGGGAAGAACGAACAAGAGCACCGAAATAATCGTCAGCGCATCGGATTCCAATGAGGATGCGATGGCGGTAAACACATAGAAGATGGTAGCCACTATAAAGAGAATGAGCTGAAGGGCACCGCTGCCTTTCCTCTTTAAATAGAAACGGTGCAGACCGAGATGGCCGCCCAGCAGCATTAAATAGGCGATTGCCGTGGATTTCTCCACCGATCTCATCTCGGATGAGAATACCATCAGCTCATTTAAGGTTAGGTCTTGTTTCGTGAGCATATGCGATGCCCTAGCGATTCATCGCGTTTTCAAAATGTTTTTGGGACATAATTTCGTTCATGACCTGAGCTTCTACTTCGCGGTTGCGCTCTTTCACCCAAGTATGAAGAAGAAATGCGTCCACTAGCCACCAGATGCTGGTCACGATCATGCCGATCACCGTAATCGACAAAATCAATTGCGCGACAGCCGATCCGGTCTTCTTCATGTAGAAGCGGTGTCCGCCGAACAGCCCGAGGAAATACCAGAGGATGTACGCGACGACCATGTTCTTGCCGTTATTCTTTACTTCTTGCTCGAGAATGAGGAGCTCGCGAGCGTCAAGCTGACTCTTCATTGCGATATTGTAGCTCATTGTGGGAAACAGTCTCCTTTTTGCCATGAAATGATCCATATTTGCGTTTCTAGTATAATGGAACCAGACTGTTTCGACAACACTTATTTCCATATGTTTGGATAAAAATTAGGTAAAAAGTATGGCATCCGCTTTGCAAAAGGCCGCTTTCTTCGACATTATTCGGCGTTGACAGAGGCGGGCGGTCATGAGAAAATGTACGCGTGTACATATTGCATGTACATGATGCATGTTTACTACGATGGCTATTAAGAATGAATCAGGCTGGAGGAAGGACTTATTCGCAGAAAAGCAGTTGCTCAACTTGCTGGCGTGTCGGAAGCGACCGTATCCCGCGTTCTGAACGGTGTCGGACCGGTCAAGGAGGAGACGCGCAGACGCGTCATGGAAGCTGCGAAGCAGCTGAATTATGTGCCCAATGCGCTTGCTCAACGATTTGCCCGTCAGAAGAGCGGTAACCTGGGCGTGATCCTGCCGCTGCTCCCGAAGGTGAACGTGTTCTCCACCTACTACTTCTCCGAGATTCTGAGCGGGATCGGCCATACGGCCAAACATAGCGGTTACGACCTGCTCATGCTGTTCCGGGAACCGGGCGAGCCGCGGGAATACGCCAATTTGTTTCGGACGCAGAAGGTCGACGCTTGCATTATTCTCGGCGCGCAGAATATCCCTACCGATTATGATGCGCTTGAAGAGCTTCAGTTGGAGGGCCATCCCTTCTGCCTTATTAATCAACGATTTGACGGCAAGCCGTACAATACCGTCGATGCCGATCATCGAATGGGAAGCTTCGACGCTGTCACCCATCTCATGCAGCAGGGATGTCAACGTATTTGGTTTTTGAACGGCCCTCCTGTGTTCTCGAACAGCTTGGACCGCCTTGAAGGCTATCGTCAGGCGCTTGAAGCGGCCGGCATGACGTTCGATCCGGACCGGGTGCTGGCCGGCAATTACAGCCGCAAGAGCGGTTACGCCCATGCGGAGGCGTTCGCCGAACTGATTCGCACCGGTCAGGCGGATGCAATCATAGCCGCCAATGACCGGATGGCGATCGGTCTGCTGCAAGGGCTGAAGGAGAAGGGGGTTCGTGCGGGGGCCGATTATGCGCTTGTCGGATGCGATGATTCCGACGGAGCCCGGCTGACCGACCCGCCGCTGACGTCTATCGCCGTACCGTTCTATGAAGTGGGATCGGAGGCGGCTTCGAGGCTGCTGGGAACGCTTGCGGAGACGGAACCGCCCGTTCCGTTCACGGTCAAGCTGCCTGTGCGTCTTGTGGCGCGGGCATCGTCCGAAGTGTAAAGGAAATGAAGTCAAGCAGAATGAAGTGAGATTTTCGATCAGATCTGAAAGGTGGAACCTGCATAATGAGCAATGTACGAATCGGCATGGTCGGCTATAAATTTATGGGGAAGGCGCACAGCAATGCCTACCGCGCGCTTCCGATGTTTTTTCCGCAGGTGAACAGACCGGTGATGAAGGCCATATGCGGCCGCGATCCTCAAGGTGTCGAGACGGCACGCGCGCAATTCGGATGGGAGAGCGCGGAGACGGATTGGCGGAAGCTGATCGGCCGCGACGATATCGACTTAATTGACATTAATGCTCCAAGCGATGCGCATAAAGAGATCGCGCTGGCGGCAGCGGCAGCAGGCAAGCATATTTTCTGCGAGAAGCCGCTGGCACTTACTTATGCCGATTCTGTCGAGATGCTCGAAGCCGCCGAGAAAGCGGGCGTGAAGCACATGGTCGGTTTCAATTACCGGTTTGCGCCTGCCGTACAGCTGGCGAAGAAGCTGATATCGGAAGGCCGGATCGGCACTATCAATCATTTTCGCGGCTTCTTCCTTCAGGATTGGATCGTCGATCCGAGCTTTCCGCTCGTCTGGCGCCTCCAGAAGGAAATCGCCGGTTCCGGCTCGCACGGCGATCTTGGCGCGCATGTCGTCGACATGGCGCGTTTCCTGGTCGGCGAGTTCGATGAAGTTATCGGAATGAGCGAAACGTTCGTTAAGGAGCGCCCGCTGCCTTCGTCCATGACAGGATTGAGCGCCAAAGGAGACGAGAATGCACCGCGCGGACCTGTAACTGTGGATGACGCCACGCTGTTTCTGGCCCGCTTCAAGAGCGGCGCATTGGGAAGCATCGAGGCGACGCGCTTTGCGCCGGGACACCGCTGCACGAACTCGTTCGAGATCAATGGAAGCAAGGGCAGCATCAAGTTCGATTTCGAACGCATGAACGAGCTCGAGGTTTATTTCGCCGATGATGCCGAAGACGTACAAGGCTTCCGCCGCGTGCTCGCGACCGATCCGTCGCATGCTTATATGGATGCGTGGTGGCCGGCCGGGCATACCATTGGCTACGAGCATACGTTTACGCATGAGGTGCACGAGCTGATGACGGCTATCGCAGAGGACAGGCAGCCGGTCCCTAACTTTGTGGATGGGGTTCGGTGTCAGGCGGTTCTCGAAGCGGTTGAGTTGTCGATTCAAGAACGCCGCTGGGTTTCTCTCCGTGAGTTTGAATAACCGATCGTAACATTCCGCCAGCACGGCGGTTTATGTTCAGAGTTTCGTTTAACCTACTTTATTGAAGGGCGATGTGTAGCATGAAAAAAGCATTGATTGTTTGGGGCGGATGGGACGGCCATCAACCGGAGGAAGTGGCTGCGATATTCGAAAAAACGCTGCGTCAGGAGAATTTTGACGTTACGGTATCCAATACGCTGGATGCCTACAGCGATAAGGAGCTGATGGCCCAGCTCGATCTGATCGTTCCGGTGTGGACGATGGGCTCGATCGAACAGAGCCAGCTGCGTCCATTGCTGGATACGGTACATGCCGGCTGCGGGATTGCAGGCTGCCATGGCGGCATGGGAGATTCCTTCCGGAATGAGGTCGACTACCAGTTCATGGTCGGAGGACAGTGGGTGGCGCATCCGGGCAACGACGGCGTGCTGTACGAAGTGAATATGACCGATGCCGAGGATCCGTTAACGAAGGGGATTGGCGATTTCGAGGTGCGCTCGGAGCAATATTACATGCATGTCGATCCGGCGATACAAGTGCATGCAACCACCTTATTCGGTGAAGTGAAGATGCCTGTCGTCTGGACGAAAACGTGGGGGCAAGGCCGCGTGTATTACAACACTTTGGGCCATCAGGCGAATATTGTCGAGATGCCGCAAACCCTTGAATTAATGCGTCGCGGATTTTTATGGGCTGCACGCTAGGGACATGAGTCCGCTGAAGAAAGCGGTCAATTATTAAGCATTCATTATACTAATTTTGCGTGAAGATGGAGGAACAGTATCCCATGAAGCCTATTAAAACCGGTATTATCGGCTGCGGCAATATTAGCCGCATCTATTTTACAAACCTGAAGAAGTACCCGGAGATCGATCTCGTAGCCGCCGCGGATCTGGATATCGAACGCGCTCAGCAGCGTGCCGAAGAGTTCGGTATTGCCAAAGCCTACACCGTTGAGCAGCTGCTTGCCGATCCGGAAATCGAAATCGTCGTCAACCTGACCATTCCGAAGGCGCATGCTTCCGTGTGCTTGCAGGCACTGGAAGCAGGCAAGCATGTCTATGTGGAGAAACCGGTCGTGGTCACCCGCGAGGAAGGACAGCAGGTCTTGAAGCTTGCTGCGGAGAAGGGGCTGCGCGTAGCAAGCGCGCCGGAGACCTTTCTTGGGGGCGGCATACAAACCTGCCGTAAGCTGATCGATGAAGGAGCCATTGGCCAGCCGGTATCGGCATCCGGCTTTATGCTCTGCGGGGGTCACGAGAACTGGCATCCGGATCCGGAATTTTATTACGAAGTCGGCGGCGGGCCGATGTTTGATATGGGGCCGTACTACCTGACGGCGTTCGTAACCCTGCTCGGACCAATTCGCCGCGTGACGGGTTCGGCCGTCATCACCTATCCGGAGCGGACCATTACGAGCGAGAAGAAACACGGCAAGAAGATTACGGTAGAGACGCCAACCCATATCGCGGGCGTGCTTGATTTCCATAACGGGGCAGTAGGAACGCTTATTACCAGCTTCGATACGATGGCTGGCACGGCGCTGCCGAATATCGAGATTCATGGCAGTGCGGGGACGCTTCTTGTGCCGGATCCGAACGGCTTCGGCGGCGTCGTGAAGCTGCGCCGACATGGCGGCGATTGGGAAGAAATTCAGCTCACGCACGGCAATACCGACAATAACCGCGGGATCGGGGTAGCCGATATGGCGCGCGCGATCGCCGAAGGGCGGGAGCACCGTGCCAGCGGGGAGATGGCCTACCATGTGCTGGAAGCGATGCATGGTTTCCATGATGCATCCCGTGACGGCAAGCATTATGTGATGGCGAGCACATGCGACCGGCCCGCGCCTATGCCGGCATTGGATTCGCAGCCGAAATAATACACGTGAATCATTTTCAGATCCTAACAATATGACTAAACAGCTTGCCCACACGGGCAAGCTGTTTTTTGATTGGATTTGGTTTACAATATGGAGAACGATATAAGATATACGTTCGTTCGTTGAAGCCGCGCAAGCACGGGTCAGCTTGGGCTTGGCGGTGCGGGTTCGGCGTTGTGCAGATGACTGTGCAGCGCATGCACCATTTTATTCTGATCGGGTGTAGAGCTGTGCTGCCAAATAATTTCAAACAGCACACCGAGTCCAGGCAGAGCACGCTCATCGCTGCCGATGGAGTCTTCAATAACCTCCGTGAGCTCGACGCCGGATTTATTCTGTACGCGCTGGACGATGGCCTGGCGCAAATCGAGATTGTTCAACTTAAAATCCCTCCATCACACGTTTTATCGCGTTTAATATGTCCTTGCTGTCGGCCGTTCATCCGGCGAGGCGGGCGCGAAAAAGAGCAATCGGAATTGTGGTATAATAAGCAAAGCTAAAGCTGCGATTAATCAGAAAAGGATGTGCGACGCATGGCGAAGATGCAGTATGCAGTCATCGGAATGGGACGTTTCGGCTCGAGCGTGGCCTCCGCTTTATCGAACCTTGGTTTCGAAGTGATGGCCATCGATTCGGACGAGCAGAAAATCCAGGAGGTTGCCAGTATCGTTACCCATGCCGTATCGGCAGACACGACCGACGAGGAGGCGCTGCGCGCGCTTGGCGTCCGGAATTTCGACGTCGTCGTGGTGGCGATCGGCGCCGATATTCAGGCCAGTATTTTAACGACGCTTATATTGAAGGAGCTCGGCGTGCCGAAGCTGATTGTGAAAGCGCAGAATGAGCTGCACGGCAAAGTTCTTAGCAAGATCGGGGCCGATAAGGTTGTCTACCCCGAACGTGATATGGGCCTGCGTGTCGCGCATCATCTGATCTCACCGAACATCCTGGATTACATTGAGCTTTCGGACGATTACAGTATTCTGGAGATAAAGGCGCCCGCCCAGGTGGTCGGCAAAAACTTGAAGCAGCTCGATATACGGGCTAGATTCAAGTGCAACGTTCTGGCGATCAAGACAGGGGATTCCATGAACATCTCCCCATATGCGGAGGATATTATCCATGAGCAGGACACCCTTGTAATCGTGGGCAAGAACGAAGATTTGACTAATTTAGAAATAACTTATGCGGAAGGCTGAACATATATCGTGGGTAATAACCGTATTTTAACCATAAATTCCGTGCAGAACGAGAAAGTGAAGACATACGCTTCACTTCTGGAGAAGAAGCACCGGGACAGAAGCGGGAAGTTTCTAATCGAAGGGGTTCACCTCGTGCAGGAGGCTCTTATGGCCGCTGCCGCGGTGGAGACTGTCGTATTCGATGCGGAGCGGGGAATGCCGTCCGAATTAGAGCATCTGATCGCAGACTCCGGCTGTGAGCTGGTGGAAGCCTCGCCGCAAGTGATGGCGAAGTGTACGGCGACCGATACGCCGCCGCCCGTGTTCGGCGTTGTCGCCAAGAAGGACGTGGATAGCGGTACGCTGTATGGGGCCTCCTCGCTCGTTGTCGTATTGGATGGCGTGCGCGATCCGGGCAATGTGGGGACGATCATCCGCAGCGCGGATGCAGTCGGCGCCGATGCTGTCGTGCTCGGCAAGGGCTGCGTCGATCTCTATAACCCGAAGACGGTCCGTTCGACGATGGGCTCCTTGTTTCATCTGCCCGTCATGGAAGGCGATCTGGCTCAGCTGCTGCCCGCGGCGAAGGAGCATGGAATCCGTCTGGCCGGGACAAGCCTTCAGGCAGAGGATACCTGCTACAGCTACGATTGGCGCGGGGCGACCTGGCTGCTGCTAGGCAATGAGTCCAGCGGCTTGTCGGAAGAAACGCTCGCGCAGGTAGACGATCGCATTATCATCCCGATGCACGGGCGATCGGAATCGCTGAACGTCGCGATGGCGGCGACGGTCGTGCTGTATGAGGCGCTGCGTCAGAGGCGATATTCATTCTAGTGAGGTTATGATACGATGTAAGTTATAACGTAAATTAACACTACATATAAGAATTTTTGAGATGGTTTATATCATTTAATAAGACAATCAGATGGCATCAAAGTCCTTGGTTTATTCAAGGGTTTGCTGCCATTTTGCAGGATGGGGAACCGGATTATCTTACCGGAGAATATTTAAATGAATTTAAAGCTTGAGAAAAAGTGGTTTGATTTGCGCGATGTCGGTGCGGTGCATCGCCCGGGAAATCCGGATGCGCGTAGAACGGGGAGCTGAAGTCATGAAGCAGACGATCGAGGCGAAGCGCGACGCGGATAGCGGCCATGAAACCGCAATGGTTTCCGATTTTGCATGACCTTGCCCATATAACGACGACGCGGAATACGCAAAGGCTATGCTACCAGCGAGTTTCCGCATGCAGTTCCAAACAAAAAGTAAACGGTTCTTTCGCTCCGAGGGAGTGGAGAACCGTTTTTGTCATTGCCGGAAATCCTTGCGCACAATCGGCTTAGGAATAATGTAACACCCGGTCGCTGCTTATGCTCGGTCCATAAATGAGAACCGTTACGGGAAGTGTGGTCTTCACTTAGGTGGTAGATTACCTTATGTTTCGGCGGAGCCGTCTTTAAAAAAATCCCCTCGGCGCAAGGCATCGACAAACTGCTGCAGCCATTCGTAATAATTCTTCGCATGCCGGAGCTTATGCAGATCCTGAAGCGCAAGCTTCCGTTCCTCGTCGGTAATATGCTCCTTAAGAATTAGCTCGGTCAACTCGGGAAGAGCCTGATCGATAGCCTCCGTCATCACATCCGCTTCACGCTGCAGCTTATGCGAGAAGAAATTTCGAAAGGCCAGAAAAAAATCGACCTCTGCAGCATGCAGCTCTTTTCGTTCCTGCTTTTCATCCAGCTTTTTGACCATCCGGGATTCAACAAGCGCCCTTACTGCATAGCTCATGTTGCTTTTGCTCATGTTCATCTGCGTCTTCATCTCGTCGAGCGTCATTGGCCGGTTCTCAAAGAACATAATGCCATACAGCTTACCTGACGAATGTGTGCCGCCGTATAAATCCATCGTTTCCGCTATGGCTTCGATCATATTGTTTCTGATGCGAAGCCGTCGCTCAGCGTGCTGACTTTCCTCTTCTTGGGACACCGGACTGTTCACTTCCCCATCACCGTTTATAGGTTCGTTGCAGATGTACAAAATTTCTTGAATCGATTCCTTCTATTATAGCAAAATCATTAAGTTGGCGAATAGTGAAGAGGAGACTTTACATAATCTTGATGCTCTATTAGCAGTCATTTGACACACGAAAAGGAAAGCTAATGTACAATAAATATTGTATAAAATATGGATTAAGGGATGTTCGTTACCCCACCATTACCTTGCTGAAACTAAAAAGGAGAATAAACAATGGGCACCACGGCGATATGCAGATGGGGAATTTCGCAGGCTTTGCCATGACAATAGGAATCGTTGGCGCGGAAGAGTCGCTTGCCGGCGAATGTTCGTTTAAAGATGCGAAGGTGACGGTCTCCGAATTATCCGGCACCACTTTCATGAAGCTGTCCTCCGGCTTCACCAGTTTTGGTAGTCCGTGCTGATGTTTGTATTGTACGGCTGCAGTTTTACCTTGCTTAACTTTGCGCTGTCTTACATGGAAGCCGGCGTCGCGTATGCAAGCGTTTCTTAAGCCCTTTCAGCCGGATACGTTATACCCATTTATAGGTTCAGGTTTGGATTTATGACAATACTCAAGTAAATTACTTGCAGGGACGTTCGCTTTTTACACAATCTTCATTTGAGTTTTACACGTAATTAACCTATTAATAATGGATGTATTGTACAGTATATTTTGTACATAAACAGAAAAACGGTCCTTATCCTAAAAATATAGATGTTGTTAAAAAAATATTGAACAAAAATGCAAGCCGTTCGAATGCGCGTTAGAGACTCGATCGAGTTCGAAATGCAATTGGTTTCCGTAGGGATGAGACAATTTTTTGGGGGGTGTTGCTTACGGATTGAAATGGCCGTTAATTATCGCAATAGACTGTGTATGATCATGTCGTTACTTGGCCCTGTTCGTCATTGTACGAATTGTCTCTGAGTAAAGGAAATTGATCGGGACACTAATGGCGATATGTTGGAAAGCGCTTCCATTTGTATCGTCGTGATCGTCGGATTGAGGAGTGATTAGTGGACGTAAAGGTATTTCTATGAGCGGCCGCATCACTTAGCTTTTTGAACAGACTCTTAAAATACTTCAAGTATGGAGGTTTTCTGTAGTGAAAAGAATGAAAAGAATTTTTTCCTTTACCCTCGTATTAACGATGGTATTCGGTATGTTATCGAACACGGCAGTAAATGCAGATAGTGACGTAGTCGAAATCGACAATGCCAACCCCCTAATTGCATCGATTAAATTCGATAATAATTTAATGGACGATGCAAACCAAGAGAATTTGACGGCAAATGGGAATTACAGTTATGTAGACGGTGTATTAACCGGGACCAAAGCTCTGCACTTAGAAAGCGGAGACGGCAATTATGTCGGTACGACGGATAGCTTGACTTTTGGTGAGGACAGTTTTACCGTATCCTTCTGGTATAAGGGCGACACTAAGGAGAATCAGGTCATATTATCAAACAAGGATTTTACAAAGAGCTCTAACGCAGGCTGGGCGATTTATACATCAGCCAATTCGGTCAATATGAATTTAGGATTCCCGACCACATCAGTAAATTTTGGGCGCGACACGTTTAATGCTTCCGATTGGCGTTATGTGACATTTGTTGTAGACAGAGATAAAATGCTCGGATCGTTGTATATTGATGGATACAAAATGACAGAAACTTCACTGGGGGTAGGAACTTTAGATACACCGAACCCATTAAATATAGGTAGCGACGGAGTGGGCGGCAATGGTGGTAATTCATTCGATATCGCTGATCTGAATGTTTGGAAAGGCGCATTAAGCAGTGATGAAGTTCAAGCTAACTATAAAAGTTACGGTGTAAATAAAGTAGATATGAACGCGCTTAACGACACAATATACGAAGCAAATACACTAATAGCAGGCGGTCTCGGCAACGGCTTCAGCCAAACCGATTTTGATTATTTGAAAAAGGTTTTGAATACGGCATCTACGGTTGCAACAACGCAAAACGTAAAATTATATACACAGGAAACCGTCAATTATTACGAACGTGAACTAAGCAACGCCATATTCATCTATCAAAAAAGCAATAAAACATTAACTCCCGCCGGTTTAAATGTGATTGTAGACAGCGACCCGGAAGTCGGTAATAGTCCTGAAGCAATCGCGGGCAAAGTAGAACATTACAGAACAGAACTGAGATTATTCCCACAGGCCGACGTAATCTTTATTCCTGGCGACGTTACCCCCGGTTGGAATGCCGAAGATGATGTGTTGATGAAAGGTATGCAAGCCATACACACTCAGCTTACAAATGAAGGTTTGTTGAACAATACGAAGTTTTATATGGTAAGAGGCAACCATGATGTGCCCGGCACCGAAAAGTTTATACCTGTCGGTTCGGCGGGCGCGTGGAACGAGTCAACGAATTCATACGATAACAATTTCTATAACGATGCTTATAGGGTGAAGGTAAAAGGATATAATTTTGTGGGTTTTGACGGAAATATTAACAGCAGCACTACGGTGGGGAAAGCCACCAATTTCCTCAACCAAATTAAAAATGAAGCGGATTACGATCCAACCAAACCTATTTTTGTATCTTCTCACTACCCTATAAGCGGAACCGTGTGGGGATCGAGATGGAGCAGCGGGGCAAGTAATGCTATGGGACAATTTATTGCCAACAATAACTTCTCGCAGGTGGTATATATGTCTGGTCATACGCAATACGACCCGACCGACGAACGTTCTCACTATCAAGGTTCGGCTACGTTTCTCGACAGCGGTGCGAGTTCATATTCCAGTTATATTGATGACGGTCCATACGGTGGATATTTAGAAGGCTCGTATATCAATTATCTTACCACACCTAAGATCGTGAATTTCTTAGAGGTTTACGGTTCAAAAATGATCATCAAACAGTATAATTTAGCTACAGATGAATATGTAGGCGTACCTACTGTAAAAATCGTTGGCGAAGGCAAAGATGCCTTTACCTATAGCAGGAGCGATACAAGAGAACTCATAGCTCCGCAGCTTGATGAGGATTCTATTAAGGTCGATTATTTGGACTTCAATAACAACGGAGTTGGTTTTACAATAAAGCAAGCAACTGATAATGTGCGCGTTTTGGAATATAATATTGAGCTTATCAACAAGCTCACCGGGAAAGTGGACAAATCGTTTAACAGCCTTTCGATGCCGATGGAGAAACCATACGAGGAATCCAAGACATATAAGGTTACAGGTTTGTCGCCAAATACTCCATATATAATCAGGGTATTCGCCGACGATTCCATGTATAACCGTTCGTCGCAGGACATTGACATTATGGATCACAATGTTAATTTAAACAGCATCGCTGTGCCTTCTGACGTAACAGATGTGCCATTCGGAGCGGCGAAGACAGCGGACGCCCTTGGATTGCCAAAGACATTATCCTTGGTCACCGATGATGCAATCAGGATGGATGCCAGGGTGACATGGGATGTAGATGCTTCAAACTATGATCCCGATGTAAAGACTGTACAGACCTTCACTGTAAATGGAACGGTAACTTTGCCGACTATAGTAGCAAATCCCAATGACGTGCCTTTGACAACAAGCATTAGAGTAACTGTTAATCAGTACTCAGTGTCGACCGCTACAGCTACAGCTACCGCTTCATCGTATTACAATGCCAATACTTCTCCCGACAAAGTGTTAGATGGCAATCCGGGTAGCGAATGGGCGTCCAAGGGAGAACAGAATCCATGGATCCAGGTGGATTGGACGACGAATCAAACGATCAACAAGATTACCTTCTATGATCGGCCCAACACAGTCGACTGGGCGACCGGCGGAACGCTTACCTTCAGCGACGGAAGCACTTTGACGGTTTCAGGAATCCCGAATGACGGGAGCGCTTATTCTGTACATTTCCCAACCAGGAAGGTGACATGGGTCAAATTTCAGATATCCGGTAATGCAAAGACAAATGTCGGTTTGTCGGAAATGGAATTTAAATGGGTTGTTCCGGCTGGGTTACCGTTGAATCTCGTGAGCATCAAAGCGCCGGCAGCCATCACAGGAGTGGACATCGGAACGGCAAAGACAGCGGACGCTCTTGGATTGCCCAAGACAGTATCCTTGGATACCGATGCATACAGCGTGGATGCCAATGTGACATGGAATGTAGATGCTTCAAACTATGATCCCAATGTAAAGACAGGGCAGACCTTCACTGTTAATGGAACGGTATCTTTGCCAACAGGGGTGTCAAATCCGAACAACGTGCCTTTGACAACAAGCATTGGAGTAACTGTTAATAAGATCCCAGCGTCGACCGCCACAGTTACCGCTTCATCGACTTACAGTGACGCTTATTCTCCCGACAAAGTCTTCGACGGCATAGGGCAAGCGGTTAATGGCGAATGGGCCTCCAAGGGAGAACAGAATCCATGGATCCAGGTGAATTGGACGACGAATCAAACGATCAACAAGATTGTCTTCTATGATCGGCCCAACCCAGGGGACTGGGCGCCCGGCGGAACGCTTACCTTCAGTGACGGAAGTACTGTGACGGTTTCAGGAATCCCGAATGACGGGAGCGCTTATTCTGTAACTTTCCCTGACAAGACGGTGACATGGGTCAAATTCCAGGTATCCGGTGGAAGCGGGCCAAATGTCGGTTTGTCGGAAATGAAAATTTTTGCGCCGGTGGATACGGAGGCTCCTGAGGTCGACGTGACCGTACCGGGAGATAACAGCATTTATGAAGATTCCGGGGATTTGACGCCTCAGATTAAGCTGACCGATAATTTGTCGGGTGTGGATACCAGCAAGACGATGGTAACGCTCGATTCGCAATCTTACCAAATCGGAACGACGATCCCGCTTTATACGCTGCCGCTTGGTCAGCATACGCTTGTTGTATCCGCCAGCGACTTGGCCGGCAACCAGGCAAGCAAGACCGTTCAGTTTACGACGGTAACCAGCATCGATTCTTTAAAGGCATTGGTGAAACGCTTTGCTAATAACAAAGAGATCGCTAAAGCCGATGTTGCCACTAATCTGCTGGAAAAATTGGCAAACAACAATCTGAAAGGCTTTATGAATGATGTGAAAGCTCAAAGCGGGAAGAGCATCTCAAGCAAAGCGGCTCAATATTTGCTGCGGGACGCTCAATATTTATTGACACAAAAGTAGAGCAATTCAAGTGTTTGAAACCAAGAGAATAAATGCAGATGCCATTACATTAGCGAAATTTAGGATGGATCGGTAATGAAACGGGGGGAGATCAATTTTCTCCCCCTCATCGATTTGGGTGATTAATGGTACCAAAGGTATACTGCAACGGGATACAGGCTCATATTTCATATGTAATGTGACGGTCGCTGGCGCCGTCGGTGTAGAAATTAACTTAATTGTTGTCCAGTCGGTTGTTGTGGAAGATATTGATAGACACTGGGCTAAAGACGCCATTGAGAAACTCGCTAGCACAGGAGTGCTTACCGAATATAGAGACGGGACGTTCAAACCGGATAAAACGATCAGCCGTGAAGAAATAGTCATTATTTTATCCCGTATTGTAGACTTAATTAAAGTGGACAAAGATGCTTCCAAAGGCAATTTTGCGGATATAGCAAGCGCAAGCTCTCACGCAGCAAATCAAATCAAAGGATGCGGCAAAAGCGGGCATCATCAGCGGCAATGGCAATGGCTTATTTGATCCGATTCAAGTTCCAGAATGAACGTTCGTAACCGGATAAACTATATTGCAGATTGTAATACTAGCATTTCATGAAAAGAGGTTCCGCTATGAGGCAGCGTTCATTTCTGTCCTTGTTCATCCTAATGATCTTATTATTTTTTGGGACTGCCACAACTTCACATGCGCATTCCCTAAGTATGAATTACTCGGATTTAAACATTGAAGGGAACGAGATTCTCTATGATCTTTTCATTGATCAAAGAGACTTGATTCAACAATTCGGTACTGACTTGGATAATCTGGTGAACGAGGAACTGTTCTCGCAAGAAATCGAATCCATTCTACAGAAAGGTCTTCGCATAGAAGTGGATTCGAAGCCCTTAACGATGGAATTTGATTCGATGAGCATGGCGAATAAAGGTACCGTAAGAGGCATAGAATTTCATCTGACTTTTACCGCCGATAAAGAAATCGAACAATTTAATCTTCATTACGATGTGGTGTTTGACGATGCGCCTCCTCTTACAAGTGTACTAATGATTCATGACGGGGAATATTTCCAGCAGGAAGTAATTGATAGAACGAATAAAGATTTTCTGATCAACCTTCCCCAAGACCCAGCACAGGACCCAGCACAGGACCTTCCCCAGCCTAAGCTTGGCGCTGTTTTGTGGAAATACTTTAAGCTTGGAATCGAACACATTTTGATAGGTTATGATCATTTGCTGTTTTTGTTATCCTTAGTATTAATCGCATCTCGCTTCAAGGATGCATTGAAAATTGTTACTGCTTTTACAATCGCCCACAGCATTACACTATTCTTGGTGGCGTCGGGGCGCATTCATGTCATCCCGTCTTGGGTCGAAGCGTTGATTGCGGTGACGATCTGTTACGTGGCCGTGGAAAATATGTTTGTTCAAAAGGCGAAATGGCGGTGGGTAATGACAGCCATATTTGGCCTGATTCACGGTATGGGCTTCGCCGGGGCATTAGCCGAAATAGGACTTCCAAAGGACAATCTGATTGGCACGCTCCTGGCGTTCAATTTAGGAGTAGAAACGGGTCAACTGATGGTCTTATGCCTATTGCTGCCCCTCTTGATTTGGCTGCAAAGGTTCCCGTGGTACCGTAAAATGATGATTTCAACGTCTTGCCTTATTTTTGTGCTGGCATTTTATTGGTTGATTCAAAGATTGTAATTAGGCCAATTGATCAATACGAGAGTTAGCGGTATTTTTGCTAGCTCTTTTTTATTATTGCGTGTCTAACCAAGTCAGGCACAACCAGCTGTTATAGTCCGGTCGAGCTAAGAGCCTAGCCGCCTTGTAGCTGACAGGCAGCTCGTGAAGAGATCATATCTAATCGGGGTATGTGTCATTGAAAATTAGGTCCGCTCCGCAGTCAGAAGAATTGGGGTTCCTAACCGTTATTGCGCTAACCAATTAATATCAACTTAGATGAACGAGCGGAATAATAAAAATATCTTATAAAAAATATATGGTTTGTCTAAACCGATGTTATAAATTGTCTTAAAAAACGTTATAAAAACAGCCTGAAATTGACTGTTTTTATCTCAATTGATCTTTTAACTCACATACGAATACATAGATTGCGATAATAGAAGAGTTATATCGAGATGTTTTAAGCGGATAAAAGGCAGCCGGATGGCGTCAAGCTCCTTGTTCTTGCAAGGATTTTGATGCTTTTTTATTTGTGTTTAAATCTTCCTTGAATTTGGAGACATATGATTGCGGCTGCCGTATGAATATATTACAAATGATGTAAGTGCGAACGGCAGCTGCATCAGAGAATGGGGTGATGTCCGGATCGTGCTCGAATCAGGGTTAAAGTATGCGCTGCGCGGCATTGCGTTTATCATTTATTTTCCGTTTTATCTGCTCTATCAATTGCTTCGTTTGATTTGGATCTATCTGCTTCGCCCGGTGATGTCATGGTTGTATAAGCATATTATTGAACCCGTTCTCCGTTTTTTATTCGAGAAAATCATCATTCCGTTTATCCAATACGTTATCGTGGAGCCGCTTCTCTGGCTGTGGAACCACATTTTCAGCCCGTCACTCCGCGTACTCTGGCATCATATCCTCCGTCCGCTGGGGAAGTTTCTATGGTCTTATGTCATCTATCCTTTGCTGCGTTACGGCGTGTATTACCCGCTTGTTTTTCTGTGGAAGCATGTGCTTCGCTGGCTGGTATACGAGGTGCTGACGCCTGTAGCGGAGTTTAGCGTCGCCGCGTTGAGATGGCTGTGGAAAGGCTTCGTGTGGCTGATTGTTCATTTGTTCTGGAAGCCGCTGTCGTGGTTGTGGAGCCATGTCTTCCATCCTCCTCTCCGCTGGTTCTATCAAGAGGGGATATTGCCGGCGGCCAGGTGGCTTAGGCGGCTGTTTGATTGAAGCGATCGCGGGGTTCCCCGCCGATTCTCCATTAGAGTGGGTTAATAGGATCGTCCCGGCCGGGGCGTGGAATAGCAAAAAGACAAGGACCGCTGACGGTTCTTGTCTTTTTTGGCTTCTTACAGATTCAGATTCTTCCATACCATGATGGCAGCCCCGGTAGCGACGGCGTCCTCCCTCAGCGTGCCCTTCGAGAAGACCGGTTGATAATCGGAGGAATAGTAGGTATTTCGCTGCGCCACTTCAATGGCCGTCTGGTAATAAATATCATGCGAATTGATGAGTGCGCCGCCGACGATGATTTTCTCGGGATGAAAGACATTGATCAAATTGGCCAGGCCGATCCCGAAATAGGTGGCGGATTGAATGAAGAGCTCTCTGGCGAAAGGATCGTCTTGATGCAACGCTTTAACAAGAAGACTGAAATTCAGGTGCTCCGGCGGCACCTGCAAATAGTCCGGCAGATCGGCTCTTCCGCGCTTGAGCTGCGAACGGGCCTGCTTCTCCAGCGCCTGTACGGACGCATAAGCTTCGAGAGCGCCATAATTGCCGTAATCATGCAGTCTGGGGCCGTCGGTCTGAATGATCATATGGCCGATGGAGCCTTCCATATCGACCGTTCCGTGAACGATCTGGCCATGAGACATCATTGCGGAGCGGAGACCGGCCCCGGCATGGACATATATCATGTGCTGCACATTCTCTTGCCGGTGCGCCCACTGTTCGCCCATAAGCGCGGTATTCGTACCGTTCTCCAGATAGGAGTTGAAGCCGGTGCTCGCTTCCATCAGCTCGCAGATCGGCAGGTCCGTCCACCCTCTGGCCGGAAAATGAAGCGGCTTCAAAATGATGCCTTTCTCCCGGCTCAGCGGTCCTACCGCACCGATCCCGACGCCGAGCACATGCTCCCGATCGATATGGTGGTCCCGCAGGAAGGCCTTCATATTGCTGGCGACATGGTCGATGAACCGGTCCGGCGTCATAGCCTCATCCATCTGCCAGCGCGTGAAGGAGCGCGGGTTCATCTGCATATCGAATAAGCCCAAGGAGGAGTACAGCCGTGAAATCTCCAGCCCGAAGATGTAGCCGTATGTCGGATTGATTTGATAGAGAATCGGTCTTCTGCCGCCGCTCGAATTCCCAAGGCCCGATTCCAGCAGCAGCCGTTCCGCCAGCATCTCCTCCAGCACGCGCGTTAGCGTGCTGCTGGTCATGGAGAAGGCGGACAATAATTCAGCTTTGGAGACGACGCCCTGCTCCGCAATACGGTCATATATGAGCCGCTTGGGCGTCGGAATGGTTTTCGGTCGTTTATCCATGCGATTACCTCGCTGTCCAACAATCAGTTAAGAAATTTTGTTTCATTATACCCTAGTACGTATTTCATTGCCAGAAACATGGGCTGTCATAAACTTTAATTCGATTTGGTATTTTAAAATTCGACATTTCATGCTCGATATGGTTTTTTAAATGTTTTCTTGGGAATATGAGGATATAAACAAATTTTATGATGGTATCCGTGAATACTTAATTCCAAAATGAAATAAAGATGGTATAATAAATAGAGAAGACAAGGGAGGAGAACAGCATGATGCCATCATCGACGAATAAATTACAAATTCTTCTCCAATTATTTTGGACTTTTTTTCGTATCGGACCTGCAACCTTCGGGGGCGGATATGCCATGATTCCACTGATCGAACGGGAGACCGTTACGAAGCGAAAGTGGATCGATAAGCAGGAAATGAGCGATTTGATCTCGATTGCCGGCTCTGCTCCGGGAGGGGTCGGCGTGAATGCATCGGCTTTTATCGGACATCGGCTCGGCGGAATCGCAGGCGCGGTTGCGGCGATCATCGGGATTACGCTGCCCACCTTCCTGATTGTGTTTCTGCTCAGCTACCTTTATGTCCAATTCGGAGATCATCCGAAGCTTGAAGCGGCGCTCAAAGGCATTCACGGGGCGATTATCGCATTGATTCTCATTGCCGCGTACAAGATGGCCAAATCTTCGGTTTTCGATAAAACAACCGTTGCGATTGCACTCAGTGCGCTTGCCGTTCTCTTGTTAACGGAAATCAATCCGGTAATTGCAATCGTGTCGGGTTTGTTCATCGGCATCATTCTCGTAAGGATCAAGATGCTGCTTGGGATCAAGGTATATACCGAGAAGCAGCCGCCTCACCTGAAGGAAGAAGAACCGATGTATCCGGAATACTACATTTAGGAGGAGGGCGTTTGATCATGCTATGGGAGTTGTTCGTTGCCTTCCTGAAGATCGGATTTAGTTCCTTTGGCGGCGGCTATGCCGCGATCGCCATGATTCAATATGAGGTCGAATCGCATAACTGGATGACAGCGGCGGAGTTTCAAGAGATCGTGTCGATTGCCGGGATGGCGCCAGGCCCCATTGCCACGAACAGCGCGACGCTGATTGGCTATCATATCGGAGGGATTTATGGGGCGGTATTGTCGACGCTTGGTGTCGTGTTTCCATCATTCTTCATCATCGTCATTGTTGCCACCTTCCTCTCCCGCATTCATCATAACCAATGGGTAAAATCCTCTTTTTACGGCTTAAGACCGATTATTGCGAGCTTGATCGCCTATGCTGCCCTACATTTTGGCTTTATGGGGAAAAGCGCGCCGCTGCTGGACTGGTCCACGCTGGCGACGCTGCTCATATGTGCCGGATCTCTATATGGAATGATTAAATACAAGCTCCATCCGGTAACGGTTATCGTTGCCTCCGGATTGGCGGGCATCGTATTGTTCTAGAATAAACCTTTCGTCCGCCGGACTAATTTTAGTTTTGGTGTTCGCAGTAGATGTTGTTGGAATCCTCAGATTTGCATGACCGGCAAGCAGCGGTCGGGGACAGCCTGGCCAAGCCGGTAACGGCGACAGTATTCATTGGCTTCGATTTATGACCGCGACGAGACCTGCATTCCAAGTACCGGCTTCAAGACGGTACAGTGCGATAAATCCGATTCGCATCCATTCGGCTCACAGCCCTCATTATATATTGGACTTGCTGGGATTTTAAGTTCATAGCAACTCATCCGAAATATGGAGCACCATCGAGATTTTTAGGTTCACACTAACTCATCTTCGAATAAAGTCGCATAAGACAAAGGGTCGTTTTGTAACCAGTAACTCCCCAGCCAGCACCGTGCAGCGCTGCCATGCTAACGGACATTCAGTCCGTTATACAGCCTATTCAGGGATTTTACGAGTGTAGCGGACATGAGAGCCCTTATATAAGCCAGAACACGCCAAAATGGAAGAATCTAATGCGAATAACGGATCTGATGTCCGCAACCAGTGGAAATCGGACGATATTCGGCGAATAACGGATCTGATGTCCGCAACCAGTGGAAATCAGACGATATTCGGCGAATAGCGGATCCTGTGTCCAGAACTAGCTCCGACGCTCGAAATGGCATCGTGTTTAGTTTAGTGCTAACATGCTGACTTTAGAGGCTGGAGAACGGTAGCATAAAGCCGTTCGACGGAAAGCTCCGTATCGACACCGCGCTTAAGAGAGTAGGTGGCACCATCCGTTGAAGCTGCCGCATCCGATCAAAGGTCAGGGCCCATATGACGAGGTGTAGAATAGAAAAAGAAGAGAATAAGAAAGATTCAGATTGCATATTCATAGGGGACATAGTAAACTTCAGGTTAAGCGCTTCACTTATGGGAGCGCCATATATTTGTCTTAAGGTTAAGCGCTTTACCTATCTTGTCAAACGGAAGGAGAAAACGCTTGTATGAATACCGTTCGTTTAACGATGGCTCAAGCTTTGCTTCGATTTCTGGACAATCAGTTTATTTCGATGGACGGGAAGAAAACAAAGTTCGTGAAGGGCGTTATGGGCATATTCGGTCACGGCAACGTAACCGGGATCGGGGAGGCCTTGGAGCGGAGCCCGGGCTCATTGACTTACATTCAAGGCAAGAATGAGCAAGGAATGGTTCACGCTGCGACCGCCTTCGCCAAGCAGTCGAACCGGAAACAAATCTATGCCTGCACGTCCTCCATCGGTCCCGGCGCTTTGAATATGGTGACGGCAGCGGCAACCGCAACGGTAAACCGGATTCCGGTCTTGCTGCTACCTGGAGACAATTTTGCGTCTAGGCAGCCCGATCCTGTCCTGCAGCAGCTGGAATCGGTGACGGATTATACGGTGTCGGCGACCGATCCGTTCAAGCAGGTCAGCCGCTACTGGGACCGTATCGTTCGTCCCGAGCAGCTGATGACCGCGGCACAGCAAGCGATGCGGGTGCTGACCGATCCGGCCGAAACCGGCGCCGTTACGCTGGCTCTGCCTCAAGACGTCCAGGCGGAAGCATACGATTATCCGCTCGCTTTCTTCGAAGAGCGCGTTCACTACATAGACCGGCGCCCGCCTGCGGAAGATTCGCTCCGACGCGCGGCAGAGCTAATGGTAAGTAAACGCAAGCCGCTCATTATTGCTGGCGGCGGCGTTCTCTACTCGGAGGCATCCGAGCAGCTAGCGGCCTTCGCCGAAGCATTCGGCATTCCCGTTGCCGAAACGCAGGCCGGCAAGTCGTCCCTGCCGTGGAACCATCCGCTTCAAGTTGGCGCTATCGGGGTAACAGGATCGCTGGCCGCTAATCTGCTCGCGAAGGAGGCCGACCTGATTATCGGCGTCGGAACGCGTTATTCGGATTTTACGACCTCCTCGAAGTCGGCTTTTGCGAATCCGGACGTCCAATTTCTGAACGTGAACATTAGCGGTTTCGATTCCTATAAGCTAAGCGGCGTTGCGGTTACGTCGGATGCCAGGGAAGGATTGAAAGCGCTTCACGAATTGTTGGTCAAGGCCGGGTACCGTTCCGGCTATGAGCAGGAGGTTTCACGGCTGAAGGAGCAGTGGGATGCGGAAGTGGACCGTCTGTATGCCACGGAGCATCCGGATGGGATCGCACAGACGAGAGCGATCGGCGTCATTAACGAAAGCATCGATCCGTCCGCCGTCGTCCTATGCGCCGCAGGGAGTCTTCCCGGCGACTTGCACCGTCTGTGGAGACCGGTTCAGCCGAAGACCTATCACATGGAATACGGGTTCTCCTGTATGGGCTACGAGATTGCGGGCTCCTTCGGGGCCAAGCTTGCCGAGCCAGACCGAGAGGTGTATACATTCGTCGGCGACGGCAGCTATTTGATGATGCATTCGGAGCTGGTTACCAGCCTTCAGGAACAGCGGAAGATCACGATCCTGTTATTCAACAATCACGGCTTCCAGTGCATTCACAACCTGCAGCGGGGCCACGGAAGCGACGGCTTCGGCAATGAGTTCCGGTACCGCTCGGAAGACAGCGGGCTGCTGACCGGCGGATATATGCCGATCGATTTTGCGGCTAATGCGCGCAGCCTCGGGGCGGCCGCCTACAAGGTGCGATCGGCGGAAGAGCTGAAGCAGGCGCTTGAGGCCGCGAAGCGGGAGACGGTCACGACGCTCATTGAAATTCCGGTCGTGCCGGGAACGAATACGGACGGCTACGAATCGTGGTGGAATGTCGGGGTGCCGGAGGTCTCCGTGTCCGACAAGGTGCGCAAGGCTCATGAAGAAATGGATAAGCGGATTAAGTCGACTACACTCATTTAAATAGCCGAAAGGGGATCCTTCAAATGAGAAAGCTTCCTTTCCAATTAGGTATTCATCCCATCAACTGGGTGGGCGAAGATGTGAAAGAGCATGGTGCGGACACGACGTATGAGCAAATTCTCGACGAGATCCGTTTGCTGGAGTTGACGGGAACGGAGATGGGGCGCAAATATCCGCAGGATCCTGCCGTGCTCAAGGAAGAGCTCGGCAAGCGGGGCATTCAGCTGGTGTCCCAATGGAAATCGGTTTTATTCTCCGACCCGTCTTACCGCGATGCGGAGCTGGAAGCGTACCGGAAGCATGCGGCTTTTCTTCAATCGATGGGCAGCACCGTCATCAGCACATGCGAGGTCGGGGGCTCGCTTCACTTTGACCCTCGACGAACGCCCCATGAGAAGGAAATCATACCGCTTGACGAGGCGGGCTGGAACAGTCTGGCGGAAGGCTTGAATGCCGCGGGCGCCATTGCGCGCGAATACGGGCTCAAGCTGACGTACCATCATCACGGCGGAACGGCCATCGAGCGTCCGGAAGAAATCGACCGGCTCATGGAGATAACGGACCCGTCGCTCGTCTATCTGCTGTTCGATTCTGGACATGCGTATTACGGCGGAGCGGATCCGTTGTCGGTGCTCCGCAAGCATTACGACCGGATTGCTTACGTTCACCTGAAAGATATCCGGCAAGATGTCTTGGATCGCGCGCGTGCAAGCGGCGCAGATTTCGTCACCTGCATCCGGGAAGGGGTATTCACGGTACCCGGAGACGGCTGCCTCGATTTCGGCCCTATCTTCGCCGAGCTGCTCGGCCGGGGCTATAGCGGATGGGCGATGCTGGAGGGAGAGCAGGATCCCGGGCTGCATCCGGCCTATGAATATGCGAAGCGATCGCTGGAATTTATCGATTCCATTATTGACGGAAAGGAGGCTGCAGCGGAATGAACCCGATTACGATACCGGCGGATAAACCGATTGATTTTGCCGCCATCGGCCGCTTATGTATCGATCTCAATGCGAATGAAATTAACCGTCCCATGGAAGAGACGATGACATTCACGAAGTATGTCGGCGGCTCGCCTGCGAATATTACGATCGGAATGGCAAGGTTGGGCATGAAGACCGCCTTCGTCGGCAAAATCGCAGACGACCAGATGGGACGCTTCATTGCGAATTATTTGCACAAGAACGGGATCGATACGGCCGGGGTGGTGACGGACCGGACAGGAGCGGTAACAGGGCTGGCCTTTACTGAAATTAAGAGCCCGACCGACTGCAGCATCTTGATGTACCGCGATAATGCAGCCGATTTGAAGCTGACGGCGGAAGAAGTGCGCGAAGATATTATCGCCGGTGCGAAGGTGTTCCTGATCTCGGGAACGGCGCTGGCGCAAAGCCCTTCCCGGGAAGCGGTCTTTCAGGCGCTCCAATACGCGCGCAAGCACGGAGCAATTATCGCATTCGATCTGGATTACCGGCCTTATACGTGGATCTCGCCGGAAGAGACGGCGATCTATTACAATCTCGCGGCAGAATGGTGCGATATCATTCTCGGCACGCGTGAGGAATTCGATATGATGGAGCGCTTCGAGCAAAATCCGGAGCGCAGCGATCGGATCACGGCTGCGAAGTGGTTCAACCATTCCGCCAAGATCGTCATTATTAAACACGGCAAGGAAGGCTCGATCGCTTATACGCCGGATGGCGCCAGCCACCGGGCGGAGAGTTATCCGGCTAAAGTGGTCAAGACGTTCGGAGCGGGCGATTCGTATGCGGCCGGTTTCCTGTACGGCATTATGCAAGGCTGGGATATCGAGTCGAGCATGGCCTTCGGAAGCGCGGCGGCGTGCATTGTCATCTCGAGCCATAGCTGCTCGGACGCGATGCCGACGGTCCCGCAGGTGGAGGATTATATCCGCCGCTGCGAACGCGGTGAAATTACGGCAACATGAGACAAGCAGACCTACAGAGAGGAATGAACGATAATGACCGTATTGAAAAACTGGATTGATGGCTCATGGGTAGATGCAGCTACAGAACGAACGGAGCCCGTCGTTAATCCGGCGACGGAAGAGATTCTGGCCTATGTGCCGCTGTCCACTTCGGAGGATGTTGACCGCGCCGTTCAAGCGGCGAAGCAGGCCTTCGGCACATGGAGCCGTACGCCCGTTCCACGACGTGCGCGCATCCTGTTTAAATATCAGCAGCTGCTGGTCGACAACTGGGATGAACTCGCCAAGCTGATTACCCGCGAGAATGGCAAAAGCGTCGCGGAAGCGCACGGGGAGGTGCAGCGCGGCATCGAATGCGTGGAGTTCGCCGCGGGCGCGCCTTCCCTCATGATGGGCAAGCAGCTGCCGGATATCGCATCCAACCTGGAATCGGGCATGTACCGTTACCCGATCGGCGTTGTCGGCGGGATTACGCCGTTCAACTTTCCGATGATGGTGCCCTGCTGGATGTTCCCGCTTGCGATTGCCTGCGGCAATACCTTCGTGCTGAAGCCATCGGAGCGTACGCCGCTGCTCGCGTGCCGGCTGGCGGAGCTGTTCCATGAAGCGGGCTTGCCGAGCGGCGTGCTGAACATCGTCCACGGCGCGCACGAAGTCGTGAATGGGATCCTGTCGCATCCTGACGTGAAGGTTATCTCGTTCGTCGGCTCGCAGCCAGTGGCGGAGTATGTATATACAACGGCTTCAGCGCATGGCAAACGCGTTCAAGCTCTGGCCGGCGCGAAGAACCATTCGATCGTCATGCCTGACGCCGATTTGGATTTGGCGGTGAAGGAAGTCGTCAACGCGGCATTCGGCTCCGCCGGCGAGCGGTGCATGGCCTGCTCCGTCGTCGTGACGGTCGGCGATATCGGCGATGCTTTCGTACGGAAGCTGCAGGAAGCTGCCGATAAGATTACGATCGGGAACGGCATGGAAGAAGGCACGTTCCTCGGTCCTGTCATCCGCGGCCCGCATAAAGAGCGGACGCTCAGCTACATCGAAACCGGGGAGAAAGAAGGCGCGCTTCTGCTCCGCGACGGACGCAAGGACTCCGCTTCGCAAGGCGACGGTTATTTCGTCGGTCCGACCGTCTTCGATCACGTGCAGACGGATATGAAAATTTGGAAGGATGAAATATTCGCACCTGTCCTGTCCGTCATCAGAGCGGATTCGTTGGAGGAAGCGATCGAAATATCCAACCGGTCGGAATTTGCCAACGGCGCCTGCCTGTTCACCTCGAATGGAAGCAGCGTCCGTCAATTCCGCGAGACGATCGATGCCGGCATGCTCGGCATTAATTTGGGCGTCCCGGCGCCAATGGCGTTCTTCCCGTTCTCCGGCTGGAAGAAATCCTTCTACGGCGATTTGCACGCGAACGGCAGCGACGGCGTCGAATTTTACACGCGCAAAAAAATGGTGACCGCCCGCTGGTAATGCAGCGTCAACACGGCAGGACCGGACAAACGGGAGGAAGAGGATCATGAAGAAAATAAAAATAGGGATTATCGGGGCGGGGCGGATCGGGAAAATCCACGCCGATAATTTACTTCGTTTACCTGAAGCCGAGGTTGCGGCAATCAGCGATCTATATGCGGGTCCCGAGCTTGAGGCATGGGCGGAGGCCAGGGGAATAGCCAGGGTTACCAAGGACAGCGGCTCGATTATAGACGATCCTGACATTAACGCCATCTTTATTTGCTCCTCTACGGACACGCATGTGCCGCTAATCAAGCAAGCTGCCGCAGCGGGCAAGCATATCTTCTGCGAGAAGCCGGTCAGTCTCGATATAGCCCAGACCGAGGAGGCATTGGAAGCGGTCAGACAAGCGGGCGTCCAGCTTCAGGTCGGCTTTAACCGCCGGTTCGATCATAATTTTAGGCGCGTTCGCGAGCTGGTCGAGACGGGTGAGGTGGGTGAAGCGCATGTCGTGAAGATTACGTCGCGGGATCCGAATCCGCCGCATCCCGATTACATCAAAGTATCCGGCGGCATCTTTATCGATATGATGATTCACGACTTCGACATGGCCAGGTTCCTGACCGGCGATGAGGTTGAAGAGGTATATGCCCAAGGAGCGGTGCGCATCGATCCGATCTTCGCCGAGCATGAGGATGTCGATACGGCGATCGTCACGCTCAAATTCCGCGGCGGCGCGTTAGGCGTCATCGACAACAGCCGTCAGGCGGTCTACGGCTACGATCAGCGCGTTGAGGTATTTGGCTCCAAGGGCAGCGTGAATGTGACGAACGATCATCCGAATACGGCTGAGATCAGCACGTCCTCAGGGATAATGCGGGACAAGCCGCTGCACTTCTTTCTGGAGCGGTACAATGATGCCTATGTGCGGGAGACGAGGTTGTTTATTGAATGTCTGCTGAGCGGCAAGCCGCTGCCTGTGACGGGGAGCGATGCGCTGCAGGCGGAACGGATCGCATTGGCGGCCAAGCTGTCCAGCCGGTTGAACCGGCCGGTCAAACTAAGCGAGCTAGGAGGAGCGACATGTCAGAATTAATCGTCAAGCCGGCCGCAATCCCAGGCCCGGATGGGACCGTGCTTACGGTAACGCCGGAATCCGCAGGGTGGAGCCATGTAGGGTTTCAGGTGGTGAAGCTGCAGGAAGGACAATCGTACCGGCGGGAAACCGGCGAACAGGAGGTTTGTCTTGTTCTGCTAAGCGGCAGGGCGGACGTCCATACGGAGACGCAGAAGTGGGACAACATCGGACAGCGAATGAACGTATTCGAGAAAATCCCTCCTTACTCGGTCTATGTTCCGGCAGGCGACCGACTTGAAGTGGGTGCCTTGACGGAGCTTGAATTGGCGGTTTGTGCCGCGCCCGGCAACCAAGGAGGCGGCGAAGCCCGACTGATCCCGCCGGCTGCGGTTGGCGTGGAGATGCGCGGATACGGCCATATCGAACGCCGGATTCATAACATTTTGCCGGAGAGCGAGAAGGCGGACAGCTTGCTGGTGGTGGAAGTGTTCACGCCGGAAGGCCACTGGTCGAGCTACCCTCCGCATAAGCATGACCGGGACGCGCTGCCGGACGAGTCGCTGCTGGAGGAAACGTACTATTATCACGTGCAGCCGCGGCAGGGCTTCGCGATCCAGCGCGTCTACACCGACGACCGGACGCTGGATGAGACATTAGCTGTAAGAGACGGCGAGACCGTATTGGTGCCGAAGGGTTACCATCCGGTAAGCGCGCCCCCCGGATATGAAGTGTACTATTTGAACGTGATGGCCGGCCCGGCGCGCACGTGGAAATTCCATAATGATCCGGACCATGCGTGGATTATGCAGCCGCGCGGGTGACCGGCGGTTGCAACTTGGCTTCCATCCCCACATAATGAGAGGTACGTAGATTTGGACTAATGAACGGGTGGATGAGATGTCGAATGCAACGATATATGATATAGCCCGCGAAGCCGGCGTGTCGATCGCGACCGTCTCGCAAGTGATTAACGGAAAGGGAAAGATCAGCGACAAGCGGCGGCAAGAGATCTACCGTATTATGGAGGAGCTGAATTACCGCCCAAGCGTCATTGCGTCCGCATTAACCGGCAAGAGCACGTTTACGCTGGGGCTGCTCATTCCGGATATATCGAATCCCTTCTTTGCGGAGATGGCCAGAGCCGTCGAGGATTGCGGCAGCCGCAGCAAGTACAGTCTGGTCATATGCAGTACGGACAACAAGGACGAGAAGGTGAGCGGTTATTTGGAGCTGCTGCAGCAGAAGAGCGTCGATGGCATCATTATCGGCACCGGCGTCGAGGATCGGGATCTTTTGACCCCGCTGCTTCACAAATCGATTCCGATCGTCATGATCGCCAGGGAAATGCCGGGCATTCAGCTGCCTACCGTCATCGTTGACGATTATGCAGGCGGGAAGAAAGCGGCCGAGCATCTGCTCGGGCTCCGGCATAGAAGCATGGCGATTATTACGGAGCCGACCAAGGTAAGCAGCAGCCGGGAAAGACTCCGCGGATTTAGAGACGCGATCATGAGTCAAGGCTTAGAGCTGCCCGACGAGATGGTGAAGAAGACCGGGGAGAATTTATTGAAGGACGGCAAAAGCAGGGCGCTCGAGCTGCTTGCGGGTTCTAATCCGCCCTCGGCGATTTTCTGCTGCAACGACCTGATTGCCATCGGCACGCTTCAGGCGGCCAAGGAGCTTGGTATTCGGGTACCCGAGCAGCTGTCGATCGTCGGTTTCGACAACACGATTCTGGCATCCGTAACGGAACCGGCGCTGACAACCATTTCGCAGCCGACCGAGAAGATGGGCAGCATTGCGGTAGAAACGCTGATACGCTTATTGGAAGGAGACTCCACGGCGGAAGAGCAAGCCCGGACTATTCTAACGCCGGAGCTGGTCATCCGGAGCTCGACAGCCTCAGCCTTCGCGGGGAGTGAGGCCCATCCTTGAGCAGGCATGGGATTAATCCGGGCTCGGGACCGCGACCGGCGGGATCTGAGATCGAGCTATAAGTACCTTAAGGCTTCGGAGATGGTTATTCATCTCCGGAGTCTTTTTGTTATGCGCCGCATAAAAGTGCGGTTGAAAAAATAACGCAAATGTTTTTCATATTATGTGATTTATTTCACATACATGATTTGGATAAGGGGGTATAGTGAAAGTGTGATCAGGAAGTAATCAAGCAGCTTGAACAACCTGCAAGCAATGCACCTTTTTTAAAATACAAAGGAGTGTATGGTCATGATGAAATTTTGGAGAGAAAATGTGTATGCAGCCGGCGTACTGCTTATCTTTCGGGTGTATCTGGGCTGGCAATGGATGACGGCAGGGATCCACAAGCTGACGGGCGGATTCGACGCCACAGGGTATTTGAAGGGAGCAGTCGCCAAACCGGTCATGGACAAAGCGACGAATGAACTTGTTTACCCAACCTTCACCGGATTTCTTGAACACTTCGCGCTGCCGAATGCAAAAATATTCAATATTGTCATCCCGATCGGTGAGACGCTGGTCGGCCTGGGACTTATCTTGGGAGCTCTAACGACGGCGGCGGCATTCTTCGGACTGCTTATGAACTTCATGTTCCTGTTTGCCGGAACGATCAGCACGAATCCTTGGATGGTCCTCATCGGGACAATCGTCCTGGCGGGAGGAATCAATGCCGGCAAATTCGGCGTCGACTATTACCTGCTGCCGCTGCTGCGCAAGCTGTTCCACAAGAAAGACAACAAGAATGACGGCGCGGATGCAGGGAAGGGCATAAATACACCTGCACATATATAGACGCTAGATTGCAACCGGATGCGGGGACGGCTCATAAGCCGTCTCCGTTTTCTTGATAGGAATGAATCGAAGCACCCGCTGGCGCAGGGTGTTTCTTCTTTTTTGGACGAACGCTGCATAAGCTTGGAAAGGGGATGCGGACGAAGTGTGGAAGGGGGATCGCCGCATGTCAAGATGGGGTAGAAGAGGATGGCGCAGCCGCCGCCGGCCCAAGGGGAAGAAGCTGAGCCGCGGGAAAGTGTTTCTAATTATAACGCTCGTCGGTTTGTTTTTCTTGTTCCAATTCTTTATTTTCATCGAACGGAACCTGCGCGAGCCGCTGATGCATGTTGCGATGATCAGGGTAAAACAGGTTGCTACCCAGGCGATTAATAAATCCATAACGGAGCAGGTCGCACACCAGACGGATGCCGCCGAGAAGCTGATCGACTGGAAGACGAACGCAAGCGGCAAAATCTCCGGCTTTATGCTGAACTATGCGGAGCACATGCGAATAACATCCCAGACCATCGATACCGTACAGGGGACATTGACCGAGCTGGGCGACATTCCGGAGCATATTCCGATCGGCCGGGCTCTTAACAGTGCGATTATTACATCCTTCGGACCTCGTGTGCCGGTCAAATTCGAACCGCTCGGGGCGGTGAAGGTCGATTTGAATACGAGGCAGAAGGATGCCGGCATCAATATGATCTTGGTTGAAGTATATATGAGGATCACGGCGGAGGTATCCATCATCATTCCATTCGACACAAGGCCTGAGCTGGTGGAGACGGAGATCCCGATTTCCTATTTGCTCGTTGTAGGCGATGTGCCGATGTATTATTACGATAACAAAGGCAACCCGGTCGGCGATTCGGCTCCGGGAGCGCCGAACATTTCCCTGCCGATCGAGCCCGGCATGAACGGCGTAACGACAAGCCCGCCGGCGGAGGTTAAGCCGGCCGAGCCCGGAACCGAGGAGCAAGGCGGCAATGAGGGGGCAGGATCGGGGGAGATCCAGCAACCGAATACGTCTGAAGTAAAATGAAAAAACGGCAGCAAAGCACAGTACTGCGCTTTGCTGCCGTTCCTTTCTGGATGGAATGTCTAACGCCGTTTGAGGCGGCGCCGTTCCTCGTTTTCCCATTGCCGGAGCATCGGATACGGATCGAAGGACCACTCGATCAATCCCCGGTCGCGGTAGACGCCATAATGAAGATGCGGGGGAAACTTGCCCTGCGTGCCGGGCTTGCCGTAACCTGAGCTTCCAACCCAGCCGATTGGCTGGCCGGGCTTCACGATCGTGCCTACGGAGATGTTCTTGTCATAGCCTGAAAGATGGCCGTAATAATGATATACATTGTTCAAGTCCCGTATTCCCAGCCGCCAGCCGCCGTAAGGATTCCAGCCCTTTACTTCGACGATGCCGTAGCAGGTGCTGCGGACGGGAACGCCATGATTGGCGAATATGTCCGTTCCTTCGTGAATCCGGTAGCCGCCCCAGCTGCGTTTGGTCCCCCATGTTCCCTTATAGGAATAATTGTTTCCAACAGGTACAGGGAAGGCATGCTCGAACAGGTCGAGCTGCCCGTACGCGGCGTAGATGCGGGAAAACTGTCGGATTCGCTGGACTGCCCGGCTATTGTGATAATACTGCCATACTCCGATTGAGAAGTCGTCCTCGGACGGGCCGAATTTCATGAGATGACTGGCGACAGCGTAGAGCAGGTCGGAGTCGCTGGTGCGTTTGGCCAGACCGTCGCCGTCGCCGTCCTTGCCGGCGCCGCTGAACCAGCGGATCGAGAGCGGGAATTGATCTTCGTCGTCGGGGTTTAACAGGCCGGTCCATTGGGACGGCGTCATATAGATGCCGATCCATTCCCCAAGCTGCTGCCGCGATTTTGACCGGGCCTTCGTGATCGTACGCTCATATTGATCGATGGCCGCAAGCCTGTACCAGGGGATACCGCTTATGGCGCTCATCTGGTCAAAGAGCTCCCTTCGTTTATCGAACGCCTGGCTGCTATTGCCGGTGCTTGCGCTCCCTGACGCACGATTAACGGGGGTATTGGCTTTGGCTGGAGCCTGCGCATGAGCGGATTCTGCGCCAAGGCCGAGCGATGTCAGCAAGCCGATCGTGCAAGCGATAAGCATCGTGCGGCGAATATGGGTGCATTTCATTCAGGTCACCTCTAGGAAGAAACGTTCACCTGTATCATCCGCAAAATAATTGGTTTTTATCCGAAACGTGCTATAATAAGACGCAGGAATGAACAGAAAGTAGGTATGCCATCATGAAGACCTTGCAGAAGCCGGAACGCAAACCGGACTGGCTCAAAATCAAGCTGACAACAGGCGGCAACTACGCCGAGATTAAAGATATGATGAGTTCGAAGAAGCTGCATACGGTATGCGAGGAAGCCCGCTGTCCGAATATTTACGAATGCTGGGCGAACCGTACGGCAACCTTTATGATATTGGGCGATATTTGTACCCGCGCTTGCCGCTTCTGTGCGGTGAAGACGGGAATGCCCACCGAGCTAGACCTGCAGGAGCCGGAGCGCGTTGCGGAAGCGGCGCAGCAGATGGGACTTCAGCACTGCGTTGTCACGTCCGTAGCACGCGATGACTTGAAGGACGGCGGAGCTTCGATCTTCGCGGCAACGATCAAGGCGATTCGCAAAGAACTGCCATTATGCAGCGTTGAGGTGCTCATACCGGATTTCATGGGCAATTGGGAAGCACTGCAAGTGGTCATGGACGCCAAGCCGGACATACTGAACCATAATATCGAAACCGTGAAGCGGCTATCCAATCGCGTCCGCGCCAAGGCCAAATACGATCGTTCGCTGGAGCTGCTTAAGCAGGCCAAAGCAATGCAGCCTAACATTCCGACCAAGTCGAGCATTATGCTTGGCGTCGGCGAAACCTTCGAAGAAATATTGGAAGCGATGGACGACTTGCGTGCTGTGGACTGCGATATTTTGACACTGGGTCAATATTTGCAGCCGACGCGCAATCATCTTGCGATCGATCGATACGTTCATCCGGATGAATTTGCCAAATTGAAAGAAGAAGGACTGCGGCGCGGCTTCAGCCACGTGGAGTCCGGCCCGCTTGTCCGCAGTTCCTATCACGCGCATGAGCAGGTACAGTCAGCGAGCGAGGCTAAATCGGCTTCTATGTAGAAGGGGTGACATGCAGCTTTGATCCATATCGGCGGGAGATCCTATGAACTTGTTCACGATCACAAAAACGGATGGAATCCCGAGGCGTTCCGCGACCGTTACAGCGACGTGCTGGAACGTTACGATTACGTCATCGGCGACTGGGGCTATAATCAACTGCGGCTAAAAGGATTCTTTCGCGATAATCACCCGAAAGCGACTCCGGGCAGCACGATTTCGGGTTTGGTCGATTACATTAACGAATACTGCAATTTCGGCTGCGCTTATTTCGTGTTGTTGAAGCATCCGGGCGGCAGGCAGGATGGCGGCGAGGACGACATCGATCTGGATGCGGCCGAGTTCCAGGACTCTGACCGGCCGGAAGGCGAGAATGGAGATGGCGAGGTCGCTTACGATGCGGCGTCGGCTCCCGTAGCTGCGGCTTCGGAAGGCGAAGAGGCTGTGAAGCGCGAGCATATCCGGGCCGTACCGCGTAACCATCGCGAGCAGCGGCGGGATTACGGTCGTTCGCACCCGAACCGGAAGGATCACAATCGCGATTCGGATAAGGAGACCGCAAGCGGCGGCCGCAAGGCGCATAAGGATCGCGATCGAGAGCATGACAAGGATCGCGACAAGGAGAGCGCACGTCCGCCCCGCCAGCATGGAGGCGATCGTCCGCAGCAGGGAGCGCGTCCGAAGAAGCAGCAATTCCCTTCTGCCAAGGCTCCCGTGGCGGCTGCGTCCGAGACGCCTGCGACGGCTCAGGCTCCGCGCGGCGGCAAGGATTCCGGCAGCCACAAGAGCTAGAAGAGCTTTCTTCTGCAGCAGTTGATCGGCAGACTTATAATCTTGAACTGCGACCCGAAAGACGTACACTTGAATAAAGTGTTTGTCTTTCGGGTTTTTGTATTGCCGCGCCGGAATGAACAGGCAACATACAAAGGGCAGTCCCTCTGTCATATTCGATGACGTCAGGGACTGCCCTTTATGGATCTGGCTGGCCAATACAATAGGCTCTGATCCGCCTTAGAGATGCTGAACATTATAAAGCCGTGCGTATACGCCATCCTTGGCCATGAGTTCGTGATGAGAGCCTTGTTCGACGACCGTGCCGTGCTCGATGACGACGATGCTGTCGGCATGCGTAATCGTGGATAGGCGGTGAGCCACGATGAGCGTTGTGCGATTCTGCGAGAGCGTGCCGAGCGATTCTTGTATCGCATGCTCGGACTCCAAATCAAGCGCTGAAGTCGCTTCATCCAGCACCAGGATAGCCGGGTTCTTGAGGAAGACGCGCGCAATGGAGATCCGCTGCTTCTGTCCGCCTGACAGCTTAACGCCTCTCTCGCCAATCTCCGTATCGTAGCCCTCCGGCAGCGACATGATGAACTCATGCGCATTGGCCTGCTTGGCGGCGTCCACCATGGATTCTTCCGAGGCTTCAGGGGAGCCGAGCAAGATGTTTTCCCGAACCGTTCCGCTAAATAGAATGCTATCCTGCAGAACCATGCCGATTTGCGCCCGCAGACTGTGCTGGCTCACCGAACGTATGTCGCGCCCATCGATGGTAATGGAGCCTTCTTGAATGTCGTAGAAGCGGGCGAGCAGGCTGACGAGCGATGATTTGCCGCCGCCGCTCATTCCGACAAGCGCTACGGTTTGGCCGGCCGGTATGCTCAGGTCGATATCGCGCAGCACCCATTCCCCATCCTCAAGATAACGGAACGAAACGTCTCGGAACCCGATTTCTCCGCGCACATCGCGCAGCTCCTTCGCGCCGGGCTGGTCTTGAATTTCCGGCGTCTCATGCATCAGCTCCATAACCCGTTCGAGCGAAGCCGAAGCTTGAGTCAGCTCGGTCGATGCGTTGACGAGCCTGCGAAGCGGGGAGTAGAGACGATCCAGGTAGCTGTAGAAGGCGACGAAGGCTCCGATCGAGAGGTCTCCGACAGCAACCAAATAACCTCCATATGCAAGCACAAGGAGAGGCGCGATTTCGGTCAGCGTGTTAATAATGGATTGGGTCAGCGCATTCCAGCGCGTTAAAGCCAGCGCCTTCTGAAGAAACGTCGAGTTCCGGTCTCGGAATTGGTTCTCCTCATGGGTCTCCAGCGTGAAGCTCTTGACGACGGGAATGCCGTTCACATGCTCGTTCAAATAGCCCTGCATCTCGGCAAGCGACTGCGACCGGGAACGCGAATAGTTCCGCAGCCGTTTGTACAGTTTCTTGACGGCTATGGCGTAGAAAGGCAGGATAACGATCGCGACGAGCGTGAGCACGGTGTTCATCTGGAACATGATGACCAGCGCGACGGTGAGCGTAAACATATCCAGCCATATGTTCATCAGCCCGGTCTCGACCAGCGACTTGGTCTGCTCCGCATCGTTCATCATACGCGATATGATTTCACCGGATTTCCGGTTTTGAAAATAACGGATCGATAATTTCTGAAGATGGGCGTACAGCTTGCCCCGTAAATCAAATAAGATGCGGCTCGTCGTCATTTGCGCAAAATATTGCCGGTAATACTCCACCGGATACCGGACGACGACGAACAGCAGGAAAGCCCATCCGATTGCCTTGAGCAGCTTCTCGATCTTCACTTCCGCAGCTATCGGGGCTAGCAGCACCCCGTCGACGATATATTTGAGGAAGAGCGGAAGCGTAAGCGGTATGGCAAATTTGACCGCTCCTATCAAGAGCGTAAGAGCGATCATCCACCGGTAGGGCTTAACGACCTTTAAGTACGCTCGGAAAGCATTCATCGTTATTTGACATCATAGCCGAGGAATGCTTCCCGTACCCGATTCCAGAACGGAAACGGCCGATACCGGGCGAAGCTTACTTTACGGCTTGCTACGCTGCAGCGTATGGAACGGATATCGCTGCGGGTCATATTCAAATGGTCGAACGACAGCAGCAGCCGCTGCTCCTTGCGCGAGATGATGTCGCAATGGTGATGCTGCGGCAGCACGACTGCAGATCCGAGTGTCCGGTACACCCGGTTGTTAATCGAAGCGATCTCTGCAATTTGCAGCGATTCGATCGAAGGATGAATGACGGCGCCGCCCAAGCTCTTGTTATAAGCTGTGCTGCCTAACGGGGTGGAGACGACGATGCCGTCGCCGCGAAACATCTCGAACAATTCGTCATTGATGTTGATCTGAGCGACGATGGTATTATCCACGCCTTTAATCGTGAATTCATTGAGCGCGATATGATTCGAAACACCCGATGCGGTCTCCAGCTCGATCTGGGCGAGCGGGTAACGGACGATATGAGGCTCGCTCTCGGTCATCATGCGGACAAGCTCTTCGAGCTCGCCTGCTTTCCAATCGGCAAAGAAACCAAGATGTCCCGTGTGCACGCCGACAAAAGCAACGTCATCCAAGCGGTCCTTGTAGGAGTGGAAGGCTTGCAGCAGCGTTCCGTCGCCGCCGATCGAGACGACCATCTCCGGTGAATCCTCGTTAAACGTAAGCCCCCTGGCGGCCGCAAGCTCGTGAAATTGCTCAGCTAGCTGCTTGGACAGCTCATCTCCTCTGTCCACTACGACGTAGTTCAATGAAATAAGCTCCTTTACGTACCTTATAATAAGTCGATCATATCGGAAAACGCCGGTAAAAACAATGTTATCCGGCCGGAGCCAAACTATTCCAGAGAATATACACGAGTATAACCGCGATAACGCCATGCACGAGACGGGCGATCAAAAACGGGCGATAGCGCAAATCGGTACGGCTAAGCAAGCTGACCACCTGTGCATGAACCGACAAGCCGCCCCAGGAAAGAATGAAAGCGGCGATAGCAGCCTGATGGACCAGACCGCTGCTTATTGACTCCCCTGCCGTTCTAGCTCCGAGCGTAACCTCGAACAGGCCGTTCACGACCGCTTCCGAGAGCGATGCCGGCATTCCGAACGTGCTCATAACGATCCGGAATAGCTCGGCGATCATTCCGATTACGCCGACCATCGTAAGCAGCTCCATAACGACGGAGAAGAAAACGACAAGCCCGCCGACCACGATCATGAGCCGGAGCGCAGCCTGAACAGCTTCCTGAAGCAGCGTGCCGACCGCGCGCCCGTCCAGCAGTCGGGCCTGATGCATGGCGACTATGGCTTGCTTGAGCCGCGTTGGACGCCTGCCCGTCCCGGATTGGGCGGGCGCGGGGGGAGGAGACGATTCGGGACCCTTCCGGTCGTGGAAGCGCATGAGAAGTCCGATGATGAGGCCTCCGCCGTAATGAGCGGCGGCGAGCAGCGGCGCAAGTGCCGCATTGTTGAAAAATCCGACGGAAACGGCTCCGATCAGAAAGATCGGATCGGAGGTGGTGGTAATGGCCACGAGCCTCTCGCCCTCGGCACGCGTGATAAGCCGCTGCTCCCACAGCTGAGCCGTCAGTCTCGCTCCGACGGGATAACCGGACGCGTAACCCATGGTGACGACGAAACCGCCGATTCCGGGAAGCCTGAATAACGGCCGCATGAGCGGGTCCAGCAGCGTGCCGAAGAAATGAACGATGCCAAAGCCGAGCAGCAGCTCCGAGATGACGAAGAATGGGAACAGTGCGGGAAACAGAACCTGCCACCAGATGGACAGCCCTCGAACCGAGGCATGCAGGGCCGCTGCGGGAAATAAGGCAAGCAGCAGAACGAGCAGCGCGGCAGCCCAGGCGGGAATGACCGCAGGACGGAACAAGAATCGGACGAGTTGCACAAATTCCCCTCCATTCGCACAGGTTAGTGTCATGAACAAGGTCGATCTTCTATAACTATATGTATGGAGGTGGACAAACAAGTACCCCGAAGGAAAAATGATGCCTAACCGGAAAGCGCATCTTTATAAAAAATTTTTATTAAAAAAATGAGAAAACGCTTGCAAAGAATGATGTGTTTTCGACAAAGCTGTGATACAATAGATCTATATTCAGACGCTGGGGTGATCACTAATGAGTATTATTGCCGGCATCCTCGTTTGCGCTTTTGTTTACGTGATCCGTGAGTCGCTATTGGCTCCCGGCGAAGAGGATTGTGAAAGCTAGTGGATCTGCTTGAGTTGTTCTAATAGTCGCAGAATGCCCTCTTTTGAAGGGCATTTTTTTGTTGTTTGCAGCGATTTGGCAAGGAAAACGCCCATGATCTGAAGCGTCCTTCCCCCTGCAAGAAATTTATAATACCAAAGACCTATAAAATGGAGGACAATCTGTCGATGAATAACTATAGAACTACTTATGATGCTGTTGGAGGACTCGAAGGGTTAAGACAAATTACGGAGGTCTTTTATACTAACGTTCAGAAGCATCCTTTACTGGCGCCGCTGTTTCCAGAGGATATTGAGCCGGTCAAGGATAAGCAGATGAAATTTTTATCACAGTTTTTCGGAGGGCCTTCCCTTTATACTGATGAATACGGAAATCCGATGATGCGCGCTCGTCACCTGCCATTCCCGATTACACCGGCGCACGCGGACGCTTGGCTCGACTGTATGAGGCGGGCGCTCGCGGAGACGGATCTGCCAGGCGAGCTGCAGCAGTTCGTCCTGGACAGGCTATCGGGGCCTGCGCGCCACTTCGTCAACACTACTAACGAACAGGAGACGTGATCCTTATGGAGCCGCTCTACCAGTCAACGATTACTTGCATCTGCTGCGAGCAGACCTTCCAAACCTCGCGGGTCAGACCGAGCTTTAAGAAAGCTTTGTCGCGGGACAGCGATTTTTGCGGATATTACCGGGAGGACATCAATCCGGACTTCTACGTCGTGCGGGTTTGTCCGAATTGCGGGTTCGCAACGACCGAGAACGGTATGGATCAGCTTGCTGATGTGAAGCGGAAGCAGTATTATGACCGGATCGGCTCCCAGTGGGTGAAACGGGATTATGGCGGGAACCGGACCGCTGAGCAAGCGATGACATGCTACAAGCTTGCGCTTCTATGCGGACAGGCTGTCGGAGAGAAGGAGCGCGTCATAGCCGGCATCCTGCATCACATTGCGTGGCTTTATCGCTATGAGGATAATACGGAGCAGGAGGAACGGTTTCTGCGCTATGCCCTGGACTCCTATATTCAGGTTTATGAGACGGAAGGCGTCTCCCTCAATAATGCGAAGCTGATGTTTCTGATCGGCGAGCTGTATCGGCGGGTTGGGGAAAAGAACGAAGCCGTGCGCTGGTTCTCGAGGGTCGTGAACGACAAGCGGATTGCGGATGCTTCGATGATCCGTGCCAGCCGTGAACAATGGCAGTTAATTCGGGCGGAGCAGTCGGCTCCCGAAGTACACTCGAATCCGCAGCAGGGCGAACTATACGCTTAGTTGACTCCGTTGAAGCAGTGGTCTTGTCCCACTAAGGTTAGCGCACATTAAGACGGCTGACAGTCAGCACAAAATAAGAGAAGCCTCCAACATCATCACTGTCACGGTGGAGTTGGAGGCCTTTTTATGTCGTGCAGGGCAGGCTGCAGCGGAGAATAACTGGTTATTTGATATAGATGCCGCCAAACGGAAGCAGCTCGCGAAAAATCCGTTTGATTAGTCCGCCGCCTTGAAGCTGATCTTCCAACTGCGAATCGCGCGAGCCGGTCTGGATCAGAACCGGGCCTGACCCTTTTAGCTCCCATTGGATTTGCATATGCTGGCTGGCTAGCTGGTTCCCATAGACAGAAAGATTGACATGGGCCTGTTCCGGATAAGCGATAAGAGAGCCCTTCTCCACATATAACGGCTTCACGGGGTCAAGCTGCAGTATGCCCAGGTCGCCGGCCGAGAGTATGCCTAGCGAGCCGGGACCGCTGAAGCGCATGCGTACCCATTCATGCGTAATCCAGATTGTCTGGATCTTTTGAATACGGCTCTTCATCATCATACCGTCCGAATAAAACAGAACGTGGCGGAAGTCGAACAGCAAATTGCTGTCCGGCGCGATATTCATCGTCTCTAACATACAGCCGGCCGGAAGACCGAGAATGAACTGCGAAGGCCCCTGCATGCGCGACCGGATCCACTTCTTCTTCCGGTACATACCGGCCCAGTCCATGAACCGGTCCTCCCGCAGATGCGGGGCGCCCTGGTAAGCGATAATGGACTTCGGATGGAGGAGATGAACGGCTTCCCCATGATCGAGCTGAACCAGGGCATGGCCGATTGGGGCGGGTGCGGTCACCTTCATGGGCCACCTCCTCCGCCGTTACGGTGTTTGAACCAGGACCAATGCCGCCAGACACGGACAGAAAGGAGATATAGCAGTACCATGCCCGCAACTACGGTTACGGAGAGGACGATGGTTCGAAAGAGCCGCCGCTGCTCGGACTTGTCCCGGGTCAGCTTGTCGATCCGCTGCAGGAGCAGCTCATTCTGCTTGCGGTACGCTTCGTTCTGCTCCATCAGCTCCTGCTGGCGCATGGCATACTGCTGAGCTGTCTGCCTGGCTTCCTCGAGCTGCCGCTGCTGCTCGGCAAGGACGGCCTGCATCTGGACGTACTGCTCCTTAAGCTCGTCCAATTTGCCTGGAATGCTGTAGATCTCTTTGAACCGGTCGATGACGCCCGCGATCTCGCTCGGCGGTACCGGGAGCCCGGGGGCGAATACCCCGCTTGCAAGAACGACTGAAGCGCCAATCCGCCAGAGCTGGAACAAGGTTAAGTCACCTGCCTTAAAACGTGTAGAAAAGGATGCCTTTACTGTGCCCTATTTCTTCACGTTTGAACAAACCGGCGTTCCAGCCCTATCCTTTGCGCAAGCGCGTGTTGGTCAGCAGGTAGTCTTGGTCGGCATCGACAACGGTCACTTTATTCCGGCAGCATGGGAAGATGACCAGACGTTTGCTGCCCTCTTGAATGTCGCGGATTTCCGCGGGGGTAAGGGATAGAAGCACGTGATCCTGTCCGCAGAAAGGGCAGGAGGGGACATAGACGTCTTTCATTTGAATATCGTAAGGCCATGTGCGTTCGAACGGAATCACTTAATTTGCGTCTCCTTTACCCGTCGTGCCATTATCGGCTTCCGGCGTCTGATCCGGCTTGGCAGCCAGCTCGGCGAGCTTCTGCAGTAAAATATGCTTGGGCATATGCATGAGATGCTCGATTGGCACATTGAGCTCTTTGGAAAGCTTTATGGCGGTTTCGGGGGATATTTGCAACGGTCTGGACATCGTGGAACACTCCTTTATACGTCGGCTGGTTCGCCGCATCTTAAACAACGTGGAAATGAGGACCTCGGATTCGATATAATTCAGTTATACACCGCTGCAGTGGAATACGCAACGCGAAGCGGCAGGCTGCGGCGGTGAAAGACGTCCCAAGATAGATCAACTAAGATGTACATAGCGGTTCTGAGGCATATTTGTTCGAATTACACCGTTCAGCTAAGAAGGATAGGCATGTGCGGCGAAAACCCGTGAGGCTCAAGCATTCACACAACTTTGAGGAGGAACAACCGATGGGACAAAAGTATCCGGAGCAATGGAACTTAGACGTATTTTATGAAGGAGGGTCGGCCTCCCCGGCATTTGCGGCAGAGCTGGCGGGGATGGAGAGGGATATCGATGCCCTTGTCCGCGAGCTCGAGGAGACTTCGGCAGGAAGCACCTCGCATGTCTCGACTGCGAAGCTGTCGGCCTGGACGGCGACGGTACAGTCCGTCATTCTGCGTCTCCGTCAATCGGAGTCGTTCGTCTCCTGTCTGGTCGCCCAGCAGGTGAAAGACTCCGCGGCGCTCGGCTTGAATGAACGGGTGAAGACGACGGCGGCGAAATTCAACAGCGCGCTTACGGCTTACGATGAGCAGCTAAGACTAGTGCCGGAGGAGCTCTGGAATGAGTGGCTCAAGGAAGAAGATACCGCTCCGGTCGCCTTTACCCTCCGTGAACGCAGAGAGGCGGCCAAGGAGAAGCTGCCGCCGAGCCTTGAAGCACTGGCCGGCGAGCTTGCCGTCGACGGATATCATGGATGGGGCGACTTCTATAATACGGTCGTCTCCCGTGCCAAGTTCGAGGCGCAGGAGCCGGACGGTTCAACGAAGACGCTCTCGGCGGGACAGATGCACAATCGGCTGTCCGACGGGGAACGAGCGGTTCGCGAAGCCGCCTTTGCCGAATGGGAGCGGGAGTGGGGCGAGCAGGCCGAGCTGTGCGCAGAAGCACTGAACCGGATTGCGGGCTTCCGGCTCAAGCTGTATGAGAAGCGCGGCTGGCAGTCGGTTCTGAAGGAGCCGCTTGCGATGAACCGGATGAGCCAAGCGACCTTGGACGCGATGTGGGCAGCCGTGAATGAAGGCAAAGCCGGCCTCGTGAAGTATTTGGACCGGAAGGCCAAGCTGCTTGGAATCGACAAGCTGGATTGGCATGATGTGGAGGCGCCAATCGGCTCGGCAGCGCGGACGGTGCCTTACGACGAGGGAGCCGACTTTATTGTCGAGCAGTTCCGCGCCTTCAGCCCGGAGTTGGCCGAATTCTCCGAAGCCGCCTTCCGTGATGGCTGGATCGAGGCCGATGACCGCCCGGGCAAACGGCCCGGAGGCTTCTGTACGGCATTTCCGATCAGCGAGCAGACACGCATATTCATGACCTATTCCGGCACGGCTTCGAATATTTCGACGCTGGCGCATGAGCTTGGCCACGCCTACCATCAGCATGTCATGAACGATCTGCCGCCGCTTGCGCAGGAGTATGCGATGAATGTGGCGGAGACGGCTTCGACGTTCGCGGAGCTGATCGTGTCCGATTCCGCCATGGAGGCCGCCGCTGACCCGGATGAGAAGCTGGCGCTGCTTGAAGACAAGCTGCAGCGGTCGACCGCCTTCTTCATGAACATTCATGCGCGCTTCTTGTTCGAGACGCGCTTCTATGAGCAGCGCAGGAAGGGGATGGTCAGCCACGAAGAGCTGTCCCGGCTTATGGAGGAAGCCCAGAACGAGGCGTTCTGCGGCGCCGTAGGCAAGCTTCACCCGCATTTCTGGGCGTCGAAGCTGCATTTTTACTTAACGGATGTTCCGTTCTATAACTTCCCTTACACGTTCGGCTTCTTGTTCAGCTGCGGCATCTATGCGGTGGCGAAGAAGGAGGGGCCTTCGTTCGCGGAGCGCTACGTCGCACTGCTTCGCGATACGGGGCGGATGACGGTGGAGGAGCTTGCCCAGAAGCATCTCGGCGTCCGTCTTGACGAGCCGGATTTCTGGCGCGGAGCCGTCTCGGTAACGACAGCGGATGTAGAAGCTTTCCTGGAATTGACGAACGGATAGCAGTCTCGATCGCGTGGATTCCTCCGTAGATGAATGAAATGTGGATAAAACTGGAATGCTTTTCTCTATAGGGGCAGATGCTGCAGACGATGCGATTTTGCGGCTATGCGCCAGTTATCCATATGAATTCGTATTGAAGAAGGGGGAATCGTCTGCATGGAACGTACGTTTGTCATGGTAAAGCCGGACGGAGTTCAACGCGGTGTGATCGGGTCGATTATTAACCGTTTCGAACAAAAGGGCTTCAAGCTTAACGCCATCAAGCTGATGAGTATCGATCACGCGCTTGCGGAGGAGCATTACAGGGACCTTCGGATGAAGCCGTTCTTCGGCGAGCTTGTCGATTATTTGACGTCCGGCAGCGTATGCGCGATGATCTGGGAAGGCCCGAATGCCGTAGCGAATGCAAGAGCCTTAATCGGCAAGACCAACCCGGTCGAAGCGTCGCCTGGAACCATTCGCGGAGACTATGCCATGGATGTGGCGAGCAATATCGTGCACGGCTCCGATTCGCCTGAAAGCGCGAGAAGAGAGATTGGCCTGTTCTTCGATCAGGAGCTGCCGATGAATCCGATCATGGGCTTTATGCAAGGCGAACCATCTGCGGAGACGCTGCATTAGTTCGTTATCGTCATCGCTTTCTCCTTCGGCTGACGGGAGTTGGACAATAACTTAACCTTCGTATTTGTACGGACCTGCTGCCGTACGTACGAAGGTTTTTTGTCGTGCGCGTTAGCAGACCCGTTTAAATCGATTGATTACAGATTTGTAATGTAAATAAGCGGGATTGTCATCGAAATCGATCGTTACGGGCGCCGGCCGCGAGTTATGATAACCGAGGGGATTTGGAAAAAGCTGCTCTGCGCAGCGGCCATCTTCCTTTCCCAAGTATCGGGCGCCGGTTTGACGGCTGCCCCAATCTGCGTATGACAGCTGAGTTTTTGACATCGGATGCCTTGTTTCTCTTCCTGATCGGATTTATTGCCGCCTTCGTTGTGGCGATGATCGCGGTTGTCACGTTCCTGAATTTGATCAAACGTTTGCGGCTGGAATGGTTCGCATTCTATCGGTTCGCGTTGGCTGCGGTATTCTACATCTTTTTAATGTGAGGCCTAGATTAATCGTCGCGGTCTAATCTCAGGGGCTCGTAAGCTGATATTTTGAATAGAAATACTGAGATTTGTGTAAATCGCAAGACAGCGCTTACATTGTATAATCTAACTGCAAGGATTATCCATAAGTTTCCATAATGAAGAGTCGGATTACAGTAAAAAAGAAAGGAGACCATGAAGGTTCAGCAAGCTTACAGGCCGGAAGGAGACGTATAACAAGGAGGAATTACGAATGGGAAGGCTAAAAATCAGCAAGCGCTTTAGCTTCGGTATCTTCGCAGCCGTGCTGCTGGGATGTCTGATCGGAAGTCAATCCATACCAAGCAATCGGTCCTATGCCGATGCGCCCCAGGAGGGATCTGTTCCCGTGCTGAACGTGAAGGATTACGGAGCGGTTGGCAATGGCGTACATGACGATACAAGCGCCATTCAACAAGCCGTCAACGAGGCTCTGACCAAGAAAGGGACCGTCTATTTGCCGTCAGGGGATTATAACGTAACGTCGCAAATCAATATTGGCGGCGCCGGCTTCATTACGATTCAAGGCGCCGGCGGCACGACGATGCAATCCAACATCAATGCCACGCTCGCATCGGGTAATGTCTTCGAAGTGACGTCCTCTTATCTGGTTAAATTCAAGGATGTGGCGATCAACAATTACAGCTCTTCGGGAAGAATTGTTTCGTTTACGTCCGGCGAGTCCCACAGCATCGAGAATGTGCGGATGACGAATACCCCCGGAAATACGTCGGACATGGTCTATTTTATCGGCGCCTTCACCCAAATCTTAAGCTCGGGCTTCATTAACAACGAGCCGACCGCTTATGCGCTTCATGTCACCTCGCTCCCTACGCAGCTGAATATTAACAGCAACATATTCGATAACGGCTTCGGAAGCACCGGCAAAGGCATACTTGTCGACGCGGCGCCTGGCACGAGACCGGAAGGTCTCAAAATCAGCCGCAATAATTTTATCCTGACCGGGGTCGAGCAGATCACATTGAAAACCATTCTGCATGTGGATATCTCCAACAATATGCTGGACCAAAGCTCGGGAGCGGCCATTCTGCTGGATCCGGAAGGGCTTGCGTTAAACGGTGTATTCATTGACGATAATTATATTTCGGCCGCTCAAAACCAGCAGGAAGGAATCGGCATCCATGCGCCATTGAAGAACGAAGGTGTTACCAATTCGGTCATAACGAACAATATGATTTCTTATAACGGGTACGGCATCGTATTCAACAGCAATGCAAGCAATGTGAATATCAGCAACAATGTGATTTCCGATGTCCATCACGCAGGAATCAAGATCGATCAGTCCCGCAGCACGACAATCAAGGGCAATATGTTCTCCGCGGCCGCAGCCTCGCTGTCCATTGCGGATGGGCCAAACGGCGGACCGTTCATCATCAAGGATAATCAGCTGACAGGCAGCAATACCATCACCCGAACGAATAAGAAGAAATTCTTCATCGGGGACAATCCAGGGTTGGATTGGTGACCGCTACGGAGGCGCTTCGCGGGCAATCGCGGAGCGTCTTTTTATATAATCCGGAGGGTCGCAGCTGCTGTTATTAGGACAATAATTGGTGAGATTAGTGCAAATCTATGAGCAGGTTTTCATAATACAATTTATTGTAATGAGCCATAGGTTCATTCGCTCCAATCGGAGAATTCAATTGATTGTGAAAGGGGAAGGCGTTCCTATGAATCCGAAATTACAATACAAGGTAGGTTTGCTGGGGTGTCCATCGCTGCTGGAGCCTTGGAATGAAGAGCAAGTTTCGCGTATCCAATCCCATGGATTTAACATGCTTCAATTGAACATTGCCTGGGGATGCCGTCCCGGGGATGAACCGCTGAACCTGGAGGATGTCGTAGACATTTCTGCCGATCAGGATCCGCTGCTCCGGCAGAGCGTCGCCCTTGCTTCGGATCAGACGCCAGAGGCGTTCAACCGGAGAAGAAATGATCTTCGGAACCGGATCGAGTGGACGAGGAATGCCGGTTTGCGGTCCTTGTTTCATTTTGGCGCTCCTTATAACGGCGGCGACGGATACCGGGATTTGCAGCTTCAGAACTGTCTGCTCGATGGGAAGACCCCGGAACGCTACGTAAGATTGTTAACGATGTTCCACGAGCAGTTTCCGGGTGTAGACGACGTCCTCATCTATACGTACGACCAGGATGCCTGGCTGTGCAATGAATTCGGCGTGTGTGAAAGCTGCCGCGGAATTCCGCTGCATGAGCGGGTGGTTCCCTTTATTCACAAGCTGGCCGAGGCCTGGCAGGCGTGCAATCCAAACGGGCGGTTATGGTGGGAGCCATGGGAGCTCTCGGCCGGACAGGTGCTGCAATCAATCAATCGGTTGAATCCGCAAACAACGGGCGTTATGCTGCACTCGAATATTGCGGAGGTTACGGCTACTCTGCCGGTAGACCGCTTCCTGAAGAACGCGTGCAGACTGGCGGAGAGCAGAGGGCTGCCCGTTATCGTGGAAGGCTTCCTCGGGGGACCGACGGAGGAGCTGGAGCCGATGAACCATCTCGCATTCCCGCAGGTGACCGTCCGCCAGCTGCAAGCGATCTACAGCCTGCCCGGCATTAGCGGGATCAAGGAGTACTTCGGCCTGGTGCCGTCCAAAGAAGATCCGAGTCTGCGGGCAACTGCGCAGTTCTTCGCGAATCCGGAGCAAACCGAGGATCAAATTATGGCAGTTGTTGCCGAGCTCTATGCGGACAGCTGTGAATCGGTCATCCGCTTCTGGTCCGTCAGCTCCGAAGCGATGGAGCTGTTCCCTTGGGATATCTCCTGGTATGTGCGGAAGCTGGGGCAGTGCGACCCGAAGCATACGATGAATGCCGCATTTATCAGGGGCCAGCAGTGCCATACGCCAAGCTGGGATTCGACTCGGAGAGCGATCTTCATGAAGACGGACGATCAGCAGCCGGATGCGTGGCTGCTTGAGGATATTCAGCTGCGATGCGATATATCCGCAGCCAAATTAGAGGATGCGATCCGGCTGGGAAGAGAGCTTGAGCCGGTCATACCGGAGCGGCTGAAGGGCGATTTCGCCCAAGGCTTACGCGATTTGGAAGCTATGCGAACGCGCGTCTTGTCGTATGTCTATCATTTGCGCGAAACCAATTTGGCGGCGATTATGAGGAAGTATACGAGCGAGAATAGACCGATTCCCGGCCAGTTTCTGCAAGAGATGGACCGGCTGCTGGAGCTGGACCTCGAGAATCAGGGAAGCAATGAAGAGATGGACCGGGCGATCGCGCGGTTTCGGGCGAATCCGGTGCAGTTTCTCACCGATTATCTGCAGCCGGCCGAGCAGGATTTATGGCCGCGCGGACCGCATAGCTTAACATCCAAATAGCGTCGGCGCAGGCTCCGTAAGCTTGTTCGGAAGCGCGCTTGTCGCATACAATAAGGGAGTGGGTTGCCAGGAGCCGATGTCGAACGCGGGAGAGATTTATCATGGTAGAATTAAGTGCTGGGCGGATTCATCCGAGCTTTATTGCGCCTTTTATTTACCATTCGGGCAAGGAATACAGGAGCGAGGCATGGTACTTTCCTCCTGAGAAGTATAAGCTGGGGAATATTACGCATACGGAATATGGGGAGAACCGCAAGCTGTACCGTTCCTTGCCTTATGATTATCTGGTCTATGTAACGACGGGCTCGGTCATATTCGATATCGACGGTCAAGCGATCCCTGCCGACAAAGATACGATTATCCATATCCCTGCGAATAAGCTGCACCGCATTGAATCGGGCCAGCTGCCGATGGGCTACACATGGGTTCATTACCGCTTGCTTATGCCCAGCTTGGATCTTGGAGCCTCCAACAATCAGGATTATTCCCAGCTGAAGTCCTCTGCCTTGACGCTTGAGGAGCGATTATTGGATCTGCCGACGGTCATGAAGCCCGGCAATCATCAGCTGATTCACCGTCTGATCAATGCGGTTATCGAGGAATTGCTGATGGAGAAGGAAGGCTGGGAGATGGCGTCGCGCGCATATTTTCAGGCGGTTCTTATCGAGGTATACCGGAATCGGATCGTTTCCGGCCCCGGTTCCGAGTCGGAGTTCGGCGATGTCAATGTGAATAAGGCGGTGGAATATATCCATCGCTTCTTCTCGACGAAGATTACGGTGGAGCAGCTGGCGAGAATGACCAATTTGAACTTTAATTATTTTATATCCCGATTTAAAGCGGCGACCGGTCAGACGCCGATTGAATATATCACGAACGTAAGAATCAATCAGGCGAAAAAGCTGATCCGCATGGAGGATTTCACGTTTACGGAAATCGCGACGCTGGTCGGCTTCGAGAATCTGTCCTATTTCAGCCGCGTGTTCAAGAAGATTGCCGGCGTCTCGCCGAAGGAATATAAAATGCTGCACATCTAGTACAGAAATGCGGCATTCTATGCTCCTGACTAAATTGCTTGTTGACGGATTGCGGGCGCGTATGGTAAATTGTGGTCAAATCAAATGAACTTACGGAAGCACCGTAAATTGCGCATGAATGATGCGCGGTTTACGGTGCTTTTTTTTGTTTTCAATAATGGCGTTTCTGATGCCGGAAGGAGCTGTCGGCTTTGAACAGACAACAATTAATCGTAGCCGTGAGGGAAGCGGGATATATCGAGCGGCTGGCCGATTATATCCGTCAGAGCCCGTTCGGCGAGCAGTGGCAGCTGACGGCATTCACGAATTCGAATGCGCTGCGGCAGTTCATACGGGCCGGGTACCCGATCGATCTGCTGGCTATCCATCCCGCTCTGCTGGAGGAGACCGGGGATTCGGCACAGGGGATACCGACGGCGCTGCTGGTCGGGAGGAGCGGGCAGTATCCGGAGCGGGCGGAGGTGCTGCAGTTTCAGCCTTTGCCGCAGCTGTTGAACGCTCTGGAAGCCGTTCATGCGGCCTCTTCCGGCGTTATTGCGCATGCCGCCCGCAGCTGCGGGCGGGCTAAGATCGCGGCTGTATACGCGGCTGTCGGTGGGATCGGCAAGACGACATTGGCGATCCAGCTGGCCCAGCAGCTTGGCGGGAGAGAAGCGCGCGTTTTTTATTTGAACCTGGAGCAGTGGAATGCAACCTCGGTTTGGTTCGGCGAAGAAGGGAAGGACGATTTCTCCCGGCTGCTCTATACGGTGCAGGCTCACCCGGATAAGACGCAATCGGTGCTCACCGAGCTGCGCAGAAGGCATCCTGCGCTGAAGGTGGATTATATTGCGCCCTGCGGCAATGCCGAGGAGAGGCTGACGATGTCGGCTGAGCAAGCGAAGCAGATTATCGCCGCGATTGCCGATTCGGGCCAATACGATGTCGTCATTGTGGATTTGGACAGCGGTATGGATCCGGTGCATCAGGCCGTCTTCGAGGTAGCGGACGTCATGATCTGGCTCATCTCGAGCGAACCTGTCGCCATTCGAAAGACGAGCCTGGCTCTCCGTTACGGGGATCAGAAGTGGGGTGAAGCCTTCAAGCGGTTTAGAAGGAAATTCCGGTTTATCGAATCCTTCGCGCATGGTGCAGGGGGATTCGCTTACGAAGAGTCCCTTCAAGTGCGCATTGAGGGCAGCATCCCCTATGTCCCCGAATGGTCGGAAGGCCGTCAGATGCCGGATGCGAACGGCTATGTAGCTTACCGGGGAGCGGTCGAAGCCTTGATGAGCCGCTTTGCTTTACTGGAAAGGGGGGGATACGATGCGGGAAGAAACGGTTCAGCAGCTCAAAGCTAGCATACGCGAGCAGCTCGACTTGGACCGGGCCATGTCGGATGAAGATTTCATGGCGCGCATCGAGCAGACGGTATTCCATTGGTGCCGCGACCAGCCGCTGACGGCAAGCGACAAGCTGCAGCTGGTCAGAAGGCTGTATCATGCGTTTCGCGGTCTCGATATCCTGCAGCCGCTAATCGAAGACGAAGCGGTAACGGAGGTCATGATCAACAACTACGACGAAATTTTCGTTGAGCGGGCCGGGAGCATGAGCCGGATATCATTATCCTTCGAGAGCCGGGAGCGGCTCGAGGATTTGATTCAAGCGGTAGTAGCGGGGGTTAACCGGGTGGTCAACGAATCGTCGCCGATTGTGGATGCAAGGCTTCGCGACGGATCGCGCGTTCATATCGTGCTGCCGCCGATCGCGCTCAAAGGACCGACGATGACCATTCGCAAATTTCCGGACAAGGCGCTGCAGATGGAAGATCTCATCCGGCTGGGCGCGTTATCGGCGGAAGCGGCGGAATTGCTGCGGAAGCTGGTAGCCGCCAAGTACAACATCTTTATTAGCGGGGGAACGGGATCTGGCAAAACAACCTTTCTTAATGCATTGTCGCAGTATATCCCGCCCGATGAACGGATTGTCACGATCGAGGATTCCGCGGAGCTGCAGATCCGTACGGTACCGAATCTCGTCTCGCTGGAGACGCGCAACGCCAATACGGAGGGCAAAGGGGAAATAACGATGCGGGAGCTGATTCGCGCCTCGCTGCGGATGCGGCCCAGCCGCATCATTGTCGGCGAGGTGCGGGGGGGCGAGGCGATCGACATGCTGCAGGCGATGAATACCGGACATGATGGTAGCTTGAGTACCGGTCATAGCAACAGCGCGCGCGATATGATGGCCAGACTGGAAACGATGGTGCTGAGCGGCGCGGAGCTGCCGATTGCCGTTATCCGGCAGCAGATTGGGTCGGCCATCGACATTGTCGTGCACCTGTCGCGGCTGCGCGACCACTCCCGGCGCGTGACCGAAATCGCCGAAATTACCGGTGTCTTGAACGGCGAAGTAGCGCTTCGGCCGCTATACCGGTTCGAGGAGGAGGAAGAGCGGGAGGGCAGCATCATTGGGGGCCTAAAGTCGACCGGTCATCAGCTTGAACGGATTTGGAAGCTGAGAATGGCCGGATTGCTGAAGGAAGAGAGGGCATGCATGGGATGAGCTTGCGAGTGAAGCTTGACCGGCTGCAGACTTGGCTGGAATGGCCCGCAGCCAAGCCGCAGCCGGCGAACCGGGCAGCCGCCCTGCAGGATTATGCGGTATATATGCTGACAAGGCGGCAATTTGGTGCGGCTGCGATAGTCGGATGCGTCTGCGCGTTCGCGGCGGCCTTCTTATTCTATCGTTCCGTTACGGCTGCCGCGCTGCTCTCGATTGCGGGAGTAGTCGCCCCCCGTTATTATCGGGCATCGCTGCTTGAGCGGCGGCGTACCCGTCTGGCGCTTCAGTTCAAGGAGGCGCTGTACTCCTTGACTTCGTCGCTGGCAGCGGGACGTTCCGTGGAGAATGCATTCATCTCGGTATTGGACGACTTGCGGCTGCTGTATCCCGATCCGAACGCCGAGGTGCTGATTGAATTCGAAATCATCCGGACGCGTTTATCGTACGGGGAGCCGCTGGAGCAGTCGCTTGCCGATTTCGGCAGAAGAGCCGCGATCGATGAAATTACTCAATTCGTTGATGTATTCGTCACCTGCAAGCGTACGGGCGGCGACTTGGTTGAGGTTATCCGGCGCACCTCGCAGACGATTGGCGAGAAGCTGGACGTGCAGCAGGAAATCGCCGTCTTGCTTGCCCAGAAGCGGTTCGAATCCCGCATTATGATGAGCGTTCCTTTTCTCTTTCTCGCTTTTCTTGGATTCGCCGCTCCCGATTATATGGCTCCTCTCTACAGCGGTATCGGTTACGTCCTGCTGACGGGAGCTCTGCTCATGCTGGGCGGGTGCTATTGGCTGATGGGCAAAGTGATGGATATACGGGTGTAAGCGTGCCCGGATGAATGAGGGATGGTATGGCAATTATCGCAGGGTTGTTGTTAACGGCAGTATGGGGAGCCGCGGTTTTTTTGAGCGCGCGCCAAGAAACGGGGTCCGGCAGTAAAGGTGTGACTTTTCCGAAGGATGCGCAGGAGATTCGCTTCATCACGCTCCCGTTCCGGTTCTTGCTGGACCGGTACGGATTATTCGATCGTTTCCAATCGTTTCTTACGAACGTACATGGGAAGCTGCTTGTGCTTCATGGATCTGCTTGGTCCATTGAAGCAACAAGGCGGTATGCTTCTTCCGCGGTCGGATTCGGCTATGCGGCGATGGCCGGCGCATGCTGGCTGAGCGCACTGAGCAGCGAGCCTGCCCTGCTGTATGTAGGAGCGCTGCTCGGAGCCGCTATTCCGATGGCCCGGCTCCGGGATGTCTCCCGTAAAGTGGAGCGGAGAAAGCAGGAGATTCTGCTCTTGCTGCCGGATGTGCTGAGCAAGCTGATGCTGCTGCTGGGCGCGGGCGAAACGGTGCAGCGGGCATTAAGCCGCTGCGTCGAACGGCAGGGCGCCGGTGCGAAGGCGTCTCATCCGCTTCTTGACGAGCTGAGGCGGGCGAACGAATCCGTACGCAACGGGGAGTCGTTTGCTGCCGCGATGGAAGGGTTCAGCAGGCGGTGCGCCGTCCAGGAGGTATCGTTGTTTACGACAACGATGCTGCTTAATTACCGGCGCGGCGGCGATAAGCTCGTCCTTTCGTTAAGAGAGCTGACCTACACATTGTGGGAGAAGAGGAAGGCCGTCGCGCGATCGCGCGGAGAAGAAGCGTCATCGAAGCTCGTTTTTCCGCTTGTCGGCATTTTTATCGTGCTTATGATTCTGGTCGCTTCGCCGGCGATGCTCATGATGGGATGGTAGCAGGTAAATAGGTTTGTACGGCACATTATTAATCTGCATTCAAAAGGAGAGAGAAGGATGAAGCAAGGGATGATGAAAGTACGTGACTTTTGGCGTGATGAAGAGGGTCTGGGAACGCTGGAAATTATTCTTATTATTGCTGTGGTTATTATTCTTGCGCTGCTGTTCAAGGACTGGATTATCGATCTGGTCGAGCGGCTGATGGGCAAAGCCGATGATCAAGCGGATAAAATATTTAGTTAACGCTTTGGCGCGATACCGGAATCGCGGCGAGGAGGGGAGCTTTACGCTGGAATCCTCGCTGATATTCCCAAGCTTGTTCGTCGCGCTGCTTGCTATGCTGCTGCTGGGCATGTATGTCTACCAGAAGGTAGCGTTGTATTACGTCGCTTCCGTCTCAGCAGAACGTACTGTCTATCGCTGGGACAACAGCCATCGCGATCCGGTAAGCGGTATGGCGCCGGCGAACCTCTATGACGGACTGTACTGGCGAATGGGAAGCGACGGGGCGCTTCAATCTTTGTTTCAGCTTGGCGGAGCGGAAGAGGGAGGGAGCTCGGTCGCTATAGGAACGCCCGGTGAGCCTAGCGTCGATGATCAGGACGGGGATGACGGTTCCTTGCCGGTGAAGAAAATGAACCTTATCGCATCGCGCGTCCCTGCTCCGTACGAGGGCCAGATGAGGTATGCCTTCGGTTTCATCGAGAAGTCGATCGAGGTCCGGCTGCGGCAGCCGCTTTCCGTTCCGCTGCTCGAAGCGTTCGGCAGGACGGAGCCGCAGTCAGGCAGCCGCGCCGTCATCGTTGATCCGGTGGAATTCATCCGGAACGTTGATCTGGCCCGTTATTACACGGCCAAGTTTATGCAAGGAAGCGGCAGTGGCGGAGCCAGCCGTGCGCATGCCGCGGAAATATTAAACGGTAGGAAGGCGGCGGAGCAAACGTCACCTTCTCCATCTTAAAAGATGGATCGGCAATTTACACGGTGGAGCTCAAACTCAGGGGGAGGCGATGGGACAGTTGCTGCAGGATCACAAGAAGCGGAGACGGAGACGGAGGCGGGAGAACTGGATATTTCGTATCCTTACGGGACAAGAAGGGGCCGTATCGATTTATTTGATCGTTTCGACAGCCGCAATATTCATGTTTACGAGCATGCTTATTGATTATGCAAGGGTGGCCGCCTTCCAGAAGCAAGTCGAGCTCGCCGCCCAGTCCGGTATCCGCTCTTCGTTATCCGCGTTCGACGGCGCATTGTATGAACGATATGGCTTGTTCGGGACAGGCGGATCGGATCGTAACGAAATATTCGCGCACGCAGCGAAGAATAACTGGGACGCCAGGGAGGACGATGCGTTCCGGGTATTGAACATCCGGCTCGACGCGTCTCATGTGAATGCCTACGAGACGCTCGGCCGGCACGACGTGTTCAAGCGTCAAGTGCTCGAAGAGATGAAATATAAAGCGCCGATCGATTTCACGCTTGAAGTCGCCTCCAAGCTCGCCCCGATGGCTTCCGCAATGAAAGAAGCGTCCGCAGCGGTCGAAATGCTGGAGCAGCTGCGCAAGCTGTATGACCGTAGAGAGAAGCATCTGCAGACAGCGCTTGCCCTGCAGCGGGAAATGGCACAATCGACAGCAGCTCCGGCGGCGCTAATACCGATACGAGCCCAGGATGCAATCGGAACAGATACGGTTATGACCGTTATTAGCGGCTATGAATCGTATGCGGCTTGGGTGGAGCATGACTCGAATTTGGGCGAGGACGCTGTACCGGTTTACACGAAGGAAATTTCCGCTTACGAATTGATGGCGAGAACGGTGTCAAGCGGTCTTCGCAGCAAGAGCAGCGCTGCGCTGCGGCGCCATCAAGAGCTGGAGCACAAAGCGATGAAGGAAGTGCTCGATGCCGAGCGATGCAATGACGAGATGCGAATCGTTATCGAGAAGTCGCGGCAGGAGCAGCAGAATAGCGGCTATGACCGGTTGAACAAGCAGAAGATTCCAGGCGGGAAGCCGGGAGCCTTGCAGGAAGAGGAGCTGTCCCATATCGGGCAGGCAGCGTCTTCGACCGAGCAGCTTCTGATGCAGTCGGAGTCATTCGCGGCGTACCGAGACGAAATTTCCAAGCAAACCGCCGTTTATGCTTCGTTCGATTCGGAGACCGCGAGCTTCCAATCGAGCATATCGATTGCACTCTCGCGCAGCGGATCGGCGGTTCTGCTGGCGGAAGACGCGGCTCAGCTGAGAATCGCCTTCGAACAGTATGACCAGCAGTATGGGACGGCGGGCTCGGTCATCACTGCCCGTGCGAGCGAGCAGGAAGCGCGTCAAGCAAACGATGCCGAGCGCAAGAAGCAGGAGGCCAAAGCCAAATCGAAGTGGAATGAAGTCCGGCGGCTGCTTCACGGTATAACGTCCGTTCCCCAGCTTCGCGAGCATCAGGAAATGTTCAATGAGGCCAAGCGGCTCTATGAAACGAATTTGACCTTCAACCGGACAGCCGTGGAAGCGAGGGAAAGCATTGAATCGAGCGGCGATCCGGGCGATGCTGTCGATGAAGCCATGGGATCGGTAGGCACCATATTTACTGGAATCGCGGACATGCTCGAAGGAATTCGCGATCCGCTCTATGTGAACGAGTATATCGTTCATCGGTTCGCGACATTCGACCCTCGGAAATTCGAAGCCATTATACACAACAATGACGGCGGCGAATTTGCCAATGCGCTGAGCTTGAACAATCAGGAAGCGGAGTACATTCTATACGGTCTTCACGACCCGGCGGGCAATGTTGCCGCTGCTTACGGAGAAGTGTTCGCGGTCCGGTTAGCCATCCGGACGATGGAAGGGCTGATCGAATGCCGGGCTATGGGGCATCCGCTGCTCGTTCTGGCATCTGCGATTCTATATGGCCTGGAGAAAGCGATCGAGGATATGTTGACGCTCGCCCGGACAGGAGCGACACCGTTATCCAAGTATGCGACTGTCGATGTAACTTATAGGGACTATTTGCGCCTATTCCTCCTGCTTCATGGGGGCGGAGTGCAGAGACTGTCGCGAATGATCGCGGTTATCGAATCGAACACGGGGATGACGCTTTCCACGACGTCTACGGGATTATCCGGCGAGCTTCAGGCATCGGTCAATTTATGGTTTTTGCCTGGGCTTATGAAGGGATTTACGAGGTTTGGCATTCTGGGCGGAAAGGTAAAGGGCAGCCGTTATGAAACGACTAAAACGATCGGATGGTCGTACGGGTAAACGCGACGGCGAGGCAGGCGGTATTGTTCTTGAAGCTTCGCTTATTATGCCGATCGTACTTATGGCAATCGTATTCTTCATCCTGCTCATCCGGCTATCGGCCGTTCAGATGGCGCTGCACGGCGCCGCTTCCCAGGTGACCCGTCAGGCAGCGTCTCATATGTACCCTGTTGCGCTGGCTGCGGAGCAATTCTCCAAGTCTTTGCCGTCCCGAGTGAATGCTATGCAGCCGCTTCCCGGCATAGAGACCGTTGCAGGAGCGCTGGAAAACTGGCTCCCGCAGCCGGCAGGTCCTCTGCTTGCGGCCGCCGTCAAGGGAGATTGGCAGGGGGCTGCGAATGCTTCCGCTGCAGAAGCGGGACGCGCTGCATTGGAACCGCTCCTCCGCGAGGCTGCGGAAGGAGGGCTATTGTCGACTGACCGGCTGCGCCTGCTGCATCTAAGACTGCCCGGCTTGCCCGGCGGCAGCGATCCTTACATCCGGGTACAAGTGGAATATTCCTTCCCGCTTGGCCTGCCATTCATGAAGAAGACGCTGCTGATTCGAGAGCAGGCGGAAGAGCGGGTATGGATTGCCGATCATGTCCCTGCTCCCAGAGATGGCGCATCGGACGGAAATCAAGAACAGGTTCTGCTGCAAATTGTCGCCATTGAGCCTGATCCGCTTCATCCCGGCCGAACGGCAAGGCTGATCGCGAGAACCGATCCCGGCCGGCAAATTTCACTATCGATTGAATATAAGAGCGGCACAAGCAAAGCGAAAAATTTAGGTGACGCGACCGCCGATGCGAATGGATATGCGGAGTGGACGTGGCTGGTATCGGGAAACACGACGCCAGGAATATGGGAGGCCATTGTGACAGGGGAAGGCGGAGCGCGGGCGGCGCGGCATTTTGACGTGCAGAAGCGAAAAGCCGATTTTGAGTAAGAAGAGGGCGGTTAGCAGAAGCGGTGGATTTGAGAAATACGAAGAGGAGGTCGATTCCTGTTGATGTTTCAGGTTACGGATGCCGGGGCGGCCATCCTATTGTTGATTGCCTTGGTCAGCGATGTACGTACCATGCGTATTCCGAATGCGCTGACCGTTCCTGCATTTGCCGCTGGATTGATTTATCACCTCGCGGTTGAAGGAATGGAAGGAAGCGTCTATGCGATCGTTGGCGCGTTCACCGGGTTTGCGCCCTTCTTCGTGCTTCATTTGTTAAAGGGTATAGGGGCCGGCGATGTCAAGCTCTTCGCGGCCTTGGGCGCGTGGATCGGCTCCTATTCCGTTCTGCAAACGATGATGTATGCCATTCTTTATGCGGGGGCGGTCGGACTTGCGCTTCTTCTGATGAGAAGGAGCTTTAGTCAGCGTGTTATGGCATGGGCCGTTATGCTGCTTGTACCGCGGCAGTCCGGTCGTATGGCTCTGCCGGGGCTTGAAGCGGGCAAGGCGCTGCGCTTTCCTTTTATGATTGCGGCTGTGCCGGGCGCCGTGACGGCTTGGCTAATGATTGGGAGCTGATGTTCATGAACGTATCGAAATGGAGGGGGCTTAATCATGTCACTGGTACCGCTGCGCATCGACTTCGCGCTGAATCGCGGACACGAGCTGGTCGTCGACCGGGAAACCGGTATTGCCCGGGCAGACTTGGATGAAGTGGAGCTTCAGATGCTGCAAGGGCAGCCGATCCCAAAGCTGCTGAAGGTGGAATGGATCAATATGGATGGGAACATTCAATTCCGCTATCCATTGTCAGGTAGAAGGATGCTGTCACATCGGCTGCAGATGCAGCCTATTTCGATGACCGAATATTATGCGCTGCTCCTTGCCGTTGTCGAAGCGCTTGATGATTGCAAGCATTACATGCTGCGCGAGGATGGATTTCTGCTGCTGGACCAGACGGTCTTTGCCGGCGAACGTTTGGATGATATCGCTCTCTGCTACGTTCCTCTCCGGAATACAAGCCATTTCGGTTCCGGCTCGCCTGGCGATGCGGTACTAGCTTTGGCCATTCGCTGGATCGGCTATGTCACTCAGCCTGACGGGAACGGAATGCAAAGCGTGTTCCGACATTTGCGGGAGGAACGGGTATCTTGGGGCAGCCTGCGTCAGACGCTTCTACGACAGCTAAGCGGGCCGGACCGTTCCGGTTATGAACAGACCCCGGTTCCGCCTGCCAATGCCGGCGTCCATCCACAGCAAACCCGCTTGGAAAGTCAGGAACGGCAGCGGGTTAACCCGATTACAAATGAATATGCCGCGGCCTATCATAACGAGCTGCAGCCTTCCTCCTTCGCATCAACGATTGAAGATTCCGGTATCCGCCGACAGGATAAGGAGGAACTTCCGCTGATCGAGCTGGATATAGAGGAGGAGAATAAGCCGGCAGGACGGCATTCATTCATAACGATAGCCGTATACGTTATTGCCGTCGCCCTCATATGGCGCTACTTGTATCTGGAGGCGCCGTCGCAAACTAGCCTGTTAATAAGCGGGGGGTTGACCATGCTGGCTACGGCGGGAGCAATTGCTTACTGGGGGAAGAAGCGGAGAAGAGATTCCCTAGACAGAGTCCAATCCGGTTCCGAACAGGAGTCGTCCGGGTACGAGGAAGGGTTTGTTCCCAACTCTATCTTGCTGAATGCCAGAGCGGCTACCGGTCGCGAGGAGGCTCGGACAAGATCCTCGGAGGTGAATACTAACCCAGCCGCGGAAGAGTGCCGCAGCGGCGGCAGGTTTGCCGCTCAGGTACCGGAGAGACAGCAACCGGATCGTTCAAGTCATTCATTCCATCAGGACAATTCCGCCTCATTGCCATCGATTAAACCGGTTGAGACCGGGCATAATCAGGCAACCGTACTGCTGGGCCAGCAGTCTGAACACTCGGATAACGGCTCTCCCGGCGGAAATGAGCCTTGGCTGGAGAGGGAGATGAACGGGCAGTTGGAACGAGTGGGACTGGAAGAGAAACGTTTCATTATCGGAAGATCGCCTGAAGGGACGCAATACGTGGACACGTCTTCAGGCATTTCACGGGCTCATCTGGAGCTGACGGCAGGGGAAGACTGTTGGACCGCCAAGGATATCGGATCGCGTAACGGCAGCACCTTGAACGGACAGACGATGATTCCCTATAAAGGCTACCGCATCGCGAGCGGAGACGTGCTCCAGCTGGCAGGCGAGAAAGGACCGAAGTACGCGTTTCGGATGGGATAGGTTAGGATGGATAAAAAAACGATACGCAATGCTTGCGTATCGGAAGATAGAATAGACCATTATCGGAATTCCGGGCGTTCTGATCACGTTCGCGCACGGCGCCGCCTCGAAGAGCCAATGGGACGCGAAAGCTTGCAAGCGAGAGAATGGACCGCAAGGCGGACTTATTGGCCAGCCGCCTGGTAAACGATAGCTTACTGTTCTTTCGCATGCGTACGGAATCGAATCGTGCCGAACCTTTGGCTATGCGCTGCTATGTTTGCTCTTGCCAACCAGCTCTTCCGCAGCTTCTGCGATTGACGGATAACGGAACTCAAAGCCTTGCGTTAATGCTTTGTGCGGCAGAACGCGCTGGCCTTCCAGCAGCAGGGTGGACATTTCGCCGAATAATGTCTTCATCATGAATGCCGGTACCGGAAACCAGTGAGGCCTGCCCATGGCAGCGGCGATAGACCGCCCGAAGTGATCATTCGTTACCGGATCCGGTGAACTAGCGTTGACGGCACCACGGATGCTCGTATTATCGATGCAAAACAACAGCAGCCGCGTCATGTCCTCGATATGGATCCAGGACAGCCATTGTTTTCCGCTCCCGACTCTTCCTCCCGCAAACATCCGGTAAGGCATGGCCATGAGAGGGAACGCACCGCCATTGCGACCGAGCACGACGCTGACTCGCAGCTTCACAAGCCGAGGTACGGGAATGCGGTCGGCTGCGGCCTCCCACTTCTCGACGACGGTTCCAAGAAAGTCGGTCAATCGGGCGTCGCTCTCTTCATTGAAGGTGTCCGTCTCCGAAGTTCCGTAGATGGAGATGCCCGAAGCATTCACGACGACGCTTGGCTTGCTGTCCAGAGCATCAATCAGATTGGCAATGCGCTGCGCCGCATCGATCCGCGATTGCAGAATTCGTTTCTTCGCTTCATCGTTCCAGCGCTGATTGATCGATTCGCCCGCCAAATTAACGATCGCCTCCACGCCCTCCAGACGGCTCGGGGACTGTTCGAGTTCCTCCCACGAAATCTGCTTCGCTCCGGAGTGCGGAGCTGTCTTCCCGGCAGATGAGGAAGACCGCCGGGATATGACCCATACGTCATCCCCGCGCCGCAGCAATGCTTTCACCAGATCGCTGCCGACGAAGCCCGTTCCGCCGGTTACCGCAATTTTCATTCTACGCCCCTCCTGACCTTTACCCTTCCGATGGTTCAATGCTTGTTAACCAACGTTCTATATACTTCTCTCCGCTCAAGATAATTTCCTTCTCCGTATATTTGAATACGACTGGCGTACCGTTAGAGCGATCCGGGATTTTCTCCAGCTGGCTTGAAATATACTGGCTTATTTGAAAGACGGTCGGACCTTCATTCATCGTAATTTCTACGGAGTGCGTATCGATTTGGCCGATATAGAGCCCTTTTCCATTCCATTCAGCAGGCTTTTTATCGACCGGTTTTTTGATCGCCGAGGGTGCAGGGGGTGTATGCTTCGCTTCCACGACGTTCTTGTCAGTACGTATTCGTTCGTCCGTGACCGGATGTATATTGGTTAGAGGCGGATTAGAAGGCTCAGCTGAAGTGGGTTCAAGGCTATCGGGACTCACAACCGGTTCTTCCGATTCCAGCCCGTTTAAGGCCAGATTGCCTCCATTTCCGTTCGAGTACACTTCGACCGGTACCCCGGGAGCCGCGTTAACCGCCCACGTTCCTTTACTGCCGCAGCCGGAAAGCGCAAGTGCGGCTACGAATACAATCAGGATGCCGACTATGTTTGACGAATATCTCTTGTGCTTTGGATTCATGAGAAACACCACCTTATGTCTTTACTATATGTTTACCCGATGGCAGTTTTTCTTAACCCAGGGAGATTCCCGATCCAAAAGCAAAAGCCGCCAAATTGGCGGCTTCTTATTTGTTCAATAAGTGTTGATAAGGCGTATAATCGATCCCTTGCTTGTTCATGAACGTAACCAGACTGCGGTAATCGCGTTTAGGGGTTGCGCGGATGTAGCCTTCGATGCAATGCTCTTTGTTCACTTCTTTAGCCCCGCTCTCCACTGCAACCTGGGCAATCCTGGCGGCGATGGAATGCTTCGCAATATCGCGGAAAGCGCTTGGAACCGGAGATACAAGCTTATCCAGAAATTCCTTGGATTCTTCCGGCCACATGCCCCGGCTTCGTTCTACCCAATAGTTCTGCCAGTCAAGCTTCGACTTGCCGTCTTTCTTCGGCAGCACCTTCAAAAACTTGCGGAACATGAAAAAACCGCCGATCGACATGAATATAATCATGACAAACGCCCAGAACAAGATGAAGTACATAAACCAATCCGGCGCATTATTCATTGTAGTCGTTCACCTCTAAACAGGATAACTTATCTCGGACAGTTCATTCGTTCAGCCTTAGTCCGGCTTCCCGATTACGGTCATGAGCATTTTGCTTCTATTATAAGCTACTCGAATTCATGCCTGCAACCGACTATCGGTTTTTCGCATAGGAGCCGATGTGGATGGAAGATAGTGAAAACATGCTGCAGCGGCGGAATCTCTAGCTTTATTTCATTATTCCCTGTAAAATAGGAGAACAAGCATATTTAGGACATTAAGGGTTGATAGAGCAATTTGAAGGACCTGTATAAGTTGAACGATGTAAGATACAGCGACCGGAAGGACATTCTGCCTTCGCAGCGGGCTGTGCTCAATCAATGGTTTAACTTATATAACAATAGAAAGGAGCGAATTACGTTGCTAAAGATTGGATCTCACGTATCATTCTCTGATAAAGGCTTGTTAACGGCTACTAAAGAGGCTGAATCCTATGGGTCGAGCTCGTTTATGATCTACACGGGAGCTCCGCAAAACACCCGCCGCAAACCAATCGAGGATCTGTTCATCGAAGAAGGGAAGGCGGCCATGCAGGCTGCCGGCATCGATGAGATCGTCGTGCACGCGCCGTATATTGTTAACCTGGGGTCTTACAAGGAAGATACCTTCGAGCTGGCCGTGCGGTTTTTGCAGGAGGAAATCAGACGTACCCATCATATCGGCGTGCGCAATATCGTTCTCCACCCGGGCGCTTATACGGACAAGGATGCGGAGTACGGCATTGCCCGGATCGCCGAGGGGCTGAATGAGGTTCTTGAGGGTACGAAGGAAACAAACGTAAACATCGCACTCGAAACAATGGCCGGCAAAGGAACGGAAATCGGCCGCAGCTTCGAGGAGCTTGCCGCCATCATCGACAAGGTCCGCGATAACGAGCGGCTTACCGTGTGCATGGACACCTGCCATATGCATGATGCCGGATATGATTTGATCGACGACATCGATGGCGTGCTTACAGAGTTTGACCGTATTGTAGGACTTGACCGCGTCGCCGTCGTTCATGTGAATGACAGCAAGAATGCACGCGGAGCTGGAAAAGACAGGCACGCGCCGGTAGGAGCAGGCTGGCTGGGCTACGATGCCATACGCAATATCGTTCACCACGAAGCGCTCCAAGGCCGTCCGTTCATTCTGGAGACGCCGTGGATCGGTCAGAGCGATAAGACGCAGCGTCCGATGTACGAAGCAGAGATCGCTCTGCTTCGCGACGATGCGGCGACCCGTTTTGGCGCTGCGTTCATGGAAGATATCGAGCGGCTTCACCACTTCTTCGGGAAGCAGGATATCGACCATCGGGCTTACGTGCTCTCCACCTGGGATATTCTCAAAACCGACGCAAAAGCCAAGAAAGCCGATCCGCGCGAGCCGATGGACAGGCTGTACGACCTGGTAATCGAAAACCGCCTTTTCCCTGAACTGACGGAAGAGGCTGTCAATCAGCGCATCACCGGGTGGTTTGCAGGAAGAACGATGCTCGTGAACGCCTAACCGCCCATGACATCATCTGCAGTACCCTGCCGTTAACATTGACACATGCTGCCCCTGCAGCGGTTACTTGCTGCAGGGGCGTACTATTATCTCGTAAGGAAGGAAGACTATTATTTATGCAAAGCACGCCTCTTCACCAGCAGCCATCGCAGCGGCCTGACAAACGGAACCGCGCTAGAATGCTTATTTCCTGTCCGGATCGTTCGGGTATCGTGGCTGCTGTATCGCATTTCCTATATGAGCATGGCGCTAATATTATTCAATCCGACCAATATTCCATGGATCCGGGCGGCGGCATGTTCTTTATCCGCTTCGAATTCGATTTGAACGACCTCGAGAAGGAACTGCCCGTGCTTCAAGAGGATTTCGGTCGTGTGGCGGACCGCTTCTCCATGAAGTGGAGCACGTTCCGCGCCAGCCGGAAGAAGAGACTGGCCGTCTTCGTATCCAAAGAAGATCACTGCTTGCTTGAGCTGCTCTGGCAGTGGCAGGCCGGCGACCTCGACGCGGATATTGCCATGGTGATCAGCAATCACCCTGACATGCGCGAGCTTGTCGAATCATTCGGCATCCCGTACCATCATGTTCCGGTTACATCGGATACGAAAGCGGAGGCCGAGAAGAAGCAGCTGGAGCTCGTCTCGGATAAAGCGGATCTGATCGTGCTCGCACGCTACATGCAGATTATTTCGCCGAAATTTATCGAGCAGTTCCCGAACCGGATTATTAACATCCATCATTCGTTCCTTCCCGCATTTGTCGGCGGCAAGCCTTATGCGCAAGCCTACCAGCGCGGTGTGAAGATCATTGGCGCAACGGCGCACTACGTAACAGAAGAACTGGACGGCGGACCGATTATCGAGCAGGACGTTCAGCGTGTCAGTCATCGCGACAACGTCGACGATCTGAAGCGCATTGGCCGGACAATCGAGCGTGTCGTTCTTGCCCGCGCAGTGAAGTGGCATGCAGAAGACCGGATCCTTGTTCATAATAACAAGACGGTCGTGTTTTAAATCCATATTAGCTGCGAAGACGTGTCGGAGGGGAAACCTGGCCGGCGCGTCTTTTTTTGATGGGCGAATGGGGGAAACGATGATCAAAACATGCATATAACAGACCTGTCGATGCGATTTGATGCAATTTGATGCAGGTGCGTTCTGGAATGCTTGACGGTGGAGATGAAATTCAAAACTATTCATCAGGTTTAGCGTCCTCGATAGGTTCAGCCGAGTCCAATAGAAATTTAGCCATAAACATATATTGCTATTTATTCCTTTTTTGTTATGATCGTATCACGGAATAATGGAATCGCAAGATGAAACGGCTTTTCGCCGAACTAAAGAAGGGAGCGGTGTGAATCCTCGATTAATATCGATGCGGATAGCGGGAACGAAATCGATGCAATAAGGAAGCGCTATCATTATTATCACTACTCGCCGTATGCCGGCGGTTTTGCAATCTCGTTCGGGTAGAATTTCCGGAAAAATGAAAGGGGTGCAGCTATGATTTCCGCGGCTGATAAGGAGCAGTATTATGAACAGGGCTACCTCATTGTTCGGCAGCTGTATAATGCAGATCAGGTAGAGACGATCAAGCAGGGCATTCAGAAAATCATCGATCGCGCTCAATCGGGAGAAGGCATCGACGTTCCCTGGATCAACAAGGAGAAGGGCATCGTGAATCGCATCGGCAATATGCTAAGTCCGGCTTACTTTCAACAGGAGCTCGCGGATTCGTTAGAACACTCCAATATTATCGAGATTATTGAACGTATACTGGAACAGCCGATCCGCTACAGTCTTTTCGGAATGCTTGCAAGCGGTGACGGACAAGGCTATGTGCAAAATTGGCATCGGGATCTCGTTCCGCTGAATAGCCCCTCCGAAGTAACGGATTTGCTGCGCGATGCAAGAGACTTATGCCAGATGAACGCGGCGCTCTTCCATGATCGCTATTTGACTATAGTGCCGGGAAGCCATCTGCGGAAGCTGACGGAGGAGCAGAACGAGGCGTTGCGGCAAAATCCAAGCGGGTCCGTGCCCGGCGAGCTCGTCGTGGAGCTCGAAGCGGGCGACGCCGTATTTTACTATCCGAACATTCTCCATAGGGGCTACAACCCGGAAGGGCATTTCCGCTGGACGCTGCATCATGCTTTTCGCGTCGCCGCTTCCCCTCATCGTGAATATGAAGGTCAGCGGGAATGGATGAGCGGGATCGATATGGAAAGGTTCGGACCGCGCGTTGAGGCACTGCTTGCGCGATTCTCCAGAGCAATGGGCCGGAGTTGAGAGGCTAAAGCTTACGGAAGAAGCAAGGGATTGAATGAGAGGAGGAGGGAACGGATTGATTCTGGATGTTACCCCTGTATCGAAGCTGGATTGGGACCAGCCCGGGAAGCGAACCTATCATGTTCCGTTTACGAGCGACGGTAACTGGGCGCGCGTGCGCGTACCGCTTTGCGTCATCTGCGGCGAAAAACCGGGCAAGACGCTGACCGTCATCGGAGGGACGCACGGCAATGAATACGAAGGGCCGATTGCAGCGAAGAAGTTGATCGCGTCATTGGATTATAAGGAGCTGAGCGGCAGGGTCATTATTATTCCGGTGTTGAATGTGCCCGCCTTCCAGGCAGGACGGAGAGAATCGCCACTGGACGGAGGGAACATGAACCGGGCTTTCCCGGGCGATGCCAAGGGAACCATTACCTCGCGTATTGCCAGGTTCGTTACCGACGAGGTGCTGACGCGGTCCGATATCGTGATCGATATTCATTCGGCTGGCAGAGAGCTGGAGACGATTCGCTGCACAAGCTTTCATCAGATTGCCGATCCCACCCTCTTCAAAGCGTCCGTGGAAACGGCATTTGCCTTCGGCACACCGTTCACGATGATCTACACCAGCGATATGGGGTCGGGCCTGTTGACGGAAGAAGCGGAGAAGATGGGTAAAATTACGATCGGCACCGAGCTTGGCTACGGCGAGTCGGCCGATCTGGACGGCGTAAGATGGGGTTACGAGGGGCTATACAATGTTTTGAAGCTTCACGGCATGCTGGCAGGGGAAAGGGTGTCCCTACTGCCCAGCGGATGGGAGCGAACTTTACTGGTTGCGAATACGGATATCGACCGTTGGGTGACCGCACCGGTTTCCGGCATTTCCGAGCCGCTTGTGCCGATCGGGGCGTTCGTACGCAAAGGGGATCCGGTCACATGTATTCACAACTTCGAGGATATTACAGGATCCGGCTGCATCATTAGGGCGGACCGGGACGGGTATGTGCTGGCGCGGCAATTCCGGGCGGAAACCGCGCAAGGCAATGTCGTGATGGTAATTGCCGAAGAGGTTCCGCTTCCGTAATCGAAAGCTGCTGCTTGTCATAGCATTAACATCGAGGACTACCGTCCAGCATGCGGGTAGTCCTCGCTTTTTTATGGCATACTTAAGAACGGATTCTGCATCGGCGATCGTCTTCCGGGGCGTAACGACCGGCGTTTCTGACGCTAGGCGCGTAAACCGCCATTAAGCGGCATAATTTTTTGTTACCTGTGGAAATGCGACATCGCTAATGGTACAATATTTCAAAGCCAATGCGTGATGCGCGTGCTACATACAAGGATCAGAAGTAAGGAATAGGAGGAGTTCTCGCAATGACAGTTACGCAAAAATCCATCGATCAGCTCTCTATTGATACGATTCGGACACTAGCGATCGATTCGATCGATAAAGCGAATTCCGGACACCCTGGTATGCCGATGGGTGCCGCCCCAATGGGTTATCAATTATTCACGAAAAGCATGAAGCATAACCCTTCGAACCCAAGCTGGATTAACCGCGACCGGTTCGTCTTGTCGGCCGGCCACGGCTCCATGCTGCTATACAGCCTGCTGCACCTTACAGGCTACGATCTGCCGATAGAAGAGCTGCAAAACTTCCGTCAGTGGGGCTCCAAAACGCCAGGCCATCCGGAGTTTGGACATACTGCCGGCGTTGACGCTACCACAGGCCCGCTGGGTCAAGGCGTTGCTATGTCAGTCGGCATGGCGATGGCAGAAGCTCAGCTTGGCGCGACATATAATAAAGAAGGCATGAACGTAATCGATCATTATACGTACGCGATTTGCGGCGATGGGGATTTGATGGAGGGCGTGTCCAACGAGGCGGCTTCACTCGCGGCACACTTGAAGCTCGGCAAGCTTGTGGTGCTGTATGATTCCAACGATATCTCGCTTGACGGCGAACTGAATCTGTCGTTCTCCGAGAATGTACAGGCCCGTTTTGAAGCTTATGGCTGGCAAGTACTCCGCGTCGAAGACGGCAACGATCTGGACGCCCTCGCCAAGGCGGTTGCAGCTGCACAAGCGGAGATCTCCAAACCGACATTGATCGAAGTCAAGACGGTCATCGGATACGGCAGCCCGAACAAGGGCGGCAAGGGCGGACATGGCGGAACGCACGGCAGCCCGCTTGGTGCAGAAGAAACGAAGCTGACGAAGGAGTTCTATGGCTGGGAGCATGAAGAGGGTTTCCATGTGCCTGCCGAGGTTAGAGCTCATTTTGCAGAAGTGAAAGCAAAAGGCGAGAAAGCGAATGCGGACTGGAATGCCATGCTTGCTTCTTACAAATCCGCGCATCCGGAGCTTGCAGCGCAATTCGAAGCGGCTGTAAGCGGCCAATTGCCGGAAGGCTGGGATCGCGATCTGCCGGTTTACACGGCTGAGGATAAGGCTGTTTCGACGCGTGTTGCGTCCGGCAATGCATTGAACGGTCTGGCGAAGAACGTCCCTAGCCTTGTCGGCGGTTCGGCTGACCTGGAAAGCTCGACAATGACGCATCTTAAAGGTCTGCCAGTATTTAAACCGGGCAGCTATGAAGGCCGTAACATCTACTTCGGCGTCCGTGAATTCGGCATGGCCTGCGCGATGAACGGCATTAGCTTGCACGGCGGCTTGCGCGTCTTCGGCGGAACGTTCTTCGTCTTCACGGATTACCTCCGTCCTGCGGTTCGTCTGTCCGCACTGATGAAGCAGCCGGTAGTCTACGTCCTGACGCATGACAGCATCGCCGTTGGCGAAGACGGCCCGACGCATGAGCCGATCGAACAGCTGGCATCGCTGCGCATCATTCCGGATCTGACGGTTATCCGTCCTGCGGATGCGAATGAAACTTCGGCCGCATGGGCATTTGCCCTGGAGAATCAGAGCAAGCCGGTTGCGCTCGTATTGACGCGCCAGAACCTGCCAATTCTCGAAGGCGCCGTCGCGAACTCCCGCGAAGGCATCAAGAAAGGCGCTTATGTCGTATCGGACGCGGCTGACGGCAAACCGCAAGCGCAAATCATTGCGACCGGTTCCGAGGTACAGCTGGCTGTTGCGGCTCAGCAAGCACTTGCTGCCGAAGGCATCCAAGTGCGCGTCATCAGCATGCCAAGCTGGGATCTGTTCGAGCAGCAGCCGCAATCCTATAAAGATTCAGTATTGCTGCCTGACGTGAAAGCGCGTCTTGCTGTCGAGATGGCTTCGCCATTCGGCTGGGAGCGCTACGTTGGCGAGAAGGGCGCGATTCTTGGAATCAGCACGTTCGGGGCTTCGGCTAAGGGCGATCGCGTGATTCAGGAATACGGCTTTACAGTCGACAATGTCGTCAGCAAAGTCAAAGCGCTTCTGTAGCAGCAGTCAAGGATAGCAACGCGGGGCTTGCAAGCCGCTTTCGAGCGGCTTCCTGCCTCGCTTTGTTGTTGGATTGAAGATGGAACCCAGGAAAGCATGGCACACTGCTCCGCTTCATCTATTGCAATTATCAAATCCCATAATAAAGGAGAAGTCGATCCTCGATGTCCCAATTTGATCAAGTATCGGTCGTGAAGAAAGCTAACATTTATTTTGACGGCAAAGTGACCAGCCGTACCGTTCTGTTCGCAGACGGCACGAAAAAAACGCTCGGCATCATGATGCCGGGCGAATATGAATTCGGTACGGATGAGAAAGAAATTATGGAAATTCTCGCAGGCGACTTGAAGGTGCTCTTGCCGGGAGAGGCTGAGTGGATTACGATTTCCGGCGAAGGCGAATTTACCGTACCGGCTAACTCGAAGTTCAAGCTGCAGATTGCAACAGTAACCGACTATTGCTGCTCTTACGTGAAGGAGTAACCTGCCCGCTCCCTATAAAAGAACAAAGGCTGCTTTACGCTGTAACCCGGAAAGGGTGGCGTAGAGCAGCCTTTTTTGTTGAGGAGAGCAGCCCGCTGCCGCAAGGCCGAAAAAGGGCGTTACAGCCTGTCCAGCCTCAGCCGCGGCTTGCCGTAACGCCCTTTTTTACCGTTACGGAGCTCGAGCCGGCAGTCGTCAGCAGAATTCTGCTGCCGTAAGGCCGAAAAAGGGCGTTACAGCCTGTCCAGCCTCATCCGCGGCTTGCTGTAGCGCCCTTTTTTACCGTTACTGCAAGCTGCGCTCAAGAGGCACATAGCCATGTACCACTTCACCTACAGCTTCGGCCCGTTGAGCTGTTTACCGATCCATTCCTCATAGCATTGGCCCAGAGCGGACACATCGAGCTCGCCGAGTCCTTTGGACTCGCCCATTTGAAAGAGGCTTTTCGCCGCTTCCAGCATAGGCGTAGGCGTCTTGAGACTGTCTGAAAGCACCGAGGAAAGTCGTAAATCCTTCAGCATGAGCTCAAGCGAGAATTGGACGCTGAAATCGCGGCCCAGCAACTTGGGTGTTTTGAGCTCCGCCATTTTGCTGGCAGCCCCGCCGGAATTAACGAGTTCCAGGAAAGCGGACGGATCGATTCCGCCGCTTGTGGCGATCGCCAAGCCTTCGACAAAGGCTGCTATATTGATGCCGACAATGGTATTATGGGCCAGCTTGGCCGTAGCGCCGCTGCCGCTTGGTCCCATGTAGATGATATTACGGCCCATGGCAAGCAGCGGCTCCTTTATTTTGTCCACAACCGCCTCATCGCCGCCGATCATAAATACAAGCGTACCGCTCTCCGCCGCCGGCTTGCTGCCCGTTACGGGCGCATCGAGAAATTTAGCTTGCTTCGAAGCCGCATCTTCTGCGAGCTGTTTGGCGAGCGAAGGCGAGATTGTGCTGCTGTCCATGACGACCGTTCCGGGCTTCACTGCGCCCAGAATGCCGTTGTCTCCATAGTAGACTTCCTGAATGGCATTATCGTTGCTTATCATAGTTATGACGAGATCAGCGTCGCGCGTTACTTCCGCAGGAGTGGCGGCAGAGGCTGCTCCAAGCCCGGTGAGCTCGGCAGCTTTGCCGGGTGTCCGATTAAATACGGTAACCGGGAAGCCTTTGCGCAATAAATTGGCGGCCATAGGTGAGCCCATCGTTCCGAGTCCGATAAATCCAATTTTAATCATCATTTCATCTCCCGTTCTCGAAAATAGGTTCTTCCCCATTCTAACATAACCGCCAGCAGGGATGAACGAGGACCGTCATTCGCTTGTTTTTAAATAAGAAATCCATTATTCTAATGCTATGCCAAAAGGGGACAACCTGCAGGGCACCTTCGTGCCAAAGCAGGTGTCTCTACGCTAACCTGATCAGGTTTCATCTTGTTGTCCGGGCAGAAGCTTACGAAGCGAGTTTTGTTCCAATGCTCCTTCGGCAGCATGATTCCCACAAAACTTTTAGGAGGTTTCATCGTTCATGAGTAAAGCAGTACAGTTTGATTATAGCAAAGCGCTGACGTTCGTTGGCAAACACGAAGTCGATTATTTTGCCGAGCAGGTCCGCGTTGCGCATGACCAGCTCCATAACGGGACCGGAGCGGGCGCAGACTTCCTGGGCTGGATCGACCTTCCGAAGAACTACGATAAAGAAGAATTCGCACGCATCCAGCAAGCGGCTGCAAAAATTCAGTCCGACTCCGAGGTGCTAATCGTTATCGGAATCGGGGGCTCTTACCTTGGAGCTCGCGCCGCGATCGAGATGCTCTCGCATTCGTTCTATAACATTCAACCGGCAGACCAGCGCAAGACGCCGCAGGTTCTGTTCGCCGGCAACAATATCAGCTCTACATACGTCACGCACCTGATGCAGCTGCTGGAAGGCCGCAATTGGTCGATCAACGTCATCTCCAAATCCGGCACGACGACAGAGCCAGCCATTGCATTCCGCATTTTCCGCGAAGCGCTGGAAGCGAAATACGGAAAAGAAGAAGCGCGCAAGCGCATCTACGCGACGACGGACCGCGAGAAGGGTGCGCTCAAGAAGCTCTCGATGGAAGAAGGCTACGAATCGTTCGTGATCCCGGATGACGTAGGCGGACGCTATTCGGTCCTGACTGCCGTTGGCTTGCTGCCGATTGCCGTAGCCGGCATCGACATTGAAGCGATGATGAAAGGCGCAGCCGACGCTTCCAAGGAGTACGGCAGCCCGAATCTGGCGGAGAACGGCGCATACCAGTACGCTGCGGTCCGCAACGCGCTGTACCGCAAAGGCAAGACGACGGAAATTCTCGTCAACTACGAGCCGTCGCTTCATTATGTATCGGAATGGTGGAAGCAGCTGTACGGCGAGAGCGAAGGCAAAGATTTCAAAGGGATCTTCCCGGCGGCAGTCGATTTCTCGACGGACCTTCACTCGATGGGGCAGTTCATCCAAGAAGGGAACCGGAACATCTTCGAAACGGTCATTCAAGTGGGCAATGTGTCCGAGCATCTGACGATCGGTCATGACGAGGATAATCTGGACGGCTTGAACTTCTTGACGGGCAAAACAATGGATTTTGTCAACAAGAAGGCATTCGAAGGAACGCTTCTGGCGCATACGGACGGCCAAGTGCCGAACCTCATCGTCAACATTGAGGATATGACGCCGTATACGTTCGGCTATTTGGTCTATTTCTTCGAGAAGGCTTGCGGAATCAGCGGTTACCTGCTGGGCGTTGATCCATTCGACCAACCGGGCGTCGAGGCGTACAAACGCAACATGTTCGCGCTTCTTGGCAAACCGGGTTACGAGAAAGAGAAAGCCGAGCTTGAAGCTCGGTTGAAATAGCGCGCAGGTCCAAAGGGACCGTAACGCAGAACCGGCGGTAACGCGACAATGCTGGATAAGTATAAGACAGTTCGGCAGCAGGCGAGCAAAGAAATCGTCATCAAGAAATCCCGTTTCATCGGGTACGGCAAGCCGGTCGATTCCGAGGAAGAAGCGGTTGCCTTTATCGAGGAGATCAAGAAGCAGAATTGGAACGCCACCCATAACTGCTCGGCATATATTATCGGCGAACGGGATGAATACCAGAAGCAGTCCGACGACGGCGAACCGAGCGGCACAGCAGGCAAGCCGATGCTGGAGGTTCTGAAGCATCAAGGAGTCAAGAATGTCGTCATCGTCGTGACGCGGTATTTCGGCGGCATTATGCTGGGTGCCGGAGGCTTGATCCGAGCCTATACGGACGGCGCGGTCGCCGCGCTAGAAGCCGCCGAGGTCATCGTGAAGGTACTTCATCGCGAGGTGATCGTCGAAGTCGATTACACCTGGTACGGCAAGCTGGAGAACGAGTTTCATGCGCGCGGCGTCCGCGTGGGCGGAACGGAGTTCACCGACCGCGTTGTTATCACCTGCTTGCCGGAAGTAACGGAAGCCGATCCGTTCATCGCTTGGATAACGGACCTCACCCAAGGGCAGGCGGTCATCTCGACCGGCGAAGACAAGTATTATATTGAAAATGAATAACGATGCATGTGTGAGCCGCGCGGATGCGGCGCCCTTACCCACAATAACCGCCAGATACCTTATCCGGCGGTTATTGTTTTATATAGTAATGTAAACGGTTGCGTTTCCAAAGGTGATCATTCGAATGCTGCAGCAGCTTGGTCTATCAGGAGCAGCTATCGCTCCCATCAAATTTACTGATTTTTTCGTTGACGGGACATCCTGGATTCGGATATATTATTAATACCTAGTAAGCTCATTGGAATAAACGGACACATTGTACGCGATTCCAACAGGAAAGCGTCAGGAGGTAAGCAGGATTGAATGCATTATTTCGCGGCCGTTGGTGGAGCTTCGGCTTCCGGACTACCATCATGCTTTATTTCATTATACTTATCGTCCTTCCGATCATCGGGATTTACGCGCAATCCTTCGAGCTCGGCTGGCAGCCGTTCTGGAACAGCGTCAGCGATCCGCTCGCATGGAAGGCCGTTCTTCTGACGATCAGGCTCTCGGTTATCGCAACGTTGATCAATGTTCTTCTCGGAACGATGATCGGGTGGGTATTGATTCGCTACCGGTTTCCGGGCAGGCGGCTCTTGAACAGTCTTGTCGACCTGCCCTTTGCTCTGCCGACCGCGGTCGGCGGTCTGATGATTCTGCTGCTGCTCGGTCCGAACAGCTTTGCCGGAGGAATTGCCGGGAAGTTTGGCATTGAAATCGTGTTTCATGAACCGGCTATTGTCATCGCGATGGTGTTTGTCACCTTTCCTTTCGTCATTCGCGCGGTGCAGCCGCTGCTGGAGGAGCTCGACAAATCGGAGGAAGAAGCTTCGTATACGCTTGGCGCTTCGAAGTCGCACACCTTCTTCAAGGTCATCTTCCCGTCCATGCTTCCCGGAATATTAAGCGGGGCTATGCTGGCATTCTCCAGAGCGCTCGCGGAATTTGGCGCCGTGGTGCTCGTTGCCGGCAACATTCCGGGAAAGACGCTGATTGCATCGGTATATATCTTCGGGGAGATCGAAAGCGATAATCCGCAAGGCGCAGCGGCCGTCTCCGTTATGCTGCTGACGCTATCGTTCATCATATTGTGGGCCGTCAACCTCATCCAGACGAGGAGGCTCGGCAAATGAGAAAGCTATGGATTACCTTGACCTACATGGTCTTTATTCTGCTTCTTATCGTTCCGATCGTCAAAATTTTCACCGGTGCCTGGCAGGAAGGCTGGAGCGGCTTTATCGAGGCTCTCGGCCGCAAGCAATCGCTTCATGCGCTCATGATGACCGGATTGATTGTCGTCATAGTAACGGCGATCAACACGGTGTTTGGCGTCATGCTCGCGCTGTACCTCGTCCGGGCGACATGGCTTGGCAAGCGGCTCAAGCAGCTATTGAACAGCATCGTCGACCTGCCTTTCGCCGTATCGCCGGTTATCGGCGGCCTGATGATTGTGCTGCTGCTGGGACCCAGCTCGATTATGGGCGCTTTCTTCGAAGATATCGGATTCAAGGTCGTATACGCTCTGCCCGGCATGGTGCTGGCCACGCTGTTCGTGACGTTCCCGCTTATGGTGCGCGAGGTGATGCCGCTGCTGCAGGAAATCGGCTCCCAGCAGGAGGAGGCGGCTTCGACGTTAGGCGCTTATTCTTGGTACACGTTCTGGTATGTGACCTGGCCTTCGATTCGTTGGGGCGTCATCTATGGCATCGTATTAACCGTAGCCCGTTCGTTAGGCGAATTCGGAGCTGTTCTCGTCGTGTCCGGCAATATCATGAACAAAACACAGACCGCCACAACGCTCGTTTATCAAGATGTCGAGAATTTCAACGTCACGGCGGCAAACGGCGTTGCTCTTGTGCTGGCGGCCTTCTCGGTCGGCTTGCTGCTGATCATGGAATGGGCCAAGAAGCGAAAGGAAGTGCACTAGACGTATGCATATCGAGGTAAACGGATTAAATAAGCAGTTCGGCGACTTTCATGCGGTACGCGATGTCAGCTTCGAAATCGAGAGAGGACATCTGATCGGCCTGCTGGGCCCAAGCGGCGGCGGCAAAACGTCGATTCTCCGCATGCTGGCCGGACTGGAATCCCCGACATCGGGCGATATCCTTTTCCACGGCAAGCGTGTCAACGATCTGCCTCCGCAGGAGCGGGGCATCGGCTTCGTCTTTCAGAACTACGCGTTATTTAAGCATATGACGGTATACGATAATGTGGCATTCGGCTTGAAGGTGAAGAAGCAGCCGAAGGACCAGATCCGCGAGCGTGTCATGGCATTGGTGGAGCTCACGGGGCTTAAGGGCTTCGAGCACCGTTACCCGCATCAGCTGTCGGGCGGGCAGAGGCAGCGTGTCGCCTTCGCCCGGGCGCTTGCGCCGGAGCCGCAGCTGCTTCTGCTCGACGAGCCTTTCGCAGCCATCGATGCGAAGATCCGGAGCGAGCTTCGGACATGGCTGAAAGAAATGATCGAGCGCCTGGGCATTACATCGATCTTCGTGACGCATGATCAGGATGAGGCCATCGAGGTAGCCGATGAGATCATGATTATCAATAAAGGCCGTCTCGAGCAGAAAGGCTCGCCATGGGACATATATAAAAACCCGCAAACGCAATTCGTTGCGAGCTTCATCGGCGAATCGACCATCGTGGAGCGCGTGGAACGGTTGAAGGGCTTCGAGGATGCCGAGAACTGGCCGGGTACGCAGGCGCTTATCCGTCCGGAATATATCGAGATCGGCAAACGCGGCGAATTCAAGCTGCCTTCCGCGACGGTACAGGGCAAGGTGAAGCATCTTCACTTTAGAGGAAGCGAGTGGATGGTCGAGGTCGTCGTTGACGACATCAAGCTGATTACGTACCGCTCCCTTGAGAAGGATGTGCTGCAGCCTGGCGACGAAGTGAGCGTCCTCATTCACAGGGCCTACCTGTTCAACGATAATGACAGCTGGGTAATGGAGAACACCTTGAAAGAAGATCCGATGCCGATTTATATTTAAGCTTATAGAATGTACATGTTTCACAACGTACACATTCCTATAAGGTCTAAGGGAAGAAACTAACTTCGACGCTAAGGATGGCACGAGACGTTTCTTCTTGACTTCTGTTAAAGAAAGCGTTGTGTGTGATATGAGATCGATTCAACATGGATGGCGGCTGGCCGGTATGGCGCTCCTTTCTCTGATCCTGCTTGTCATGGTAGCCTGCAGCAAGGATAGCGGGCCAAGCGGCGGCAGCGGCACGGAGGGTCAGGCGGAGGGTTCGAAGGATCAGGTCACGCTGGTGATCGGCGCTTATTCAGTTGCCAAGGACGCGTTCGCCGAGCTGCTGCCGATGTTTCAAGCGAAGTGGAAGGCGGAGACCGGGCAAAGGATCGTCTTCCAGGAATCGTATGAAGCGTCGGGGACGCAAGCAAGGGCGATTGCAGGCGGCTTTGAAGCGGATGTTGCGGTGCTGGCGATGGAAGGCGATATCGACAAAATCCAGAAAGCCGGCTTCATTACGCATGATTGGCGGCAGGCGCCCCATAAAGGGATGATTACCCGTTCGATCGTCGTCATGGGTACGCGTGAAGGAAATCCGAAGCAAATACAAGGCTGGGACGACTTGACGCGCAAAGGAATCAAGGTGCTGTACCCGAATCCGAAGACATCCGGCGGTGCCCAGTGGGATATCAATGCGATATATGGCGCAGGATTGAAGCTCTCGGAAACGAAGACGGGGAAGAAGGATCCCGCATTCGCGAAAGCGTTCCTGAAGCAGGTGCATGAGAATGTCGAGTCGCTTGACAAGAGCGGCCGCGCATCGATGGCCGCCTTCGAGTACGGGGTCGGAGATGTGATCATCACCTATGAGAATGAGCTGCTGGCAAGGATAAAACAGGGCATCCGGTATGATATCGTCGTTCCGGAGACAACGATTCTGATCGAGAACCCTGCCGCAGTCGTGGATGTCAATGCCGATAAGCACGGTACGCGAGAGGTCGCGGAGGCATTCGTCGCATTTATTCGCAGCGCGGAAGCCCAGCGAATCTTCGCGGCGTACGGCTTCAGGCCCGTAGATCAGGCCGTAAGCGATGAGGTGGGCGACAAGTTCGTAACGCCCGCGGGTCTGTTCGATATCGATTATCTTGGCGGCTGGGACGAGGTGCGGGACAGTCTGTATTCGGCTAAGGGAATCTGGTATCAAGTGTTGGCTGATCTATAGCATAAGCTCTGACGGAATGGATAGCCATTCCGTCAGAGCTTATTTTCGTGTCGGTGAAACCAATCGCTGCCACCATTCGCACGGCGAGACTCATCTTTCACATGATCTGCACAAGGTTCTCGTACATCAAAGCAGGATTGTGAAGGCAGCGGAGTCTAACTATTACGGCGTCTACCCGACGGCTAGCATCGGGGAAGACGACGGTCACGTTATGATGCTGGATAACGAGAACATCCGCTGGGTCCATTCGGACGGAACGGAAAACCAAGGCGCTCAACCTTGAAGAAGAAATTTGCGCTGGAAGAGCCGTTCACCGTCGAATACATCGACCAGGAGGTCATGCTGTTCCGCACGGGAAGGCGATACGTTCTACTTCAACCATAAAGAGCTGCTTGGGCATAAAGAGACAACGGTCACATACAAGATTCACTCATAGCAATCCGTGCGAACGGCATCATATAAATAAGGAAAGAAGCTTCGAGGGGAGCGAGCAGCCGGCCCCCGTCGGAGCTTCTTTTATTTTGTGTGTGAATAAACAAATGGCAGAGGTATCAAGACCTATCACCTATGGGATATTATCCCTATCCCTATGATTCTAAAGAACAGCAAGGATAGTAATATTTATGTAAAACAGTTAGAACTTTTGTCGAAAAAACATTAAATAGAAGGATCATTCTAGTTTTGGACGAAAAGAGAGGATTACTACTTAAGTAGTATTCCAAATAATGTAAAGGGAGAGGGTTTTCGTATGAATTACTGCCGTTCTGTACTAATTGTGGATGACGAACCGACGATTTCAGAAGTGATTAAGGCGTATATGGAAAAAGATGGATGGAATGTGGAGGTGGCATACGATGCGGATATTGCAATAGCAAAATTTACTAAAAATATTCCGGATCTCGTCATACTCGATATTATGCTGGGCGCGACCTCGGGCGAAGAATTATCCCAGAAGATTCGGGCGCGTTCGAACATTCCCTTCATTATGATTACCTCCAAGTCGCGGGAAGAGGACCGGTTGAACGGATTCGAGCTCGGTGCGGACGACTATGTCGTCAAGCCCTTCAGTCCCAAGGAGCTGCTGGCAAGAGCGAACGCCGTATACCGGCGGTCATTGATGTATATTACGAAGATCGATGAAAAACAGCCGAAGCTGGTCACCTACGGCTCCGGACATCTGCTGATCGATTATCAGAAGATGATTGTTTATGTGAATGGACAGGATACGAATTTGACCAATACGGAGTATAAATTGTTCTCGGCATTAACCCGGGCGCCCGAGAAGGTGTTTACAAGGGCGGAGCTGCTGTACTACGCGCAAGGCTATCGCTTCGTCGGGGATCCCCGCATTATCGATGCCCATGTAAAGAACATCCGGCAAAAGGTCGAGCAGGATCCCAAATCGCCCAAAATTTTGCTGACCGTCGTCGGGGCGGGCTACAAGCTGGGGCTGATGCGCGATGAAAACTAAGGACCGTGGCATATCGGGGACAATGCTTGCTATGTTCGGCTCGGTCTTTCTCTGCATGGTTACCGTCCTGTTAATCGCCGTTTCATTCCTGCTCTACCAGTGGCATTCCATGTACGCCCAGTTCAAGCAGGATCATCTGCAGGATGCGCTGTTCAGGGTTTCCGACGAAATCAGGAACCGCAGCCTATCCCCGCCGTTATCCGAACGCGAGCAGCGTGAGCTTCATGAATTCACGGTGCGGGAAGGCGTTCTCGTCCGCTGGAAAGGCAATGACGACGAGATTTATTTCGATACGCTTCGGCATGAGCCGGGTGAGGAAATCAAGCTGTCTGTGCCATCGTGGAACCAGGCAACCCGCGTAGGAGAATTGACGGTAGTCTGGTCGAATGCGAGCGAAGATAGCTACCCGGGCTACAGTATTGTCAAGAAAGTCGAACAAACACTGGCAAATGGGCTTCTGCTGGGCGTGTTATGTGCGCTACCGCTGGCCTTGCTGGTGACGGTGAAGCATATGAGGCCATTCGGAAGAATCGCTCGTGCGATGGAGGAAGTCTATGCCAGACGGAAAATAATACCTGTCGATGAGGAAGAGACGGGAGATGCCTTCCGTATTGCGCGGGGAATCAATTACGTGGTGCATCAGCTCGATGAGCAGGAGAAATGGAGACAGGTGATGATGGAAGACCTGGCTCACGAGCTGCGCACCCCGCTTATGCTGGTCTCCAATCAAATTGAGGCGATAGCGGACGGCATTTTTGAACCCGATCATATCCGGCTGGAGAAAATATTGCGCGACATCTCGAGACTGACCAGGCTTGTAGGCGACATTGAGCGCATTATTCAGGCGCAGAGCGCAAGGTTCGAGCTGCGCTTGGAGGCAATCGATGTGGTGCCGGTAATTAAACAAGCGGTTGCCAGCCTGGAGGAAGCCTGCCGGGCGAAGAATATGAGCATCGAGCTCATAACGCCGAAGATACCGTGTCCGATACTGGTGGATGTGGATAAGATGACCCAGGTCTTCGTCAACATTGTGTATAACGCGATCAAATATACGCATGCGTCCGGAAAGATCGAAATCATTACCGATCATGACCGCGATTCCGGGCAAATTATCGTTCATGTGAAGGATAACGGAGTCGGCATATCCCAAGAGGAACTGCCGAGGATATTCGAGCGGTTCTACCGGATCGATAAGACGCAGTCCAGAGAAGCGGGCGGGAGCGGGCTCGGATTAACGATTACGAAACGGCTCATTGAATCGCATGACGGGAAGATCGGCGTCACCAGCAAGCCCGGAGTTGGAAGCGTTTTTACAGTTATGATCCCGGCTGCTTCGGTATGAACGCAAAATTCACAACGAATTCATAATGAACGAACTATAATAAATTCAAGCAGCGAAAGAAAGGGAGGAAGAGCCATTGGCACGAGTGTTGTTTAACAATGTAGTGAAGAAGTACAGCAAGTCCGGACCGGTGTCTGTCGAAAATTTCAATTTGGAAATTGAAGATAAAGAATTTATGGTCCTGGTCGGTCCGTCCGGCTGCGGCAAATCGACGACATTGCGAATGGTAGCGGGTCTTGAACAAATCAGCAGCGGAGAAATCTATATCGGCAACCAGCTTGTGAACGATATCCCTCCGAAAAAAAGAGATATTGCCATGGTGTTTCAGAATTATGCGCTGTATCCCAATATGAGCATCTTCGAAAACATGGCCTTCGGGCTGCGGCTGAGAAAGGTCGAGAAGCATCTGATCGAATCATCCGTCAAATCCACCTCAAGAACGCTTGAGATCGAGCATTTGCTTGAACGAAAGCCGATGCAGCTGTCAGGCGGACAACGTCAGCGGGTGGCCTTGGGAAGAGCGGTACTGCGTACGCCCCAGGTGTTCTTGATGGACGAGCCGCTTTCGAATCTGGATGCCAAGCTGCGGGTGCAGATGCGGGAGATGATCATCGAGCTGCATCGCGAGCTGGAGACGACGATGATCTACGTAACGCATGATCAGACGGAAGCGATGACGATGGGAACGCGGATCTGCGTCATGAAGGACGGCATCATTATGCAGGTGGATACGCCCGAGCAGCTCTACAACCGCCCCGTGAACCGCTTCGTTGCCAGCTTTATCGGCTCGCCGGAGATGAATTTCCTGCAGGGCACTATCATCGAGAAGGATGGCATGATCTATTTCGATACAAACCGGTATTCGATCGAAGTGCCGAAACCGATGTATCCGCTGCTTCGGCCGTATAACGGGCGAATTGTAATCTTGGGAATACGTCCGGAATATGTTCATATTGTCAATGAGGTGGATGACTTGCCGCAGGGCGAGACGCCGATTAACGGAACCATCACATTCTCGGAATTGATGGGAGCCGACCGCTACATACATCTCGATCTTGGCCACGGCGAGAAGCTGGTTATAAGAGTGCCTGCATTTGTGAAATTTCCAGATAAAACGAAGCTTGAAGTTTCCTTGAATATGGAATACATGATCTTCTTCAATCGCGATTCTGGGATGGCGATCAGGTAATTATCAAAGAAATGAGGCGTTAACATGACGAATCTGCTCAAAAGCGGAAAACGCATTTGGCTTCTGCTGATGATTTGCATGCTGCTCAGCAGTTATTTCGCACTCTCAAATGTAAGCGATGCCATAACGGATGGCGGAATCGAGCAGCCCGATCCGGACTCGTTAACAATACCTCTGACGGCATCCACGGAACCGCTATATTCGCAAATCCTCAAGCAATGGAAAGACGAAGGGGTAAAGGATGCAGCCGTCTCGGGACCGTTGCTGCAGGCTGCCGATTTCAAGAACGCCTCTGATGGCGTCTCCGTCCGTGAAGAGGCGCTGCAAGGGGTATCCAATACGGTAGCGTTGGATGAGGGGAAATGGGTGGAATATGAGGTGGATGTGCCTCAGAGCGGGCTCTATCAGCTGCGGCTGAACTACTACTCGCTCGAGGATTCGAATATTCCGATTCAGATCGGCGTGACAGTCGATGGCAAGTCGCCTTACGTAGAGTCGAAGAGCATCGAGCTGGACCGGTTGTGGAAGGATGATCAGTTTCCGCCACGAGTGGATTACAAAGACAACCAGATCCGGCCGGGACAGATCGCAATCAAAGAGTGGATCGACCGGCCGCTGGTCGATTCCTCCTTCGCCAGCAGCGAACCGCTGCGCTGGTACTTGGAGCAAGGCAAGCGTACGATTCGAATCCAATCGGTATATGAGCCGATTGCAATATCCAGTCTGGGGCTTCAAGCCCCGAGGCTGGTTGAAGATTATACGTCTGTCCAAGCGGACTATTCCGCAGCTTCCGGCGATAAATCCGATTGGTATACGACGATCGAAGCGGAGCAGATGCAGGAGAAATCGGAGCCGTCGGTTCAGATGCAAGCCAGCCGTGATGACCTTGCCCGTCCGAAGTCGGACGGCAAGATCGTCTTCAATACGATGGGCGGAGGTGGCTGGTTCCGGGGCGGGCAATCGGCTACGTGGACATTCGAAGTGCCTGAGGACGGGCTTTATAAAATTGATATGAAGTATTTCCAAGGGTATAACAAGGAATCGAACTCTTATCGGATGATTGAAATCGACGGCGAGGTTCCATTCCAGGAACTGCAAGCATTCCCATTCGCATATAAACGCAATTGGTCGGTGGAAACGTTGGGCATATCCGAAGAGGAGCCGTTCTTGTTCGAATTGACCAAGGGCAAGCACGAGCTCTCGATGACCGTAACGAACGCCCCGGTTACGCCAATCGTCGAATCCGTTCAGCATATAACGCGGGAAATTCAAGAAATCAACCGTCTGCTGCGTTTGGTTACCGGCGTGCGCAGCAAAGACAATTTGGATAAGAACCGGGATTGGAATATTGCCGACCAGCTGCCGGATATCGAGCAGCGACTGCTCGATATGAAGCAAAGGCTGGAGCAAATCCTGGCCTATCTGCAGAAGCTATACGGCAATGAAGTCAATGGTGCGGCGGCCATTCGCGCTTCGATCGACAAGCTGCAGCGGTTGGCGGACGATCCCAACGAGCTGCCGTTCAAGCCGGAATATTTGTCTTCGGTTCAGGAATCGCTCTCTTCCTATGCAATCGAGCTTACGAAGCAGCCTTTGATGTTTGATCAGATTTACGTCTCCAAATCGACAACCAAGCTGCCCGAATTTACGCCATCGCGGTGGGATATTACGAAGAATACGGTGAAAACCTTCTTCCTCACCTTCAGCCCCGATTATATCGACTACGGCCGGCAGGACGAGGACGCGGCCATTACCGTATGGGTCAATCGCGGACGGGACTATATCACGCTGATGCAGCAGATGGTTGACGAGCGCTTCACCCCGTCGACCGGCATTAAAGTGAATATTAACATTATGCCGAATCCGCAGCTGCTTATCTTAAGCAATGCGGCCAACCGGGAGCCGGACGTTGCCATGGGGCTCGATCAGCTGACGCCGGTGGACTTTGCGGTCCGGAATGCGCTGTTAGACTTAAGCAAGTTTCCCGACTACAAGGAGGTAGCGAAGCAGTTTCTGCCAGGATCGCTGCTGCCGTTCCATTATAATAATGGCGATTATGCGCTGCCGGAAACAATCATGTTCAACGTGATGTTCTACCGGAAAGACATTCTGGATGAACTGAAGCTGAAGGTTCCCGAAACGTGGGACGATATCTACGGGTTGCTGCCTACGCTTCAGCAGAAAGGGTATGACTTCTTCTACCAGCCGATGATGTATCTCCCCTTGTTCTACCAGAACACGGCGAGCTTCTATACCCCGGACGGGATGAAGACAGGACTGGACTCTCCTCAAGCGTTCGACGCTTTCAAGAAATGGACGGACTTCTTCAACATCTATGGCTTGCCTAGAGAAGTGCCCAACTTCTACATGCACTTCCGCAACGGCAACATGCCGATCGGAATCGCCGATTTCAATACTTACTTGCAGCTCCTCGTTGCCGCACCGGAAATATCGGGCTTATGGTCGGTCGCTCCGCTGCCGGGCACGAAGAACGGCGACGGCGAGATTGAACGCTGGGGTGGAGGCGCTCTGCAGTCCGGCGTCATATTCAAGTCCACCGAGCGTCCGGATGAATCGTGGCAGTTCTTGAAATGGTGGACCTCGACGGAGACGCAGGCCCGCTTCGGCAATGATATGGAAATGTTCAACGGCATCGAGTTCCGCTGGAACACGGCGAACAAGGAAGCGTTCCAACAAATTCCTTGGCCAAGCGAGCACGGCGGCGAAATCGGGAAACAGCTGAAGTGGTTTAAAGAAATGCCCAACGTGCCCGGCGGCTATTTCACGACGCGTGAGCTGAGCTTCGCCTGGAACCGGACCGTGCTGGAGAATATGAATTTCCGTGAATCGTTGGAGAATGCCGTCTTTGAAATTAACAGGGAGCTGCTTCGCAAGCAGCAGGAATTCGGATTCGTGGATAAAGACGGCAAAGTGATCCGTACGCTGGATATTCCGCAAATTGATAAACCGACCGGAGGTGGAACCGAGGATGAGTAATGAAGCTTCAGGAGCGGTCCCGCATCCGCTTGCAAGGCGCAAGCAGAAGATCGTGCTTCTTACGCCGTTCATACAGACGATCAAGCGGCATTGGCTCTCCTATTTGTTCATAGCGCCGTTTCTGATCACGTTTATCTTGTTTATCGTCGTTCCTACAATAGCGGCTATAGGATTGTCATTCACGTATTTTAACGCGATCGAAGCGCCTAAGTTCGTCGGGTGGTTGAATTACCGGAATCTGCTGACGCAAGATATGGTGTTCTGGAAATACGCGATCCCGAATACGTTCAAATTCGCCGTCATCGTCGGCCCGCTCGGGTATATCGCCGGCTTTATGCTAGCCTGGCTGATTTCCCAGCTGCCAGCCAAAATAAGAGTGTTCTACACGCTGGCGCTCTACACGCCATCCATGACGGCAGGCGTTGCGATGGCCGTTGTGTGGCTGATCGTATTCAGCGGAGACCGGCTCGGTTATTTGAACAGCTTCCTGCTGGAGATCGGGATTATCGACCAAGCGCAGCTGTGGACGCAGGATCCGAAGTATCTCATGAACGTCATGATTCTCGTTACGCTCTGGGGAAGCATGGGTGTCGGCTTCCTCGCCCTGCTGGCCGGGATCCAGAATGTCGACACACAATTGTATGAGGCGGGAAAAATCGACGGCATTCGCAACCGGCTGCAGGAAATTTGGTACATTACGATTCCGGCGATGAAGCCGCAGATGCTGTTCGGCGCGGTGATGGCCGTCGTCGGGACGTTGAAGGCCGGCCAGATCAGCGTCCAGCTGTCGGGCGCAAACCCTTCGCCGCAATACTCCGGCCACCTGTTAATCAACCATATCGACGATTATGGATTTATCCGATATGAGATGGGGTATGCATCGACCATATCCGTCGTCCTGCTTGTCTTAACTTATATCGTTAGCAGAATATGCTGGAAACTGTTCGGCTCGAAGGAGGAATGATCCGTGAACGGGTGGACTAGCGCGTTGAGAAGAGGGATCGGATCCCTTCGCAAAGTAAGTGTGTTTCAATGGTTTCTGTTTGTGCTCATGACCCTGCTTGCCATGTTTATGCTATTGCCGATCGTCTATCTGTTTAATCATGCACTCAAGCCCTTCTATGAGCTGTTCCTGTACCCGCCGACATTCATTGCGCGTAACCCGACGATCCAGAACTTTATCGATTTGGTCGTCGTCACGCAATCCTCGGTCGTACCGATGACGCGGTATTTATTCAACAGCTTCGTGGCGAGCTTTCTCGTCGTCCTAACATCCTGTTTATTCAGCGTGCTGTGCGCATATCCGCTATCCAAGCATAAGTTTCCAGGGAAAGGAATTATTTTCTCGGGCATCATCATTTCGTTGATGTTCGCGCCGGAGATGGTCGGCATTCCGCGTTATTTCGTCATCAGCCAGCTTGGCATTATCAATACGTATTGGGGGCATGTGCTTCCCCTCGTGGCGATGCCTGTCGGGGTGTTTCTGATGAAGCAGTTCATCGATCAGATCCCGAATGAGCTGCTGGAGGCTTCGAAGGTAGAGGGTGCGAGGGAGCATATGATTTTCTTGAAAATCGTCATTCCGCTCTGCATGCCGGCGCTTGCGACAACGGCCATCCTGTCGTTTCAATCGGCCTGGTCAACAGACGAGACATCGACGTTGTTTATGGAGAACGAGACGATGAAGACCCTTCCTTTCTTCGTGAACACGCTGACGAATCAGCTGGCGAACAACGTAGCGAACCAAGGGGCTGCAGCCGCAGCTGCACTGCTGTTATTCATACCCAACTTCATCATCTTCCTGCTGCTGCAGCGTAAAGTCATTACGACGATGATGCATTCAGGCATTAAATAGAAAGGATGAGTAGGCATGCATAATTGGTTACGCTTCGTTATCGCAGCGGTATGTATAGCCGGGATCGGTCTTCAGCCAGCGGTTGTGAAGGCAGAGATTCCTTACCGAACATTCTCTTACGATAGCGGTAACGGGGAGTTCTTTGTCCAACCGGCCTACGTGCCTTTCGGCTATATCGGACTGAACCTGGTTCCCCCGGAAAGCGGCCCTACGAATTTGAACAACCCGAACGATCTGTTTATCGATGATGCGGATAATCTGTTTATCGTGGATACGAAGAACAATCGGGTCGTTCATCTGGATGCGAATCACCGCTATATCAGAGCGATTGGCGATCCATCGGGTCCCGGGCAGCTGAAGGAGCCTAACGGGGTCTACGTGAATGAGGAACGCGTATATGTAGCCGATACCGGCAATAAGCGAATTGCGGTTTTTGACCGGAGCGGGAAATTCGAACGGGAATATAAACGGCCGGATACGACGCTGCTCCCCAGCAGCTTCGAGTTTGAACCGACCAAGCTGACGGTCGACAAACGGGGCTTCCTCTATGTAGCTACGAATAACGGCTATCAGGGGCTGATCGTCTTGGACGATGAAGAGGGCGCCTTCCAGGGCTTCTTCGGGGCGAACAGAGTTCCCTTCAATCTGATCGATTACGTGAAGCGGAAGGTGTACACGGAGGATCAGTTGAAGAAGGAGATCAAGAAGCTGCCCGGTACGGTCAGCAATGTCATGATCGACCGCGACGGGTTGATCTATACGACGAGCATCTCCGTCTCGAACGGACATATCAAGAAGCTGAATTTTGCCGGGAAGGATCTGCTGGGCGAGAAGGTATACGGAGATCGGTACGTCCGCATCAACGAAGAGACCTTGTTCAGAGATATCGCGGTCGACCGAAGCGGCAATATGACCGCAATCGAAGCGCAGAGCGGTTACATCTATCAGTACGATTCGCAAGGCGGGCTGCTGTTCGCGTTCGGCGGCAAGAATGCCGGATTCAACAAGCTGGGGCTGTTTGATTACCCCTCCAGCATTGCGGTCAATTCCAAGGGAAACATTTATATTGCCGACCGGGTATCCAACCTGATTCAGATCTTCAGGCAGACGGAGTTCGCCCAATTGGTGCATCAAGCCAATGAGCTGTATATGCTCGGCAAGTATGAGGAAAGCGAGCAGTATTGGAAGGAAGTCCTGCATCTGAACAGCAAGTTCTATAAGGCTCATCTCGGCCTCGCCAAATCGCATTACCGCAAAGGGGATTGGGAGACGGCGCTGAAGGAGTACCGGCTTGCGAAGGATGTGAAGGGCTATTCCGATTCATTCTGGCAGCTTCGCGTGCTGTGGCTGCAAAATAATTTCGGTATCGTATCCACAGGCCTCCTTATTCTAATCGTTCTTTATTACATTGGGAGGAAGATCTGGAAAACCATGAAGTGGAGGAAAGGCGATGGGAGAACTGGTCATTCACCTCAAGCAAGCCATCCGAATACTTCGGCATCCGGTTGACGGCTTTTGGGAGCTTCGCTATGAGAAACGGGGGGGCTTGCTAGCTGCAATCATTCTGCTTCTGCTTGCTTATCTGGCCACCTTGATTTCCGAAATCTCGACGAGCTTTATCTTCAATCCGATTGAGGTCAAATTCATCAACCCATGGCTAATACTGGCGCAGGTGGGCATCCCATGGATCACGTGGGTACTGGCGAACTATTTGGTCAGCTCCATTAACCGGGGACAGGGACGGCTGGTGGACGTCTTGATCGGCAGCGCCTATGCGCTGATCCCGTATATTTGTTTTACCGTTCCGCTCAGCCTGCTCTCCAATGTGCTGACGATCGGCGAGAGCTCGATCTACCTGTTCTTCCAGTATATCATTATCGGATGGACCGGCTTCTTGTTTATCGTGCTGGTTCAAGAGATCCATAATTACGATATCGGGGAGACGATTTGGATCACGGTGCTGTCCATCTTGTTCATGCTCGCGATTTGGATCCTGCTGCTGATCTTCGCGGGGCTTAGCGTGCAGCTTGTCGATTTCATCGAACAGCTTTATGAGGAGGTCTCTTTCCGTGAGTAAAATCAAACTTTATCGGCGCTATATACTACTTGCGGCGGCGTGTCTTCTCCTTCTTTCGGCAGTTATCGCCGGTATCCAGCTCAACAAAGGCAATCCGGCGGACAAAGGCGGGGTAACCGCCGAAGAGGAGCAGGAGGACGAAGAGGAGGAAGAGCTCATCCAGATTAAGGCGCCGGCCGCCAAGGCCCGGGATGAAGACAAATATACGACCATTCAAGAAAATGACCGGCTTCGCCTGGAAGTAAGCCAGCATGGGAAAATCGCCGTAACCGACAAAAGAAATAACTATACTTGGCGAAGCAATCCCGATAAGGAATCACTGGCGGCGGAGACGGTGAAGGGACATTGGCGGAAAAACCTGGAGTCCGCCTTTTATCTGGAATATACCGATATCAAGGCTGCCTCGAAGCTGAAATACGGGAACGACACCGAGCTGCAGGGGAAGACGACGGTAAAGCCGATCGACGGCGGCGCGGAAATCACGTATGACCTGCAAACGATCGAAAGCAGCTTCACCTTCATCGTCATGCTGAAGGACGATCATATCGAAGTGAACATTCCGTCCGACCGCATTGTGGAAGGAGAGAGCGTCCGCATCGTAAACCTGTGGGCCTTCCCATTCCTGGGCGCCTCGCGAAGCGACGTTCCGGATGGGCATATGTTCGTTCCGAGCGGTATGGGGGCAACGATCGAATTCGAGCAAAGCGGTGCATACCCGTTCCGGTATTCCGCAGAATTGTACGGTTCGGACCTGGCGCTGTCCGCCCAATCGGTTCGCGGTCTGCGCGATGCTTCCTCCGAAGCGCTGCTGCCCGTATTCGGCATTTCCTACGGACGCAACGCCTTGCTGGGCATCATTACGGAAGGGGAAGCGAATGCCAGGATCAACGCGACGCCAAGCGGTCTATATACCTCCTACAATTGGATCGCGCCTCAGTTCGTATACAGGCAGGAATATTTCCGGCGTACGAGCAGCTTCGGTCAAGGGTTTAACGTCTTTGAGGATAAGCGGCTTGAGCAGGATCGGACGATCCGGTATTACTTCCTGCAGGGCGACAAGAAGGACATTAACTATGTCGGCATGGCTGCCGCTTACCGGAGCTATTTGATGGAAGAAAAGGGAATGCAGCGAATAAAGCCAAGGTCGGACCATATTCCGCTTGAAGTCAGCTTCTTCGGCGGCGACCGGGAACCAAGCATATTCGGCTCGAAGCTGGTGGAGACCACGACATTCGATCAAGCCCGCGAAATCGTCGATAAATTTAACGCAGCGGGGATTAACGAGATGAATGTGACCTTCACCGGATGGTCGACGGGCGGTTATATGCGTTATCTGCCCAAACGATTCCCGCCGGAGAACAGCTTGGGAGGCACGGACGGGTTGTCGCGCCTGATCGAAGCCGTTCATCGCCACGGCAACCGCATTTTCCTGGATGATAACTATGTGACCGCATTCTCGGGCAATGGCTTTCTGGCCAGAAGCAAAGCGATTCGCGATTCGAATGCGAGGGTTGTGGAGGATCAAATCGGTTTTTCCGGATTTACGTTCCGCAAGGCGACCCGGAAATATTGGATGCAGCCGAACTTATCGCTGGACTATACAACGGAAAGCCTGCCGGCATATAAGGAGCTTGGCATCGACGGTTTGAGACATGATGTCATCGGCGATCTGCTCTATTCCGATAATAACCCGTCCAACCCTTACACCCGGGAACAGACGGCGGACGTATTCGAGCAAATGCTGGAGAAGACGAAAGATGAGCTCGGTCAAGTCAGGGTCACGCACGGAAATGCTTACGTCCTGGGGAAAGCCGATCATATCAGCGCGCTCCCGCTAAGCGTCAGCTACGATTTGCTGGCGAAGCAAAGCGTTCCGTTCTATCCCATTGCGATCCACGGGCTAGTGACCTACTCGGGTCAGCCGGGCAACCTGAGAGACGAGTACAACTTCGAGATGTTGAATTCCGTCGAATACGGGGCATTGCCGGCTTATCTGCTGACTTATGAAGATCCAGGCATCTTGAAGGACACGTATACGCGGTATATTTTCAGCAGCGCATACTCGGAATGGCTGGATACGATCGTTGAGGAATACAAGCGGATCAGCGCTGTACTTGGCGGGCTGCAGGACAGTCTCATCGTGAACCATCGCCAAATCGCCGACGAAGTGTTCGAGACGACCTACGACAACGGTCAATCTGTCGTCGTCAATTACGGAGAGGTTCCCTACGAGGCGGGAAGCGTCAGCGTGAAGCCGAAAGATTTCGCCTTAGTGGGCAGAGAGGGGTGACGGTATGCAGAAACGGAAGCGAAGAATATCGATTGAAGTCCGCGAGGCGTTCTCCGCATATGCCCTGCTTACTCCTTGGCTGATCGGACTTGGCATGTTTGTCCTGTATCCATTGATCTACTCGCTGTACATGAGCTTCCAGGATGTACGCATAACCGGCGATGGAATGGTTATGAAGCCGATCGGCATGCTGAACTATAAGAATGCCTTCCTGCTCGATAATCAGTTTTCCGCGTCGTTGGTCAACTATCTCAAGGAATCGCTGCTCATTATTCCGATCATCGTGCTGTTTGCGCTGCTGGTGGCCATTCTGCTCAATATGAAATATCCCGGGAAGACGCTGTTCAGGGCGGTCTTCTTTCTCCCGGTCATCTTCGCCACCGGCCAGGTGCTGACCGAAATTTTCTATCAAGGCGCGGCCGGACTGTCCATTCTGGACCAGTACAATATTAAGCCGTACATTCAGATGAATGTGCCTCAGATGTTTGCGGAACCGCTATTAGCCGTGTTGGATAAGTTCGTCATCGTCCTGTGGTATTCGGGCGTTCAAATTATCATTATTATTGCCGGCCTGCAGACGATCAGCAAGCCGGTGTACGAAGCAGCGGGGATTGACGGCGCGTCACCATGGGAGACGTTCTGGAAAATAACGCTGCCGGCGCTGAAGCCGTTTATATTGCTCAATACGATCTATACGATCGTGGACCTGTTCACCTTTCCGTTCAGTCCCATACTGGAGCTCATCAAGCACCATATGAAATATACGGGCTACGGATATGCGAGCGCACTCGGCTGGATTTATTTCTCCATCGTGTTCGTCGTCATTATGCTTGTAATGCTGTTCTTTAAACGTATATCTCGTCATTCCGACAATCGAAGGTAGGGAATGGTATGGACAAAGTGGTATGGACCCAGAAGAAGCTGTTCGGCACGCAGGAGAAAACCGGATGGCTGACGATCCTCTTGCTCTACGCGATTCTGCTGAACATCGCTTACTTGTATTTGAACCCGATCTTTTACATGGTTTCCACCATGCTTAAGAATAACGTCGACCTGCTGGATCCTTCGGTCCGCTGGATTCCCAGAAGCTTCGAATGGAATAACCTTAAGCTGGCCTGGCAGGGGCTGGATTATCTGAATGCGCTGAAGAACAGCGTGATGATCAGCGGACTGGGCGCGATATTCCATGTCATCGCCTGTGCGCTGGCTGGATACGCGTTCGCCAAGTTCAAGTTTCCGGGCAAGACGATATTGTTCGGTTTGCTTATTTTAAGCTTCCTTATCCCGCCGCAGACGATCGTCATACCGCTGTTTATGCTCATTAAGAACCTGGGTTGGATGGGAACGAAATTCGCCATCATCGGTCAGGCTATGTTCGGCCATGGCATTCGCGGAGCGCTGTTCGTCATCATCTTCACGCAGTTCTTCCGGACGCTGCCCAAGGAATTGGATGAGGCGGCCCGGATTGACGGAGCAGGCTCGCTGCGCGTGTTGTTCCAAATTATCGTTCCGCTTGCAAAGCCGGCGATTCTCGTCGTCTTCCTGTTCTCCTTCATCTGGCATTGGAACGAAACTTACTTGACCTCGCTTGTCATCGGGTCCGAGAATACGCCGTTAACGCTAAGTCTGTTCAACCTGCAGACGGTATTGAAGGGGCTGTACGAAAGCGAGGCCGATAAAATGTTTAACGAAACCATTCGAATGGGAGCCAGCTTCCTGATTATTATCCCGCCTTTGATCCTGTATGCGATCGGGCAGCGTTGGTTCGTCGAAGGCGTGGAACGTACCGGATTAATCGAGTAGGACTTATTGGAGAGGAACAAAGAATGAAGCCGGCGGTGCGGTGGCTGCCGCCTGCCGGCTGCCTAAAGGAGGTGATGCGGATGGCAATTTACTTCGACGATTTATAACGGCCATCCTCGTACGAAAGTGAGCGGATGAATGAAACCGCATACAACAGAATTTGGGCAGCAGCATGATCAACCTGATTTCTTCAACCTAGATCAGAAGTAGATGTTAACGATGGACAAATACTTGTATGGGGGAGAAATGCAGATATGAGAAGGTCAAGCCATAAAGGGTTCCGTTTATTGAGTCTTACCTGCGCGCTCGCACTGCTGGTCACGATCGTGGCTGCTTGCAGCGGGGGGTCTGGAGAGAATGGAGGCAACACCAAAACGCCTAACGATACGAAGACGAATGCGAATACAGGGGCGACCGAAGGCAACAAAGGCGCAGAAGGAGAAGAGGCTAACGCGCCGAAGGTTAATTTGGCGGATATTAAAGGCGAGGTTCGGGTCATCACGCCATGGGGCGCAGGCTTCGGCGAGCAGTTCGCGAAAATGTTCGAGGACTTCAATAAAGATTATCCGAATGTAAAGGTTATCTATATGGAGCAGACGACAGCCGATCTTGCCGCACTTATTGCCGCAGGCGAGACGCCGGACGTGATTTCCTCGAACGGCCTTGCCATCGATTTGCGTAAAGATGATATGATTGAAGATTTGACGCCTTATTTAAATTCAAGTCCTGATATTACGCCAGATCTGTACTACGAACCGGCTTATACGCGGTCCGTCGATCAGAACGGCGCGGTATGGGCGCTTCCTTGGCATGTGGATCCGAACTTTGCCCTTGCCTATAATAACGATGTATTGGAGCAATACGGATTTACGGAAATTCCGGAGATGCAAACGCTGCAGGAGTTCGGCGACTTTCTCCGCAAGTTCTGGGTGACCGAGAACGGGGAGCAAGTGATGACGACCTTCTCGCCGCATGAGGTATATGGCCCGTTCAACAGCTTGATCACGATGAGCTTCCTCAACGGCGCGGATGCATCCAATTTCTATAATCCCGCGGAGCGTAAAGTAACGTTCAACGATCCGCTGGTTGTCGAAGCGCTGGATTGGATCGTCAACTTTAAGCGGGAGAACATTAACGATGAGCGTATGGGCAAATTAAATTCCACGCTGCCGGAGAACACGGGAAGATTCTCGGCAGGCAAATCGTTGATGGAGCCTCACGTCACGCCGTCTCTGCGCGGGCTTCTCGAGCAAAATCCGGATTTGAAGTTTGCGCCGATGCCGGCGGAGTCGCTCTGGATCGGAGGCTGGTCGTTCTCGCTGACATCGGTAGGCAAGAAAGAGAACAAAGACGCGGCTTGGGCATTGCTGAAGTGGATGACCTCGACGAAGGCCGGAGCCGAATCGCAGCAGAAGCACTTTGGCTGGATTTCGGGGATTAAGGATAATCCGTACCTGGAATCGGAAGCGAAGAAGGATCCGGTAACAGCGTCTGCGTATGAAGTACTGAAGAACGCGAAGAAATTGCCGCCGACGATACCGGTAGATGTCGGCAAGGAATTCGATACGAAGTGGGCGGAAGTGATGGCAGGCACGCTTGAGCCGAAAGCCTTCCTGGACCATATGACCACCTTCACGCAAGCGCTGCTGGACGAGCAGAAGCCGTAATAGACGGCGGGCAGCCGCGGCTCCATGAACGAGAATCTCCGGGATACGCTATCGGGAGCCGCGGAAAGAACATTGTACGACGGGAAGCGAAGGATTGTATTTCCGAGGATGACGAGAAGAGAACAGTCAAAGGGTCAAGCCAAGTGGGACACCTCTTCCATGAAAGCTTCGTAGACTGACCTCACTCAAGACATTACGGGGGCGGTTGTTGAACGGAGTGCCGACAAGGAACCGACCGCGTGTTTCCATTGGCTTCTGACGTTTGTCTTTATGTCGAGTCTCCTTGATCTCGCCCGCCTGGGAGTAGCTCATGTTGGTTTCTCCTGTAGAAATGGTGTTGTGGTGACTTCCATTTTTACACGAAACCAACATGGGCTTTTTGTTTTTCTAGGTGTCGCACTTCATAATTACTGGGATAAAAGGATCCGGTAACGGCGTCAGCGTTCGAAGTGCTAAAGAACGCGAAGAAATTGCTGCCGATGATATGTTCCAGAAACCTTTACCGGGCGTGTTGGAATCGTAGTCTGTGACGGTGTGGCTGAATGCGAATCCTTCCATGCTTGGGATATGAATATAGATAAGACTGAAGATGTTGTACAACAACAGGTACTTTCCGCCGAACCGGCTTGTGGGAGACCGATCCCATCATGAAAGTCGCCTACGCAAGCTTTGCTGGACGAAAAGAAGCCGTAACGTAAAGCGTTGACGAGAAGAGCCACGTCTCCGTTAAAGGAGCCGGGGCTCTTCTTTGACTTTAAAAGGAGTCAGCGAAACACCGCGGACCGGGAGCTTCTGATGGAGTATTTATTTTTAAACGGCAATCATAGAGCTTTGAATACAAATTTATGGAATTAATGGATTTTAAATTATTTTTTCACAGTGAGTTTTCCTGCTTTCTGCACGTCATATGATATTAAATAGGTGAATGATTAAAAACGTTTTAAATGCAGCGGCAGCAAAGGCTTTGCCGATCTATTTTTTTGTTGACAGACCTTCCTTAAACGGTGTTTAATATGAATTGTAATTGGAAATTCTCCCCTTTGTTTGCTGATACGAAACGGCATGAATACTCAACCCTGGCCGCTGCTTTTACCCCGGTCCATCATTCCGTTCATTCCGATTGAGCGTTTAGGCTTGGATACATCAAATTGAATCATTCAAGATTCGAAGGAGGACTATTCTATGCATTCATCACCCGTACGCCTGGCTATCGTAGGCGGGCATCGAGGCGCTCATTTCTCCAACGTCATGAGCTATCTTCAGAATGAAATCAAGCTGGTCGCGGTATGCGACCTGGACGAGTGCACCGTTCGTAAGTGGCAGGAGAGCGACAGCCAGCTGAGAGGCTATACAAGCTATGAGGAACTGTTGAACGATCCTGACGTCGATGCCGTATTCCTGGCAACGCCGATGCTCCTCCATGCACGGCAGGCGATCCAGGCGATGCGTGCGGGCAAGCATGTGCTGAGCGAGGTGATCGCGGCGACCACCTTGGAGGAATGCTGGGAGCTGATCGAGACCGTCCAGGCGACGGGAAAGAAGTACATGTTGGCGGAGAATTACTGCTTCATGCGTCCGAATATGCTCATTATGAATATGGTGAAAGCGAATGTGTTCGGCAAGCTGACTTTTATGGAAGGCGCTTACATCCACGACTGCCGCAGTCTGCTGCACGATGCGAACGGGAATATGACATGGCGGGGAAGGCTGCAGCGCGACTATAACGGGATGAATTATCCCACCCATTCCTTCGGGCCGCTTGCCATGTGGATGGGGTTGAACCGTGATGGCAGCGATCGGTTGGAATCAATCTCGACCTTCACTTCCCCTGCCGCGGCGGTGCGCCGTTATTATACGGACGTCGTCCAGCCGGCTCACCCGCATGTTGAGGACGTGAATTGGAAGCAGGGCGATTTCGCCGTGTCGATTCTCCGGACGGCAAGCGGGGTTCTGATCCAACTGCGTCTGGACTGGACGTCCGGCGTTCCTCACGATATGGCTCGTTACGGACTGCAGGGAGAGAACGGGGCTTATACATGGAGCAGCACCATGGCTCCGTCGGTATGGGTTCAAGGACGTTCCCCGGGTTCGTCATGGGGCTCGCCGGCCGAGTGGGAATCGCTGTGGAATTATTCGGACGAATTCGAGCACAGCTGGTGGCGCGATATGGGGGCGGAAGCCGACCAGGCCGGACACGGCGGCGGCGACTTGTTTGTCATCCGGGAATTCGCTGCGGCGATTCGCGAGAACCGCAATCCGGTTATCGACGTTTACGACGCGGTGCTGTGGAGCAGCATCTTTCCGTTATCGATGGAATCGGCCGCCAAGAGAGGCGCCGAAGTGGCTATTCCTAACTTCCGCAAATAAGAAGCTCATTTATACGAGGACCGGCCTTGAAGCAGCTGCTTCAAGGCCGGTCTTCTCTATTTGCCCAGGAATCGGGAGGATGGTTCGCTTCATCGACTCCAGCTGCCGTTCTGCAGGCAGGCGATGAACACCTGTACAGCCTTGGTATGATAAGGAGCAGCGTGGGTCACGAGGGAAAAGTTCCGCTTCACCGGCGTTCCGGCCGCCTTCACAGCCTTCAGGGTGCCTAGCTGCAGCTCCTTGCGGACGGACATGCGGGACAGAAGGGTAACGCCCAAGCCAGCTTCGACCGATTCCTTAATAAGCTGCGTACTCCCGAACGCCATCATGCTGCGGGGCATGAAGCCAAGCGATTCGAACCATCGGTCGGACGCTTCACGCGTGCCGGACCCGCTCTCCCGGACAATCCACGTTTCGCCTGGCATCTCCCCGGTTGATACGATGAAGTCTGGCGCAGCCGAGGCGAACGGATGCTTCGAGGAGACGATGAGCTCCATCGCATCTTCGGCGAAGGGCGTCACGTAGAGCTTATCATGCTTATAATCCCCTTCGATAATGCCGACGTCGAGCTCATGACTGAGCAGCGCCCCGCAAATCTCAGCCGTATTGCCGATCGTGATCGTAGGCCCGATAAGCGGGTATTCCTCCAGCATATCGGCAATCATATGAGGAAGTGCGTACTCGCCGAAGGTGAAGCTTGCGCCGATGGAGACCGGCCCGCTTGCGACCTGCATAAGGTCGGCGACCAACGTGTCCATGCGGGTATAGAGCCCCAGAATTTCTTTGGCATGATGATAGACGATCTCTCCGGCTTTCGTCAGCCTTACATATTTGTTCGTCCGGTCGAGCAGCTTAGCGCCTGCCGACTTCTCCAGCATCTGGACATACTGGCTGACTGCCGGCTGCGTCATATGCAGCTCTTCCGCGGTCCGCGTGAAGCTCCCCTTCTCCGCGACTGTGACAAATACAAGCAGCGACTGATCCACGTACTCCCGCCCCTTTCGAATGGATTCGTTAACCATTTTATAATAAGTTATTACTTATCATAAATATTATAATAATTTATTTTTCTTATTCATCTTGATCGCTTATGATGGGTTTATGCAAACGACAAGGAGGAGATGTAACGATGGCTGCTAATTCGAGAGCATTGAAGGGGCGTATCAGATCGTCTGCCTTTATGAATACACGTATCGCAGGAGTAGGCTTCACCCTATTATTCGCAATAGCGGGCTATGGCTTGGCACAGCTGCCAGGACTCGACCGCGTCGGCCAGCTCGGCTGCGCGATTCTGCTTGCGGTCCTCTACCGGCAGCTGGCGGGCTACCCGGAGGCGCTCCGTACCGGGATCCAATATTCATCGAAAACCTTGCTTAGAACCGCAATCGTCCTCTATGGGCTGAAGCTGAATATCGTCATCGTGCTGCAGCAAGGGCTCGGTTTGCTTGCGTTAGATGCGGTGATGGTCGTCAGCGCAATCGGCCTTACATTGCTGGTCGCAAAGTGGCTGAAGGCCGACTTATCTTTATCGCTTCTGCTCGGCATCGGCACGGGGGTGTGCGGGGCGGCGGCGATTGCCGCGGTCTCGCCGATCGTGAAGGCGAAAGAAAAGGATACCGCTATCGGAGCGGGCATGATTGCGCTGGTCGGCACCGTATTTGCGATCGGGTACACGCTGATTGGGCCCCTCACCGGTCTAAGCCCTTCGGAATACGGCATTTGGTCGGGGGTCAGCCTGCACGAAATCGCGCATGTCGCCCTGGCGGCTGCGCCTGCTGGGGAAGATGCATTGACTCTGGCGCTGCTGGCCAAGCTTGGCCGGGTATTTCTGCTGATCCCGCTCAGCTTTGTCCTGATTCTGTGGATGAAGCGGCGCGGGGGAGAGGCGGCAGGCGCTAAAATCGAGTTTCCGTGGTTTCTGGCAGGCTTTATCGGCATGAGCCTCTTCGGCAGCTTCCTTGCCGGACAAGGGATTACGATGCCTGTCGGCGTCTCGGATGGCATTGCGACTGTAACGACCTTTCTTCTGACGATGGCGATGGTCGGGCTTGGATTGAACGTGAGCCTGAAGGATTTCAAAGCGAAGACGCTCCGTGCCCTGGCTGCGATGGCCGGCGTTTCGGTTGTTCTGTCTGTGGTCATGGCCTATATTTCGTCGGTTATAGGATAAGTCGATACGGGGATCTTATACAGAAAAAAGGCTGTGCTGGCGAAATACATGCCTGCATAGCCTTTCTTCTATTATTTAGAAGCCTTCTGCCTGTGGCAGCGGATTGTGCTCCAAATCATGCGTAGGAATAAATAGCCGCATGAGGCTAAGCTTGATTCGTCTGGTTGAGCACGAATTTCTCCACGACGCGGCGGACGCCTTCATCGTTATTCGATGAAGTGATGTAATTTGCGATGGCCTTCAGCTTCGGAAGCGCGTTTTCCATAGCGACGCCGAGTCCGGCGACCTCAATCATCTCATGGTCATTCCAGGAATCGCCGATTGCGATGACCTGATCCATCGTGCAGCCGATGTGCGAAGCCATGAATTCGATCGCATGGCCTTTTGTGCCTTCTTTGTGCATGAATTCGAGGTAATGCGCCTTCGATTTCGTTATGTGGACGCGGTCGCCGATGATCGGAGCAAGCTTCGCTGCGACTTCGTCCAGGTAATCTGGCTCGTCGATGATGAGCATCTTCGTTGACGGCTGTTCAAGCAGCTTCTCGTAATCGGGTTCGACGACGTATGGAATTTTGGCGAGCGCCGAGTAGCCGCGGGCCTTCTCGTTCTCCTCTTTTACATACAGCACATCGTCGATGTACAGCTGCAGATGGAGTCCATGCTCCTCGCAGAAGGCATAGAGCTCCTTGGCTGCGTCGAGCGGAACGCTGCGTTCATAGAGGATCTGCTCGTCGAACAGGGTTTTAATGAGCGAGCCTTGGTAGGTAATGATGGGAACATTAAGCTCAAGCTGAGCAGCGATTTTCTGCGCCGACGGAAACATGCGGCCGGTAGCCAGGGTAACGAACACGCCCTGTTCGATGGCGCCGGCCAGAGCCGCTTTCGTCCCTTCCGTAATGGCCAAGTCATCTGTCAGCAGAGTGTCGTCGATATCGATGGCAATCAATTTATACATAATGGTTTCTTCCGCTCCTTCTTCTCTCTCTTGTTTGCATATGATTGTAGCGGAAAACAACCGGGCGGACAAGCTATTTCCTGCTCCCGGGCGGCTGTGCGTAAAGAACGGGTAGAAAGAGCGAAGCAGGAAGAATGACTCTGAAGAAGAGCAAGCGGTCGCCTTTGTTCCCGGAATTGATCCGATAACATGAATTCAAAGAAGTCCGGGAACAACGGCGATCGGAAGAACCTTCTGACTGCGCAGTGGGCTGTATTACACCGTTCATCAAGTTGCTAGCCCGCCCGATTCGAGCATTTTACGCTTGAACAAGATATGGTGTTGACGGATGCCTTCGCGTGGATAAGAATGAGAGTGAGGTGAGCGAAGGATGAGAAGGATAAAGGTTGATGGCGTCCCGCAGGGCGTATCCCAGCTTGTACATGGCTCAATGATGCTGCATAAGGACAGAATGGACGATTGCGGCGAGCTGCTGGATGCCTACGTCCAGGCAGGTGGCAATACGATTGATTCCGGACATATTTACGGGGCGGACTCCGCTATGGCAATCGGGGCCTGGATGGAGGAGAGAGGCAACCGCAGCGATATGGTCATCATCGGCAAGGGCGCCCATCCCTATGAGCAATCCCGCATGAGGAAGACCTGTATCGAGAGCGATCTTCTCGAATCGCTGGAACGGATGAAGACCGATTACGTGGATATTTATATGCTGCATCGCGACGACCCGAACGTCAACGTCGCTTATATCCTTGACGGGCTGAATGATCAGCTGGAGAAAGGCCGCTGCCGGGCGCTGGGCGCGTCCAACTGGAGTATCGCGCGCATTCGGGAAGCGAATGCGTATGCGGCTAAGCACGGGATGACGGGATTTGCCTGCAGCAGCCCTAATCTGAGCCTGGCGAAGCCGAATGAACCCCGGTGGGCGGGCTGTGTGTCGATGTCACCGGAGGATGAAGCGTGGCATGGGGAATCTCAGCTGCCTGTTATTGCCTGGTCCTCGCAATCGGGCGGTTTCTTTACTGGACGCTATTCGCCGGCGAAGACCGACGATGCCGATATGGTGCGCGTCTATTACAGTGACAGCAACTGGGAACGCCTGCGGCGCGCCCGCGTGCTGGCTGCGCAATACGGCGTCACCGCGAACCAGATCGCGCTCGCTTATGTGCTGAAGCAGCCGTTCCCGGTTGCGGCGATCATCGGCCCGCATAAAGTGGAAGAGCTGGCCGACAGCGTGAAGGGGCAGCAGGTCGATCTGACCGATGAAGAGCTTGCTTGGCTTAATCTGTCTTAAGGAATCGCAGGTGCTGGAATAAGGGCTTGAAGAGGGAGTCGCCGATGCCGGGCGCTCCCTCTTCATGATTTTGACATCACCTCCGGAAGCCCTTCAGCTTGCGGCGCCTCCCTTAAATAAGATAAAGTGGAGGGACGAGCATGCCGGGAAACGGAGTGATGAACATTGAATATACATGGATCGCAAGCGGTAAGACAGCGAAGACGGCTTATTATGGTGCTGGTGATAATTGCTGCCTGTGCAGTTGGCTTCGCGGTGGGGCGCTTCTGGATGCACGTTCAGAATCCGATTATGCAGGAACGGGAGTTCCGCAATTTGTCCTACGCCTATAATCAGATTATGGACGGTTATCTGGAAGGCGCCTCTCCCAAGTCACTGGTAAACGGGGCGATTGAAGGAATGGTCGCTTCTTTGGGCGATCCGTATTCGGTTTATTTGACGGAGGACAAGGGAGAGCAGTTTATCCAGTCGTATGAGGATCATTTTGTCGGGATTGGCGTAACGATCCGGGAGCAGGATGGCGAATTCATTATCGAGGAAGTCATTAAAGAAGCGCCTGCGGAGAAAGCGGGCCTTAAGAGGGGCGACGTGCTGCTCAAGGTTGACGGCACTCCGGTTAAAGGAATGGCATTCGATAAATTGATGACGACGGTTCGCGGCCAAGAAGGAACGGTCGTCAAGCTGCAGGTCCGCAGAGAGGGGCTGGCCGAACCGCTTGAGCTGCCTGTCACCAGGGGTTCTGTACCGGTTCACACGGTATCCTTCGAAATGAAGGAGGACGGTATCGGAGTTATTACGATCAGCCGGTTTGCCGACAAGACGGGCGACGAGTTCGACAGCGCGATCAAGGCGCTGGAGTCCAAGGGAATGAAGAAGCTGCTGCTTGACTTGCGGAGCAATCCGGGCGGGCTGCTTGAGCCGACGATCCATATCGCAAACCGCTTCGTGCCGAAGGGCGAGACGATCCTTCAAGTCGTGTACAAGGACGAGAAGCGGGTCATTACGCATAAGTCAGAGCAGAAGGAGCCGTGGAAGCTGCCGATTGCCGTTCTCGTCGATGGCAATACAGCCAGCTCGGCGGAGGTGCTCGCCGCAGCCTTGAAGGATACGGCGAATGCGGCCGTCATCGGCGAGCAAACCTTTGGCAAAGGGGTCGTGCAGCAGTTCCGTCAGCTGTCCGACGGCTCGGTATTGAAGTTGACCGAAGCGCAGTGGCGCTCGCCGGACGGCCAATGGATTCATAAGAAGGGCATCAAGCCGACGATTGCCGTTCCTGCACCGGCTTATACCTTGCTTCCTCGGCTTCCAGCCGGCCTGAAGCTGAAGGAGGGCGACTATGGCGAACGTGTCGAGACCGTGCAGCAGATGCTTCAGGTGCTGGGGTACGATACGGGAGCTCCATTCGGCGTCTTCAATGCGGCAACGACCGAAGCCGTCAAGGCATTCCAGCGAAGCGAAGCGATTCCGGCGGATGGCATTATTAATGACCGGACGGCTTACCGCATGACAACGCGATTGATGGAGAAATTCCGGGCGGAGGACCCGCAGATGCTGACCGCAATGGAAGAACTGCGGAAGACAGGCGGATAAGCTATTCGATCTGCTCCATCTTTGGCTAAAAAATGGTGGACGAAATATGAAAGATGGCTGAACAGGTTCAAGTGAACTTGTTCAGCCATTTTCTTATTATTGAGGCAGTTGGGGAGGTAATTTCACTTATCCTTATCGAAGCAGCGGCCTTGTGACCTGTGGAAATGATTCCAGAAGCGCCCTGTTTGTCAATCCACAGCTCTGCTGTTAACATAATACAAAATTGACGTACTGGAGAAGATGCAGCCTGTGGCTACCTGCAACCGGTTTTATTCTGTTTCTGCAGCAGCCTTTTCTTCGTCGGTATTTTCACTCGGAGTTTCCTCGCCTGGCTGTGGTTTGGGCAATTCCGACTCCTTCAGCCAGCGCATGCCGCCGGTGGTCTCGACGAAAAGCCAGCCCTTCCAGCGCTCGCGTACGGGAGCGGATTGCTCTGTAAGCCGTATGGCCGATGGAGCTGCAGCAAGCGGCGAGTCATAGAGACCGATATCCGGTCCGAGCGTTACCGTCATATTCTCCGTCTTCTCGTATGGACCGCTCAGTACGGCGCGCGAGGAGATCCAGCTGGTGCCCGATGACGTCCGCACCTCCAGCCAATCGCCCTTCATGCGGATCGTCGCATAACGTCCGGGCGCAAGGATTCCGGCTTGCTTCGATTTCAAATCCGGATACAAATAGCTGGTCTCGCTTGACGTCAACCGGATATTCGAGGTGAGAGGAGCAGTTTGCTGGCGCTGCAGCCAAAGCTCGTAGCCGGTTTGGGCGAGAAACCAGCCGGTATTCTTATGCTGTCCCCAAATACGCGGCCACTCCGATAACGGCACATGTGTTTCTCCGGCCGAACGGCCGAGCTCCGGCGTAAGCCCTGGACGTCCGAAATCCTGGATGAACCAGTCGGTGAAGCCTCCGCCTGAAGGATTCGCCTGCGGCTGCACCAGCCGATAGCCCGTAAGCTTCGCATAAGAAGAGGCGAATTGATAATCTCTTGCGACGTTGGCCGGCTTCGTCTTGAAATTCCAATACAAAATCTCGCCGGAGCTATGGTATGCGACCGCGACTTCCGGTTTGACGGAGCGTGCCAGGTCATACATTGCCTTGGCTTCTTTCGCCTGCAGCGGCTGTTTGCCTCTGTAATTCATATAATACGGTCCGGGAGCCGGGTTCTTGATATTGGCCCAGCCTGCCGGATATTGACGATTCAGGTCAATTCCTTTGGCGTTGGCTTTCCAACGCTTGAAATTCGCGCTTCCCCCGTTCATGCGAAGGAGCGAAGCGTGATCGGAGGCAGGGAAGGCCGATAGGCCAAGCTGCTGAAGGGTAACTCCGTCCGGGTTGACCATCGGCACCAGGCGGAAGGTGACTCTGTCCAACAAATCGCGGACACGATAACCGTCAGGAGTGACAGCATTGTTCTCATATTGCACGGCTATCTGTTCCATCAGCTTCATCATGGTAACGGTCGTAATCCATTCGCGGGCATGGTGAGAGCCGAGCAGTAGAATAATGGCGGGTCCGTTGCCGATATCGGCGGTCCACAGCTTGCGGCCGTATTCGCTTTCGCCTGCTGAACCGGTGCGAATGAGGTCGGGATAACGGGCTGCAAGCGATTGCAAATCGGCGCTCATCCGATCATAGGTATAGATTTGCTGCGGTTTGACTATGGCAGGTGCTGCCGCTTGACCATTGGCCGTGGATGTACCCGGAATGGCGAGCAAGAGAAGGGTAAGTGCGCAAAGCAGGGCTATCCATCTGAAGGGGTAGCGGGTGGAGGTCTGCTGTGAATAAAGTTGCATAAGTCTGAAGTCGCTCCTATAATGTCGAATTTTGGATGAATGGTGTTTATTTCGACATTACAGGGCGATATCCTGCCAATATATTCATTTAGATTCTATTAAAAGTGTCTAAAGAACCTTGTTTTATGTTAATGATGGTCTTTGGTCATGATAATGTTTCCCATTTCTCCCACATTTCGCGAGGGTTCCGTTCATAGATCTCCTGCTCCCGGAACAAGTAAGCATGCATAATAAACTCTCTGCGTATGGTAGCGTAATCCGGATGAAACTGCTGGATGAACGCGTTCAACTCTTTCTCCTTATAAGGTCTGCCTGGTTCTAGCTTCTCGGCGAGATGCTCCAGCACAATCCGCTTCTTCTTCAGCTGAGCCGGAATGTGCTTGAGCTTGCCTTCCGAGGTGAAAAAATTCCGAATGACGGATTGCTTCAGCCTTTCGTTCTTATCATCCATTTCCTCGGGCTCCTTTAACTCGGCAGCCGGCTTCTCGAACAGCCGCTGCATCGCATTAGCATATTGCTTCAAAAAATACGTATTCAACGAAAAGAAAATCGCGTTCTTATCGCGCCGTTCATTAAGGAGACTGACAGCGCGCAGCTTCGCGGCATGGTGGGTCACTGTAGCCGGCGAGAGGCAGAGTTTCTCGGCAAGCTCTTGTCCGGTCAATTCGCCATCCGCCAATAAGATGAGCATTCGAACGCGTGTAGGATCTGCAAGCGCCTTGTGATAGCCGACGATTTTATCCAGCTGCATCATGAATCCATTCTCACGCCCCTTGAAATTAAATTAGATAATCATCTAATTAGATAATAATCGAATTGAATTGCGCTGTCAATCCGCATTGGACTAATGAAAGCGCTGTTTTCTTTTTGACATGATCAAAAAATGGAGTAAACTTAAATGAGTGGTCAGCGATGACCGATCATGGGGAGTGATTGCGATGAAGTTTTTTCTGGACACCGCTAATGTTGATGAAATCAAAAGGATCGTAAAGCTCGGTCTAGTGGATGGGGTAACGACTAACCCGTCGCTGATCGTAAAGGAAGGCCGCGACTTCAAACAGGTTGTACAAGAAATCTGTTCCTTCGTCAACGGACCGGTCAGTGCGGAGGTTATCGGCACGAAGGCCGAAGACATGCTGAAAGAAGCGGAAGAGCTTGCTTCATGGGCGCCTAATGTCGTCATCAAGCTGCCGATGACTGAGGATGGCCTGTATGCAACGCATGCGCTTACCCAGAAGGGCATTAAGACGAATGTCACGCTCGTGTTCTCCGTTGCCCAAGGACTTATGGCTGCCAAAGCGGGCGCGACGTACATCAGCCCGTTCGTTGGAAGACTGGATGATATCGCCGTTGACGGCATGAAGCTGATTCGCGATCTGCGTACCGTCATCGAAAATTACCAGCTCCCGACGGAGATCATCGTTGCCAGCATTCGTAACGTCGGCCATGTAGAACAAGCGGCGATTGCAGGCGGCCATATTGCTACGATCCCGGGCTCGCTGCTGCCTTCGCTATGGAAGCATCCGTTGACCGATATCGGTATCGAGCGTTTCTTGAGCGACTGGAGCAAGATGGGCAAGTGAGCTTGCAGCTTCTTTTGTATGCGCTTCATAAACGATAATAGGGATTTCGCTTGTCTGATGACAACCGAAATCCCTAATTCATCCAACCCGTGCTATTCAATTGTTACTGACACACTCCGTTCGACACAACTCGCGTTGCCTATTCAACAATCACTTCGAAGGTTACATTCAACTTTTGGGTCCCCACATGTCTCAAGCAAGCAATGATTGCTTACTCCTTTCCTTATTCTTTCCTTTTGCTGACAACCGCGCTCCGGCTTATTTCGGCCCTACGGTTGCAGTTACCTGACAACCGCGCTCCGGCTAATCCCAGAGATAGTGGTTGCAGTTACCTGCCAACCGAGCTCCGAGTCATTCGGATCTAACGGTTACAGTTACCTGACAACCGAGCTCCGATGCATATCGGATCTAACGGTTGCAGTTCAGAGACATGTTTCGCTAACCTGCTTCATTGGACTATCCCCTCTCCGGTGTTTACATCATTCGACTTCAGCTCATCTGCGAAATTGTAGTTGAATGATATGTCTTTATTGTAAGGGGGAAATAAAATTATGTAAATATTCAGAAAATTCAAATAACGGTTATTTGGATAAGCTAATGCCCAATATTCGCTGCTTTCCTCGGGTTTATTTACAATTGCTCCATATTTCATAATGGATAATTATGTTAAAAAACAATAAATAAAGCGGCATATCGCCGCCGAACACCGGGACAGCTGCGTATGAACTAACAATATTAATAGGATTGCTCTTCGACCGTTAGCGAATTTTCCGGATTGCGATACAAATTGCATATAACGCCAAACAGAGCGGCGCCGACTGTCTTGTAATCCTGCTGCTTTACGGCTGTTGCGATGAACGCCCAGACAAACACGAGAACGTAGATCGGGTCGAAGTAGATTCCTCTCCTCGATGATGGTATCTATTCACCATTACGATTGTTCGTTAAACGAGGCTATAAGAATGAAAAAGGATTGACAGCTGCAAAGAGGCACGCTATATTATAACCATCGGTTAGTAACCAATGGTTATTTAAATAGAGCGGAGTGATTGAGATGAAAATTGAGCAAATATCGGATCATGTATGGAGCTTAAAAACGTGGATGCTTATCCCGGTTACGGTGTGGATCGTCAAAGAGGAGGATGGTGTCGTATTGATTGATGCAGGAATCTCCGGCATGGCTAAGGGGATCATATCCTTCATCGACCGGCTGAACGCCGGACCGTTGAAAGCGATACTGCTGACGCACGGGCATTCCGATCATGTCGGGGCGCTGGAACGGATTTTGATGAGGTGGCCTGTCCCGGTATACGCACATCGTATTGAGATGCCTTATATGGAAGGGGATATGGCCTATCCACGCCGCAAGAAAGCCGCGCAGTCCGTCGGGAAAGGAATTGCGGCAGCGCTTCAAGAAACGCAGGGAGGCGAGATTGAGGGAAGGGGCAGCTTGAAACCTTACCTCACGCCAGGGCATTCACCGGGGCATGTCGTCTACTATCATGAGCAGGACGGCGTGCTGTTGACGGGGGACCTATTCACCTCGAAGAAAGGCAAGCTGCGCAAGCCGATGGCGATGTTCACGGCGGATATGGATGAAGCGATACGGAGCAGCGCGATTGTAAGCAAGCTGAAGCCGAAACGGCTTGAAGTTTGCCACGGCGGCCCGGTGCTTGCTCCTGCGGAGCAAATGAAGATGTATTTGCAGCTGTGAGCGGCGGGATTGGACATAGATGCCGTATTGGCTCATGTCTGGAGGAGATTGTGGTGGTGCAGGCGGTTCACCTGCATCATCACTTTTTTCGTTATGCAACCGGGGTGCCGTTCGGGACGGATTCATCCGGGCGAAGCAGCACGACATCGCCTTCCTCCGGCACGCCTCCGAGAATAAGCACCTCGGATTTGAACCCGGCGACGCGGCGCGGCGGAAAATTAACGACGGCCGCTACTTGACGGCCGATCAGCTGATCAGGCGTGTAGCGCCGCGTTATTTGGGCGCTGGACGGCTTGAGGCCGAGCTCGCCGAAATCGATCTGCAGCTTAATAGCCGGTGTACGGGCCTCGGGAAAGGGCTCAGCGCCAACTATCGTTCCGATTCGAATATCCAGTTTCATAAAATCCTCAATATCGGCCATTAGCCAATTACCTCCTTGCGATCGTTCCAAGATTGAAGCAGACGCTCGGCGCGCCTTATGTTTTTCTTCATGTACACAGGCGTTCTTGGATGGGCTAATGCTTCTTCCGCAGTCATCCAGCTTAGGCCCTTAGCCTCCTCCGGGCTTGCGGGATCGCTTCCCCATGGCGCAATCAAACCTTTTCGTTCGTATACGATACGCGAGAGTCAAGCGAGAGCTTCAGAAGATGCTGTGCTTCATCCCATTCGATCTCGGGCTGGTCGCGGTCGAACAACCACCATTTCCGCGCATCGGAACCGGACTCTTCCTCGAAGTAAAACAGATTGAGGTCGCTTTCGAGCCGTTTCACCTCGGCACCGACATGAGCTGCGACATTGCGCACCGTAACGACCCATCGTTCGCCGTCCTGTTCGAGTATGAACGGACAACCGCTGACGGATGTATCCAGCAGAAGTCTCCCGATAACTTGTTTGATCAGCAGTCTTTTATTCACGAGTTCAGGCATTTGGACCTCCTAAAAGTTTTGTGGAGCCAGTCCCCTCCGAGCAAGCAACGCAACAAAACTCGCTTCGGAAGGATAGGCTTCGTTTTGTGGAGCCAGTCCCCTCCGAGCAAGCAACGCAACAAAACTCGCTTCGGAAGGATAGGCTTCGTTTTGTGGAGCCAGTCCCCTCCGAGCAAGCAACGCAACAAAACTCGCTTCGGAAGGATAGACTTCGTTTTGTGGAGCCAGTCAAATCTGAGCAAGTTTCGCCGCTTATGGCAGGTCAATCAACATGAACATGGCGCCGGCATCAGATTCCAACACGAGCTCCGGGTGTTCGGTAATACGGGCGGAATCCTGTCCTGCAAGCTTGACCGAGCCATCCAGCGTCAGTCCGCCTTCGATCACGAAGATATAGATTCTGCGCCCTTCCGGCTGCTGGAAGCGCACGGAATGCCCTGGTTCGAGCCGGGAGAGATACATCGTCAAGTCTTGGTGGATATGTGCAACATGCTTACTGGACCGGTGCGAGACGATCGGAAGCAGCGCATTCTTCATCTCTGCAGGGTCGTACGAGGTCGTTTCGTAGGATGGGGAAAGCTTGCTCTCACCCGGCGTGAACCATATTTGCAGCAGGTGGCATTCTTCATCCGACGGGTTGACCTCCGAGTGAATAATGCCCGTACCGGCCGACATCCGCTGGACGCCACCGAAGCTGGTAACGGCGGTATGGCCTGTGCTGTCTTCATGCTTCAGCTGTCCCTTCAACACGACAGATACAATCTCCATCTCGCGATGAGGATGTGCGCCGAAGCCGTGACCGCCTTGTATAATATCATCGTTAAATACACGCAAAGCACCGAATTCGGTATTCGCGGCATCATAATAATCGCCGAACGAAAAGCTGAACCGGCTCCGCAGCCATCCTCTGTCTCCCGCAAAGCGGGATGAATCCGGATAAACCTTAATCATGGACATTCGCTCCCTTCTTATAAGATTACGATACCATGTCCGGCAGTAAGGTTGCAAAAGCAAACGCCGTATCTGCAGCAGAAGACTTCGTCGGCTTATTTGGTTATGGCAGAGCGGCGATTATAAGCTCGGGATGTCTATTTTATGCCCATTGACGGCAAAGAGGGAGCGATCCTTCTCGGAGATGCTATCGCGATCTTTTTCTCGCTATATGGATCTAGCCGGATGCCGCAGGAATGGTTCAGTTCTCATCCTTCTTCCGGTATTCCTTCAGGGGCAGCGGCAGTTCATGCGGAACGTGTCATAATTTCCCGGGCAATTGGAAAGAGGTTCATGAATGAAGCGGCAAACAAGCAAGGGCATCCCTCTTAATGCAAGGATGCCCTTCGTTCTGTTGGCTGACGTTAAGGATAACGCCGGCAATGGCAGCCATTATTGGCCGACAATAACATGCTCTTTCGGGTAGCGGATACGTACCGGCTGATCATCTTTTCTCAGAAGCAGCAGATTGACGAGTCCGATCCGTCCGATAATCATCGTGATAATAAGTACGATCTTGCTCGCTGTACTCAAAGTTTCGGTTATCCCTGCGGAGAGGCCTGTCGTTCCGAATGCGGAACAAACCTCGAACAACAGCCGCTCGAACGGAATGTCTTCAAAGGCCGTAAGCAGAAGGACCGCTGTGAAAATAAGTCCGATGGCAACGAAGAACACGATGAAGGCTCGCTTGATGTCGTCCTCCTCCAGTTCCCTGTTGAACACTTTGACGTCCTTATATCCCCTCATATAAGCAAACACCGCTGCTACAATCACGAAGAATGTAGTCGTGCGTATTCCCCCGCCCACACTGCTTGGCGATGCCCCGATGAACATCAATCCGGACAGCATCATCATCGTCGATGTGGAGAGAAGGGAAACATCCATCGTCGATAACCCGCCGCTGCGGGACGAGACGGAATGGAATAGAGAGTAGAAGAACGATTCATGCCATGATTTATCCTGCAGAAACCCGCCCTGCTCGAACACATAGAACAGGATCGCTCCCGCAACGATCAATACGCCGAAGGTGAGGGTCGTGATTTTCGTGAATAGCGAAAAATGCTGACGCTGCTTCCGGTTCACCAGCCGGCGCTTCAGCTCGAGCAATACGGGGAATCCGATTGCGCCGCTAATGATGAGAAGCATGACGATAAGCTGATAAATGTAGTCGCCAGCATAGCTGATCATGGAATCGCTTTGCAGGAAGAAGCCGGCGTTGGTGAACGCGCTGACCGATGTGAAGAAGCTGTTGAAATAGGCAGTGTACCAGTGCTCATGATAGCCGGCCATCCATGTATAGGTTCCTAGCAGAACCGTTCCGATTAGTTCAATAATGACTGCAATCATCAGGATGCTTCGCATTAATTGAACCAAGCCGGCCAGTCCCGGACGATTATGATCGGTAGCAATGACTTTGCGCTGCTCCAGGCCGATCCGCTGACCGAACAGAAGCCAGAAGAGTGTGCTGAGCGTCATGATGCCGATGCCGCCTATTTGGAATAGGACGGTAAGAAGAATAAGACCGGCATTGTTGAACACCTCGTGAACGGTAATCACGCTGAGACCTGTCACGCTGACCGAGCTGGCTGCCGTAAACAAAGCGTCAATGAAGGTTAAGCTGACTCCAGGCTTATGAAAGATAGGGAGGCGAAGCAGGACTGCTGCCAGGAAGGTCGTAAGAATATAGAGCATAACGACAAGTTGTACGGAGCTCAACCTTCGTTTGCGGGAAGGTAAACGCAAGATGATCGTCCTCCATAAGGCCTTTTAGATGTATGATACCAGATTGTGCGGTAATTAGACAAAATAAGCCTGTGTAATATAAAAAACGGGACGCCTGTCAGCCAGACGTCCCGTCCTGATTGGTCCATAATACTGCGCAAAGCTCGTATGTTAGAACGCCCAATTGCCTTTGCGGAATATGGGCTCGACCGTCCCGTCCGGACGGATGCCGTCGATATCCATATCGGCGGAGCCGATCATGAAGTCGACATGCGTGATACTGCTGTTCACGCCATGCTGTTCAAGCTCCTCGGGGCTCATCGTTTTGCCACCTTCCACGTTGAAGGCATAACCGCTGCCGATGGCAAGGTGATTGGAGGCATTCTCGTCGAACAGCGTATTATAGAACAGAACGCCCGATTGCGAAATCGGGGATTCGTGCGGAACCAGGGCGATTTCGCCCAGATAGTGGGAGCCTTCGTCGGTGTCGACGAGCTGCTGAAGAATTGCTCCGCCTTCCTCGGCTTCCGTCTTTACGATGCGGCCGTTCTCAAACGTGATTTTAAACCTGTCGATGATATTGCCGCCATAGCTAAGCGGCTTGGTGCTGGATACATAGCCGTTCACGCCTTCCTTGAGCGGTACGGAGAATACTTCCTCCGTCGGCATGTTTGCCATGAACGAGGTGCCATCCACGTTGACGCTGCTGGCTCCGACCCATAGATGCTTATCGTGAAGCTCGATCGTCAAATCGGTTCCCGGCGCACGATAATGCAGCTTCCGGTAATGACGCTCATTGAGAATATCGACCTTGCTATGTAGATTCGCATTGTGTTCCTTCCAAGCCTGAACCGGGTCAGGGGCATGAAGCCGGACGGAATCGAATATCGCTCCCCACAGCTTGCTGACCGCTTCGTCTTCCGAAACATCGGGGAATACTTTTGCCGCCCATGCTTTCGACGAGGCTGCGACGACGGTCCAGCTCACTTTATCGGATTGAATGGCCCGGCGGAATTCGCGAAGCCCTTGACCGGATGCCTTCTGATAGCTGCCGATCCGCTGGGAATCGATTCCCTTCAGCAGGTCGGGGCTTGACGATACGATGGAGATGAAAGCTGCGCCGCGCTCGACAAATCCGTTCCGTTTGGCGGTTTCCCATTCCGGGAAGACGGTAAACACTTCATCCTCGGCCTTCTCATATTTCAAACGCGACAATGCTTCATCCACCCAATCCACATGCACGTTCTTCGCGCCGGCCTCGTAGGCTTTGCCAGCGACCAGCCGCGCAAGGGGTGCGGTTTCGATGGAAGCGGTAATAAACACCTCTTGATGCTTTTGCACGTTAACGCCGACTTTTACGATCAACTCCGCATAACGTTCTAATTGTTGGTCTAATGCTGCCATGGTATCAAACTCCCTTCAAGATTGTCGCTTATTATTGACTATATATGTCGAACCAATAATCTGTACACAGCCCGCTGCGCAAAGAGAATGTTCAATCATTCCACCTGCTCCACCCGTTGCAACTTTCTTGGTTCGTCTTCTAGTATACCTCACTTCACCGCAGGATTCCTATTCCGTCTGTCAGCAGAATTATCGGGGGTATCGGTGCGAAAAGGTGCAAGGAACGACTTGGGGATGTCTGTCTCGAAGCGCATCGGCTCTCCTGTCACGGGATGCTGAAAGGACAAGACGCGCGCATGAAGCCCCAGGCGTCCAATGGGCTTGGAGGTGGAGCCGTACTTCTTGTCGCCTGCGATGGGATGTCCCATATCCTGCATGTGGACGCGTATTTGATTCTTCCGGCCTGTCTCGAGCTGAACTTCAAGCAAGGAGAAGCTCCGGCTTGCCTGTATGACTTTATAGTGTGTCACCGCATGCTGTCCGTCATTGGGATAAGGACTCGAGTACATCTTCAGCGTCTTGCTCTCTTTCAGCCAAGAGGATATGGTGCCTTCAGGCTTGTTGACCATGCCCTCGACAAGCGCGACATACTTCCGCTCGTTAACGAGATCCTTCCAGCCGTTCTGCAGCTTCTGCTGCACCTCCTCGCTCTTGGCGAACATCATGACCCCCGATGTATCCCGGTCCAGCCGATGCACGACAAATATCCGATTGGAAGGATGATGCCTTCGGACATGGTCCGTAAGCTGCCGATAGGCGGTCAATTCGGGCTCTTGGGACGAAGCGATCGATAACAATCCGGCATCCTTCTGAATGACGATAAGATCTTCATCTTCATGCATAATCGTAAGTCCGATCATCGGCGGGGCAGCTTCAGTCTTGTCCATTCGGATCGTTACCGTATGCCCGGGCTGAAGAGGATGATTATAGGCCGTTACCGCTGCTTGCTCATTGACCGAGACCTGTCCTCGCGCCAGCAGGGCTTTAACGGAATTGCGGCCCATATTGGAAAGATTCTGCAATAAGAAGGGCAGCAGCTCTGCCGGTTCATGAACCGTGAATTGCTTGTCCGGAATCGGATTGCGTTCCCGGCCGTTTTTTGCCTGGTCGCGGTGTCTTTGCTTTGTTCCTTGAACGTTGTGGGCGCGGTCAGGGGCACGCCGTGATTTGGTTTCCGAACGGGGCGCCGTACCTCCACTTCTCGTACCGCGGCTCCCGGTATCTCTTACGGGCTTCTTACTCTTTTGTCGATCTGCCATATTGCTGTTACACCGTCCTCTGCAAGTTAACCCCAATATAGCACGAACGGCCTTGCATTGCCATGAAGACAGGTGGGCGGGTCGAGCAGATTTGGGGTCTGCTTGATCAGTGATGCATGCCGGTCGCAGAACAAACGGTTATTCGGTATACAATATTCTGCTAATCTACGAATCGAGTTTGTTTTCATCTTTTTTCATAGACAAAAAGCTAGAGCGGGTGATACGATAGCCACATGGAAATTTAGGAGATAACTGGGGGAAATCAGAAGTGAAATTAAAGTTGAAGCAGCATATGCTGCTGTCCGTGCTCGCTGCCGGACTTGTACTAGCGCCCCTGCCGGGACTTCCGCCCTATCAAGCTTCAGCTGCCGCTAGCACCGCAGCATCGCAATCCTCCGCCATCTCGGTTTTCGTAGATGGGACGAAGCTAATCTTGTCTCCGCCGCCGATTGTGGCGAATGGGACGACGCTTGTTCCGATGCGGGAGATCTTTACCGCCTTGAATGCCAAGGTATCCTGGGAGCCGCAGACCAAGACCATTATTGCAAGCAAAGGCTATACGAAGATATCGCTGCAGATTGGTGCCAAGCAGGCGTTTAAGAACGGCAAGGCCGTGAAATTGGATGTGCCGGCAAGGCAAACGAATGGCGCTACCTTCGTACCGCTGCGCTTCGTAGCCGAAGCGCTGGACGCCGAAGTATCGATAGATACGAAGACGAAGATCATTCGAATCACCTCCGCAGAGAAGCTGTATGCTGCGCGGGCAGAGGCCCAGCGGAAGGCCGAAGAATCCCGGAAAGCGGCCAAGCAGAAGCTGACAACGAGCGAGCTCGTTGAGTTGAATGACGAGAAGGTTGTCATGATTACGACAAACCGCGGGCAGGGAAGCGGGATCGTCATCGGCACCAACAGGATCTTGACCAACTTTCATGTCATAGCCGATGCAGCCGAAGCGATGGTCCTCACCATTGATGGCGATTCACTAGAGGTGGAAGGCGTCGTTGCATACGACGAAGAATCCGACCTGGCCATTATCCAGACCAAGCAGGAGATCGGTTACGATCCGGTTGTGCTCGGAAGCGGATATGATGTACAGAAGGGCGATCATGTCGTGGCGATCGGCAGCCCGCTAGGTATGCAGAATACCGTATCCGAAGGTATTATAAGCAATATTTATTATGATGCTTACCAGATCAGCGTGCCGATCGACCACGGCAGCTCGGGCGGAGCGCTGTTCAACGTTTACGGCGAGCTGGTGGGCGTTACTTCTTCCGGAAGCGATATTTCTACCGCTGATTTGAATTTTGCCATCCCCGTGGATTACGTTCATTCGCTGTTACTTGACAGCATGATGGAGCCTTCGGAGAAAGTAGCGTTTCTGCCGAGCCGTCTGCCGGACACGCTTGTCGGATCCTCTGTGGACGATATCCGCAAGCTGATGGAGGGCGAATTCGGAATTATCCCGACATCGCAAGGACAGACGGAGCTGAAGCGCTGGAACGTCACGCGCGACGCGAAGAGCGGACTCCTGATTACAGCTGTTATCGATCCGTCATTTTATATGCTATATGGTCATTTTACGGCTGATGAGCTGCGCTATTGGGCTGTCGATGCGGGAGCCGAGCTTCGCCGCATGCTTCCCGAGGACCAGATTCAACTGGTCGTTTATTACGAGCAGGTATTCAACTTCGAGCCGCGCGGATTTAAAGCAGATGAGGTAACGAACCTGGGAGATGGAACGTGGCGTTTGCGCTACCCGGTCATCGACATGCAGGAGAAGGATAAGATGCACGTGCAGGTGCGTGCGTAAACCCCGCTGCTTCATCGTATATAATTTTGAGACAGGAAGGGCCGCCCTATTGAAGCGATTTGAGCGCTGCGAGAGGGGAGCCCTTCTTTTTTGCCCGTATTTTCGGTACAATGGAGACAACTTTGTAACATAAATGAGGGACATTACAACAATGAAAGTCGTACTGGCGACCTTAAACGCCAAATATATTCACACCTCTCTCGCGCTGCGCTGTCTGAAGGCATACAGCGGGGACGAGTTTGACATGGACATAGCGGAATACACGATTAAAGATCCGGCAATGAACATCGTCTCGGATCTGTTTGCCCGCGATCCGGACGTGGTTGGCTTCTCCTGCTATATCTGGAACATCGAAGAGACGATAACCGTGATCGATATGCTGCGAAAAATCAAGCCATCCGTACGAATCGTGCTCGGCGGACCGGAAGTAAGCTACGATATGGATTTTTGGATGGAGCGGCTTCCGGAGGTCGACTTTATCGTTGTCGGCGAAGGCGAGGAGACTTTCCACCATCTGCTCACCGAGCTTCGCGATACGAATAAATACCATATGGTCTTCGGCCTGACTTACCGCAAGCGGCATCCCGACGGCAGGGAGGAGATCCTCATCAATCCGCCGCGGCCCAAGCTTGATCTGGCCCAGCTTCCTTCGCCGCACCGGTTCGCCGAGGATGTGCCCAGTCTTGCCAATCGGGTCGTCTATTTTGAGACAAGCAGGGGCTGCCCGTTCAGCTGCCAGTTTTGTTTATCCAGCATTGAAAGCGGGGTCCGCTATTTCGATATCGAACGGACGAAGGCGGATATTCTGTACCTGATCGATTCCGGCGCGAAGTTAATCAAGTTTGTGGACCGGACGTTCAACATCAAGAAGGACTATGCGCTTGAGATGTTCCGGTTTCTCATCGAGAATCATCGCGGATGCGTGTTTCAGTTCGAAATTACGGGCGATATTATGCCGCCGGATGTGCTCGATTATTTGGCCGAGCATGCGCCGCCGGGCATCTTCCGGTTCGAGATCGGCGTGCAATCCACGAACGATCTGACGAATGAAGCGGTTCAGCGCAGGCAGAACTTTGTGAAGCTGTCCCGGACCGTGACGAAAGCCAAGGAGAGCGGCAAGATCGATCAGCATCTCGATCTGATCGCCGGCCTGCCGCATGAAGATTACGATACGTTCCGTAACACCTTCAACGAAGTGTTCGCGCTCCGTCCCGAGGAGATGCAGCTCGGCTTCCTGAAGATGCTGCGCGGAACAGGCATGCGGAGAGACGCCGAGAAGCACGGGTATGTATATATGGAACGGGCGCCTTACGAAATTCTCGGCAACAATCTGCTGCCTTTCGGCGATATTGTCAGAATCAAGCGGGTAGAGGACGTGCTGGAGAAATATTGGAATGCCCACCGGATGGACCATGTGCTTCTCTATCTCGTAGAGCGCGCGTTCCCTTCGCCGTTCGATTTCTTCCAGCGCTTCGGCGATTTCTGGGAAGGCAGGGGCTGGCAGAAGATCGGTCACCAGCTGGAGGATCTATTCGCGAGACTCTGGTCCTTCCTGGAGGCTACGACCGAGGATGCCGCTGCCTCCGGCACTTCGCTTACGTGGCGGCCGGATGTCGTGCTGGGCTTGATGAAGCTGGACTACTTCCTGAACCATAAGTATAAGCCGCGCAAGGTGTGGTGGGACTTCACGATGGACAAGCCCGTCTTGAACGGTTGGATGCAGCGTCTTGCGGATCGTCCGGAGCTTGTTTCCGGGGCCTTCGCCTCTCTGGCGCTTGGGGAGAAGGAGCTGCACAAGCACTCGGTCATCGAACGTATGCCGTTCGATCTGGAGACGTATTTGAGGACAGGCGAGATTGTGGATGCGGAAACGCTGTTAATCGTCGTATTTAATAGCGGAGGCCGCGAGGAAGGAGCGCCTCCGAAGGCGTTCACGCTGCTGCAGGACAGAGCGGCGACAATATAATCGGCAAGATAGAATGAACGAAAGAGAAGAACAAACAGCGGATCAGGAAGAATGATTCTGGAGAGTTAGCGGTCGCCTTTGTTCCCGGATTTCAGCACCGACCAATAGAATTCAAGAAAATCCGGGAACAACAGCGATCGTAAGAACATTCTGCCTGCGCAGCGGCTTGTGTCCAATCTTTCGTTTAAATCTATATAACGATATTAATATAGAGGAGTGATTATATTGGTATATTTGGCAAGCAAGGAGCGCTATGCTTCAATGAAGTATAACCGCTGCGGGAAATCAGGATTGAAGCTGCCGGCTATCTCACTTGGATTATGGCATAATTTCGGAGGCGTAGATACATACGAGAATGGCCGCGCGATTCTCCACCGCGCTTTCGATCTTGGCATTACGCACTTTGATCTGGCGAACAATTACGGACCGCCGGCAGGCTCGGCGGAAGAGATGTTCGGGCGCATGCTTGCGGCGGACTTCAAGCCGTACCGGGACGAAATGATCATCTCCTCCAAGGCGGGCTTCTATATGTGGCCGGGTCCATATGGCGAATGGGGCTCCCGCAAAAGTCTGATCGCTTCGGCGGATCAGAGCTTGAAACGGATGGGTCTGGATTACGTCGATATCTTCTACCATCACCGTCCGGATCCGGATACGCCGCTTGAAGAAACGATGGGCGCACTGGATACGATTGTCCGTTCGGGCAAAGCGCTGTATGCAGGGATATCCAATTACAGCGCGGAGCAAGCGGCTCAAGCGATCGCGATCGCCAAGGAGCTTGGCACGCCGATATTGATTCATCAGCCATCGTACAGCATGCTGAACCGCTGGATCGAAGGGGGCCTTCAGGATGTGCTGGATGCGAATGGCGTCGGCAGCATCGTATTCAGCCCATTGGCTCAGGGCTTGCTGTCCGATAAATACTTGAACGGCATTCCGGGCGATTCCAGAGCAGCGAAGCCTACCGGCTTCCTGCAGGAGAGCGCGGTAACGCCGGAAGTCGTCGACAAGCTCCGCAAGCTGAACGACATTGCGGCAGAGCGCGGCCAGTCCTTGGCCCAGTTGGCGCTGGCATGGGTTCTGCGCGGGGGACGCGTTACGTCGGCATTAATCGGCGCAAGCCGGGTCAGTCAAGTGGAGGACAGCGTTGCAGCATTGAATAACCTCGCATTCTCCGATGATGAGCTTTCGAGAATTGAGGCTATATTGAAGTAATTCGAATAAGACGAGAAGCTTCCTTGGCGATTTAATGACGCTGGGGAAGCTTTTTTATTGTAGATATACGAACATTCGTTTGATATTATGGAAGGACATGGATGTTGGGTTGTGCGAATCTCCTTCGAGGCAGCGGGAAAAAAGCCCGATCATTCATGAATTATCGTTCTGTGGTTCACATCATCCGTTGCAAAGAAGAAGGGAGATTATCCGATGACAAGTCCAATTCGTAACGAAGTAGGCGGCGTATTTATTCCGGTCAAGGATGTGGAGCGGGCGCGGGAGTGGTATTGCAGGCTGCTCGGCATACCGGCCGATTGCGAGATCATGTTCGGCCACCTCTGCCCGCTGCAGATGCAGGGTGTCGGTTTGATTCTGGACACGATGCCGATGTGGGGCGGGGATCGGCCTGGAGGTGCCCCGCACATCTCGACGCCGGTCTGCATGCTGCTTACGAATGATCTTGACGCTTCGTATGCTTATGCTCAAGAGCAAGGGATGGAGCTCGTTTCGGCAATCGAGCATAATCATTGGTTCGTCCTGAAGGATCCGGACGGAAATCTGATTATGATTTGCCGGGAATAAATCGTTGCTGTCTTTGGCTTCCTCAATATGCAAAATGCAAAAACAGACAGCGCGGTTATGAACCGTGCTGTCTGTTTTTGGTGGTACAACGAATTTATGGGGTTACGCTCCGCAGAACGGTCATGCTGCCGTCCAGCTCATAGCCGCCCAGGTTAGCCGGAAGCAGGAAGCATTCGCCGGCCTTTACGTTCATCTTGCCGCTGGCCCAGCTCAGCGTACCTGTTCCTCCAGCCACGACGAGAATAACGAAGCTCTCTTCCGTTGTCGATAGCTGCCAAGGTGCGCTTACGATCCCTTTCTCGACGATAAAGTAAGGGGACTGAGCAATTTGCAGCCACTCGTTCGAGCCGATCGCATCCGTTTTCATGCGGGTGGCGCCGGAGCCTTCGTAAGCAATCACGTTCAGAGAATCCTCGATGTGGAGCTCGCGAAGCTTGCCGTCCAGACCGGGACGGTTATAATCGTACAAGCGGTAAGTGGTGTCGGAGTTCTGCTGGATTTCGGCGACAACAACACCGGCGCGAAGGGCATGTACGGTGCCGGCCGGGATGTAGAAGGCATCGCCGGCTTCAACGGGAACCTCCTGCAGGCAATCCATGATGCGGCCTTCCTCGATCGCCGAAGCAAGCGTATCGCGGTCTACATTCTCATTAAGGCCGTATAGAATGGTTGCGCCAGGCTTCGCGTCGAGGATATACCACATCTCCGTCTTTCCGAGCTCTCCTTCGGGAAGTCTGCTGTACGAGTCGGAAGGATGAACCTGAACCGAAAGATCGTCATTGCAGTCCAGCAGTTTGATCAATAACGGAAAGCGGCCGTTCCGTTCGGAGAAGCCCTTCGTGCCGAAAAACTCGCGCCCGTATTTTTCCCGGATTTCATCCAGTCCGAGCCCGGCAAGCTCGCCGTTCATGACGGTTGTCGTTCCGTTCGGGTGGTCACCGATCATCCAGCCTTCGCCGATAACGCCGTCCGGCAGTTCGAGACCGAATTGCTCCAAGGCACGGCCCCCCCAAACCCGTTCTTTCATTTCTGGCTTAAATTGCAATGGATATGCTTGTGTCAACGCGGGTTCTCTCCATTCCTTATGTAGATTCTCTATTATTTGCTTGGCGCGGGCTGAAACATCTCCAGAAACTCGCCGTCCGGGCCATAGAAGAAGAAATACCTTGCGCCGTTAGGCAGCGTAGTGATTTCCGTTTCCTTGAGCTCTACATTCGGCAGCCCCTTGATTCTCGCAAATTCTTCTTCAACGTCGTCTACGGTGAAGGCCAAGTGATGGCAGATCCCCTCTTGCGCGAGCTCTCCGTCAAAGCCCTCGATTAGTTCGATCTCGGTTTCCTGCCCGTCCGTGCCTGTCAAGAAGGCGAGACGGATTACGCCGTTCGTGTGCGTCATCGTGTAGAGGTGCGTCAGGCCGACAACCTCCGTGTAGAATGCAATGGAATTCTCGATATTTTTGACCATAATGCCGACATGCTCAAGTTTGCGGACCGCCATATTCTTTTTCCTCCTTTGGGGTATCGAGACCAATATATATCTAACCGTCTTATCGTGCAAGCACTTGCTGTTATTACGGTTTGGATAACGTATAGTGCGGTTTGGATTCCTGTCACTGCGCGAGGTCGTCAGCGCATGGCCGATCGCTTCTCGATGGCAATGAGGTATGGTGCAGAGGGCTTCTGCGCCATCCGGTAGAGCAGTGTTTGTCCTTCTGCCGGCGCAAGCGCCGCAGCCCATGCCTCGACTGCGGAGGCTTCAGAGCCGCCCCCCTCATGCCCGGGGTAGAGGACGGCTGTCAGAATGCCGCCTGAACGCAAGGCAGGAACAGCCGCCCGGAGCGCGGCGAGCGAGGACTCGACCTGTGTAATTACGCGAGGATCTGCCCCGGGCAAGTAACCGAAGTTGAACATCGCCGCAGCGATATTCCCATGCTCGGCTTCCGCAATATGCTCCTTCATGGAAGCGTGGCTGTCCAGCAGAAGATTCATACGGGGGAGCCTTCCAGCCGCTTCCAACGGGTTCAACCGCTCACGCGTACGGAGTAGGGCCTGTTCCTGCACATCGAATCCGTAGACGGTCCCCCGCGGGCCGACCAGTTCGGCCAAGAATTGCGTATCCACTCCGTTGCCGCACGTAGCGTCAATGACAATATCGCCGGCTGTTACCCGCTCCGCCACCAGCTTGTGGGCCATGCTAATCACGGATAGAAAGCCCATTACTCACGCCTCCCATAGGCGTCCCTGCCAGGTATTCCGGCTGAGGAGCTCTTGATCGATGGCGTTAAGCACTTCCCATTTCTTGAGGCTCCACATCGGACCGATAAGCAAATCACGCGGCGCGTCGCCGGTCAAGCGATGGACGACCATGCTTGGAGGTAGGAGCTCCAGCGTATCCACGACCAGCTTCACGTATTCGTCGCGTTCGAGGAAGCGCAGCAGCCCGGCTTCGTACTGCTTGACCATCGGCGTTTTGCGCATCAGATGAAGCAGATGAATCTTGATGCCTTGAACGTCCATCCCGGCAACCGCCCTGCCCGTGGCAAGCATCATCTCATGCGTTTCTTGCGGCAGCCCGTGGATGATATGCGCGCATACGCGGATTCCCCGGGCCCGAAGTCTGGCAACCGCATCATAATAACACTCGGTATCATGCGCCCGGTTGATCAGCTCCGACGTAGATGAATGAATGGTTTGGAGACCCATCTCGATCCACAGGTAAGTCCGTTCGTTCAATTCGGCCAAATAATCGACCACGTCATCCGGCAGGCAGTCCGGGCGGGTCGCAATCGACAAGCCGACAACCCCGGGCTGAGTTAAAATCGCTTCATAATATTCACGCAGCTTCTCCACTGGCGCGTAGGTGTTCGTGTAGGCCTGGAAGTAGCCGATATACTTCGCATCGGGCCACTTCTGATGCTGCAGATCGCGTATCATATTAAATTGCGTAATCAAGTCGTCCCGGCGTTTCCCCGCAAAGTCGCCCGATCCCCGGGCGCTGCAGAAGGTGCAGCCGCCGGCTGCAATCGTGCCGTCCCGGTTCGGGCAAGTAAATCCGGCATCGAGCATGACCTTGAATACTTTGCCTTGAAATTGCTCCCGCATTTCATAATTCCATGTATGGAACCGCTTGTCATTCCACAACTGCGGCGTGACGAGGTCGGCTTTCGAATAAGCTTGCATCATTCATACTCCCTATGCCTATAAATTTGTAAGAAAGGTACACGGCCGGACCGCTCATAGAGGTTGAGCCGTTTACGTTACGGTTAAATATAATTGTAGCGAAAAACCCGGCGGAATGCTATGCGCCATCTGCGAACGTTCGATCCCGCGTACAAACCGCCATGCAGGACAGGCTCTCGCGTTGAACCGGAAATATTCCAGCTTTATTTCGTCAAAAGGGCTTGCTGTACCTTACATGAGGTGTTATATTAAAAGTGCGGAAAATCAATGGTTGCAGCTGTTTTATCTATCCTCTTATCTTTGAAGTTATAGTAGGTCGGTTTTCTGGAAAGGCTTTTTATAAAACCGTCGAGGTGATGAGAAATGAGCACGCAAGTTAAAATCCCGCAAGGCGATTCGAAGGTAAAGGTGGAACTTACCATTAAGGAATTGATGGCGCTGACAGGCATCCGCTTCCATGGAAATCACAATATTGAAATTTCCGCACGCAAGAAGCTGAATGAAGCGCTCGAAGAAACGTTCGAGCTCGAGAGCGAGCAGGGAGTCCCCCGTCAGATGCTCAATTAACGAACCGACAGATTCCTTCAAGCCGACTGGCCGATGCGCCTTCGGCTTTTATTTTGTTTCGCATGGGCTTTACAAGGACGAGAATGTTCGTCACAATAGTGTCTAGTTTTGAATTGGAGGAATTAATCGACTATGCGTCTTAGAGGAAGAAAAGGTATTCTGGAAAGCATTCAGAGCCAACCCGAGTTGATCGTGTTGGACGCGGCTCCGCGCAAGGGACGCTGGCAAGCGTTTTTCGGCAACGATAAGCCCATCTATATCGAGCTTGGGATGGGCAAGGGAAAGTTCATCAGCGATATGAGCGTGCGCAATCCGCATATTAATTTCATCGGCGTCGATATGTACGATGAGTTGATTCGCCGTGCGAGCGAGAAGGCGCGTGCGGCTTGGGGAGCGCAGGGAGTGGCCGAGCCTCCTAACCTGGCGCTGCTGCGTGCCAATATCGAGAGCATCGAGGATATGTTTGCACCGGGAGAGATCGAGCGGATCCATCTGAACTTCAGCGACCCCTGGCCGAAGAGCAAGCATGCGCGCCGCCGGCTGACGCACCCGAGATTCTTGGCGAAATATTGCGAAATACTGAACAAGAACGGCGAAATTCATTTCAAGACCGATTCGCAGTCGCTGTTCGAATTTTCGCTCAACAGCTTCTCCGAAATGGAGCTGCAGCTGCGTAATATTACGCTTGACCTGCATAAGGGCGGCTTGCGCGACGATTTGGTGCTGACGGAATATGAGTCCAAATTCGTGGAACGGGGCAACAATATTTACCGGCTTGAGGCGGTTATTGGAAGTGAGGCGCTGTCCAGCTATCGGGCAGCGAAGAAGGCCGCTCAAGAAAGCGGCCAGGAAAGCGACACGATCGCTGCTGTCGATGAACCGATTATTGCTCCTGCGACAACGTCCGAGGGGTAATGAAGACCCAGAAACATGCGCGACCATGCGACGGACACTCCCAGAATGACAGCAATCGGCAGCATTAGCGTCAGCAACGCCGTGTCGATTAACAGCCAAGGCGTCAGCCAAGCGAAGATCGCGGTTGTATGTCCGGAAGGAAAGGAAGGATCGCGCAGCGGCTTGCGGCCTGTATTGACATTGGGCAGCGCCTGATACGGGCGAAGTCGTCTGAATATTCGCTTGACCACAGCGACTGGAATATGGCTGATGATAATGGCGGTCAGGCATTGGAGGCCGGCTGTGCTCCAAGGCCTAGAAGCCAGGAATGCGCACAGAAGGGCGGTGACAAGCGTGAAGGTGGCGCCGCCCATGTGCGTAACCGTTCCCAGCCAACGGCCGAGCCATAGGTTTATCCGGGCATGCGCCGGTCTGCGGTTTGCCCGCTGCAGCAGAGCCTGTTCGAACTTCTGCAGCCAAGTGACCATGCGTTCCATATGAATCCCCTCCGCAAAATGTTTCTCCTGATGAATACTCCTAATTATAGCGCAACACTGTTTCCACCGTGTAAACGGATTTCGAATAATGGATTAACGTTCATGCTAAATTCTTCCCCGCTTGTTTATCGAATGACCCCCCATTACCCGTAAATATGAAACGAAAAATAGGCCGATTCGTATTATATACGGATTTTGACTACGCATTGCCGTTTTACAAACTGCATGGATGGTTAAGATGTTATTGAGCTACAATTAGGTTCGCCCAAGGACGGACGGAATGAATCCTCCGTGCTTGAATATTAACCCCGATCTGCGGCAGCGGGCAGCCGCCGATTTTTGCGTGCTCAGGGAGGGCTTCTGTAAGCCGGATGGCAAACAACGGCTTTTAAAACCTTTTTTACCGCTGACTCGTCAAGGGGATGTGTTATGTTTTTTACGTAAAAGGAAGAAAATAAGACCAGGGTGACTGAAAAACAAGGCTTCGGGCAGGTGGAAGCGCTTTGCAAGCGATTTTCATCGCACTTCCGGCGTTAAAGGCGAAAATAACGCTTTTGACAAATTGACTCAATGTGTGGAAAATCAGTATGGTCGTGGCTAAAAAATAAAGAAGCCGACGATTAACGGGCAGCATGACACAAAAAATTAAAAAAACAGAGAGAGTATCAAAAATGGGGTCTCAAGGGGGCAGTATTTGTATATGATTAACGTAATATTAGTCGCGCTTCAAGTGTTATTGGCTTTTGTCGGCGTGTACCAGTTCGGTCTTGCCCTGTTTGGAATCGTAAGAAAACGCAAGGAGCTTAAGCACAAACCGCAAAAATCGTTTGCCGTCCTCGTCGCAGCCCATAACGAAGAGGCAGTCGTCGGCGCGCTGATTGAAAACCTCAAAAATTTCGACTACCCGAAGGAACTTTACGATATTTTCGTGATTTGCGATAACTGTACGGACGGAACGGCGGATATTGCCCGCAAGCACGGCGTCCATGCATGCGAGCGGAATAACCCGCATCTTCGCGGCAAGGGCCATGCGATCGAGTGGATGCTGAAGGAACTATGGGCTATGCCGCGCCAGTACGACGCAATCGTCATGTTCGATGCGGATAACCTGGTTCAAACCGATTTCCTGAAGCATATGAACAACGATCTGTGCGACGGACATCAAGTCATTCAGGGCTATCTGGATACGAAGAACCCTGACGATTCATGGGTAACGGCATCCTACGGGATTACGTACTGGTACTGCAACCGGCTGTGGCAGCTGTCCCGCCGCAACTTGAAAATGGCCAATTTCCTCGGCGGCACGGGCATGTGCTTCGAATCGGGCCTGCTCAAGGAAATGGGCTGGGGCGCAACAAGCCTTGTAGAGGATCTTGAATTTTCCATGCGCTGCGTCAAACGCGGCATTCACCCGGTCCTGAACTACGAAGCGAAGGTATATGACGAGAAGCCGCTTACCTTCAAGGCATCTGCCCGCCAGCGTTTGCGCTGGATGCAGGGGCATTTTACCGTAGCGCGGCACTATTTCTTCCCGCTCCTATGGGCGAGCATCAAAGAACGCAGCTTGGTTAAATTCGACGCTGCGATATACTCGGCTTCGGTGTATACGACGTTCTTCGGCTTTATCGCGACCGCGATGATCTGGATCGATAACATCATTCCAGCGGAGAATGCATTCGTCTCGATATATCAATACTTGCCAAGTTGGGTAGCGGTCGTTGCCATCAGTTTGGCGGCCGTCATGTTCCCGCTCGTCATGATGCTGGAACGCGTGAAGTCCTGGAAAATGTACGGGCACCTGTTCTCGATGATTTTCTTCCAGCTGTCATGGCTGCCGATTACGTTCTACGCGTTCTTCACGCAGAACAACAAGCAATGGAGCCATACGCAGCATACGCGCGTCATTCGTCTGGAAGAGGTACAAAGCAAGCAGGTATAGCACGAGCAATCTTCGATAGCCCCCTTTGCGATGCATAAAGTCGGCCCCTGCTCCAGAACCTACAAGGGAGCGCTTAGGCGATCTATGCTTGAAGCAGAGAGGTGGAAGACGATGTCACGCAATGCCAACTATAACCGGAACCGCAACAAAGGCAGCGACAACAACGGCCAGAGCAACTCCAACGTGCATGGCGGCGAATTCCGGAACGGACGCAAAAGCTTGTTCAAGAACAATAATCATCAAGGTGAGGAAATCCCGAACGAATATATCCATCCTCAAGAGTAGCTTTCGGGGCACCGGCGGATATTTAATCGCGCGTGAACAAGCATAAGGGGGCGGTCTCAAGCCATCATGGATGAGACCACTCCCTTTGTTATGTTCGTTGAGACGCTAACGCGGTGGATCAAAGAACGGGCAAGCGAACGGTCAATGGGGATCAAGCGATCAAGGATGCAAGGTTTTCTACATAGGTTTGTGTTGACATCATATAGAGTGCTGTGCTATAGTAAGTCGGTACGATTGATGAATCAACTAAACGCACAAGCAGAAGCGCCCGCTTCTCACCTGCCCGGCACTGCCGGCTGGTATGCGACCGAAGAATTGAACTGGCAGCATCGCGAGCACGCGATGATTGAGATGCCGACAATCTTGGTTAATGGAATGCGGGTCCCAACTGGGCTCGCATTTTTTATTTGAGCCTGCGCCTTCTGGCGCTATATATGAGAACAATTTTGGAGGTGGCACGTTATTAGCAGGGAACATCAAATCAACGACGAGATTCGGGCGAGGGAAGTACGCGTCGTCGGAGCTGAAGGCGAACAGATTGGAATTAAGCCTTTAAGGGATGCACTTCAGATGGCAGTCGATTTGAACCTCGATCTCGTGAACGTTGCGCCGACTGCGAAACCGCCGGTATGCCGGATTATGGACTACGGCAAGTTTCGTTACGAGCAGCAGAAGAAAGAGAAGGAAGCGCGGAAGAACCAGAAGATCGTGGATCTGAAGGAAGTTTGGTTCCGCGCCAACATTGAGGAAAACGACTACCAGGTGAAGTACCGCAACGTCGTGAAGTTTCTTGGCGAAGGGGACAAAGTGAAAGCTTCCGTCCGCTTCCGCGGCCGTGAAATTACGCATGCCGCGATCGGTCAGCGTATTCTTGACCGGCTGGCGAAAGAGGTTGCCGATATTTGTGTTGTCGAGCGTCATCCGAAGTTGGAAGGCCGCAGCATGATTATGATTTTGGCACCGAAAACTACTAACTAAAGAATTTCTTGAGGAGGATCACCAAATGCCGAAGATGAAGACGCACAGCAGCTTGAAAGACCGTTTCAAAATTACGGGTACTGGCAAAGTGAAACGCTACAAAGCGTTCAGAAACCACTTGCTTTCCGGTAAATCCGCTCGTCAAAAACGCGTTCTTGCAACGCAGCCGCTGATGGCGGCAGGCGACGTTCGTCGCTTGAAGCAAGGCCTGTCCAACCTTAAATAATCCGGTTACGGAGATAATACGTTCATCCAACATTCAGGAGGGTACTACTTATGGCAAGAGTTAAAGGCGGATTCGTCCGTGCACGTCGTCGCAAAAGAATTTTGAAGCTGGCCAAAGGCTACTTCGGTTCCAAACATCGCTTATTTAAAACCGCTAAAGAGCAAGTCATGAAATCCTTGATCTACGCTTACCGTGACCGTCGTCAACGGAAACGTGACTTCCGTAAGCTGTGGATCGTACGTATCAATGCAGCGGCTCGCCAGAACGGCTTGTCCTACAGCAAGTTCATGTTCGGCTTGAAGCAAGCCGGCGTTGAAGTGAACCGCAAGATGCTCGCTGACCTAGCCGTTAACGACATCAATGCATTCAACTCGCTTGCAAGCATCGCAAAAGAGAAAGCAAACGCGTAATTACGCGATAACAAAGAGCGTCTACCCTTCGCAGGGTGGCGCTTTTTTTGTTGTCTGTTCGATCAGCACCCCATGAAGACTCGCGCTGCAGCGCCGGCCTATTTTCCCTCCTGTATAGACAACTATACAGGCCGGGCATGCATATCCCGAATACAGTATAGAATAACGGGAGAAGGAGGAAATACGCATGCAGCGCGTCTCCAAAGAGCAAGTTAAGTCTTTGATTGGCAAGACGGTCTACGTAATGCGCAAGGACGGTTCCGTTGCCTCGGGCAAACTCGTCCGTCTCCATCAGAATAAACTCATTTTGCAGCCGGAAGGCATAGATAAAGGAAAGATAGTCAGAACGAAGGCGATCCTGCCGCTCGTTTTATTTGATTTGCTCGCGATCGGTACGCTTCCGTATTTCGGTTTCGGCGGAGGGTTCGGCTGCGGCGGCGGCTGCCCGCCATACGCGGGAGGTTTCAATAATCAGTGCTGTCCGCCTTATGGCGGGCCAGTTGACCCTGTCGGCCCTGCTGGTCCTGTCGGCCCTGCTGGTCCTGTGGGACCTTATGGCGTACCTGGAGGCTATGGATACAACAACGGATTGTTCTAGCGAGAGAACGTAATCATCTAAGAAAACTCAACCGTCAAGAAGAAGCTGTCGGAAGTATCTTCATCATTTCATAGCAGCGGACGTCCGGATAATAACGAACGGTCACGTATCCGAGTTTCTCGTACATTCGCTTGGCTTTGTCGTTGCCGTCGTCCACGAATAACCGGGCTATCGTGCACGATTTGGATAGGCCATATGCTTCGCCGCGCGCCATAAGCATTTTGCCCCATTGTTTGCCTCGATGCCGGGGATGTACGGCGAGCATGTCGTATTGAATTACGTCACCGTTCACATACAGGTGAAGGAAACCAAGGGGCATGCTCGTCTTCGTGCGGGAAATGACGAAGGTGACCCCTTGGCTCAGCCGTTTCGGAAGCTCGCGGATGGCCTTGGCGTCGCGCGGATTGGCGGTGTACGACAGAGGCATCAGCTCCGTCCGGATTAGCCGGATGATCTCGGCGTCATCCGTGCGGGAGCGGCGTTCTCGTATGAGTGCGATAGCATTTCATCCCGCTTTCTGTATTGGATGCTGTATCGTATGTAGAAAGATAGATCGCCGTGCGCGTAAGGTTACATAACTTTTTACTGATGCTGGTATCCTAATCCTTGACGAACGGAATTTCTAAGCATATAATATGTTTTAAGCTAATAATTCATCGGCTATGATGAGGACGAAGTGTTAAGGGCTCTTTTGCTCAGAGAGCGAACGGATTTGCTGCAACCGTCGCCAAAACCCCTTTCCAACGAGCTCACCTCGGAGCTGTTTTCCTGAAAAGACGAACGGTCGCATTAGGGAGAATCGCGGGGCACGCGTTAATGTGCCAAGGTATGAACGTTTTACGTGCATGCGTTCTTACCTATTGAGATTACATGCTGTGAGGCATGTAACGAAGTTGGGTGGTACCACGGAAGCTAAACCTTTCGTCCCTGGATGCTGTTAAGGCATCGGGGATTGGAAGGTTTTTTTTGTTTTGTTCTTAGAGAGGAGGACGACTGATGGTCGCGCAAAGTGCAACGTTAAGGTCAAAAGAAGAAATAATGGAAAAGCTGATGAAGCCCGAGGTTATTACCGGTTCGGAAATTCTGCTTCGCAGTTTAGTGTTAGAGGGCGTGGACTGCGTCTTCGGTTATCCCGGCGGTGCGGTGTTGTTCATCTATGACGCTATGCACGGTTTCTCTGATTTTCACCATTTGCTGACCCGCCACGAGCAAGGCGCCATCCACGCCGCCGACGGTTATGCGCGGGCGAGTGGTAAAGTCGGCGTATGTATCGCAACATCGGGTCCGGGTGCAACGAATCTTGTAACGGGGATCGCAACCGCTTATATGGACTCCGTGCCGCTTGTCGTCATTACGGGCAACGTCGCAACGAACTTTATCGGGACGGACGCTTTCCAGGAAGCGGATATTACCGGCATTACAATGCCAATTACCAAGCATAGCTACCTGGTGCGCGATGTGGAAGACTTGCCGCGTGTCATTCACGAGGCTTTCTATATTGCCAATACAGGCCGCAAAGGTCCCGTACTGATCGATATTCCGAAGGATGTATCGGCGAAGACGACGCTGTTCAAGCCGGTAACCGAGGTCAACATCCGCGGCTATCACCCGACGGTATCACCGAACAAGCTGCAGGTCGACAAGATGCTCAAGGCGATCGAAGAAGCGGAGCGTCCGGTTGTGCTGGCAGGCGGCGGGGTCGTCTACTCCGGCGGTCACGAAGAACTGCATGAATTCATTACGAAGACGGGGATTCCGGTTACGACAACCCTCCTCGGACTTGGCGCATTCCCAAGCGGTAACGACCTGTGGCTCGGCATGCCGGGTATGCACGGAACGTACGCATCCAATAAAGCGATACAAGGCTCCGACCTGCTTATTAATATCGGCGCGCGCTTCGATGACCGGGTGACGATGAAGCTAAACGGCTTCGCCCCGCATGCGAAGATCGTCCATATCGATATCGATCCGGCCGAGATCGGCAAGAATGTGCCGACGGACATCCCGATTGTCGGCGATATCAAGACCGTTCTTCAGGTCGCGAACCAAGATGCCCAGCTGGCAAGCAAGGCGGATGCATGGCGTGCCCAGACGGCGCAATGGAAACAGGAAAAGCCGCTTAAGTATATCGATTCCGACGTGGAGCTGAAGCCTCAATGGGTCATAGAGATGATCCATGACGAGACGAAGGGCGAAGCGATCGTGACGACAGACGTCGGCCAGCACCAAATGTGGGCGGCACAATATTACCGCTTCAATCAGCCGCGTTCTTGGATTACGTCCGGCGGCCTCGGTACGATGGGCTTCGGATTCCCGTCGGCGATCGGCGCGCAGATGGCGCATCCGGACCGGCTCGTCGTCTCCATTAACGGCGACGGCGGCATGCAGATGTGCGCGCAGGAGCTAGCGATTTGTGCGATCAATAACATTCCGGTCAAAGTGGCTATCATTAACAATCAGGTGCTTGGAATGGTCCGCCAGTGGCAGGAAATTATTTATGACAATCGCTACAGCCACATCGATCTGGCAGGCAGCCCGGACTTTGTCAAGCTGGCAGAAGCCTACGGCGTCAAAGGCTTCCGCGCCACGAACAAAGAAGAAGCGCGTACTGCATGGATCGAAGCGATGAACCATCCGGGTCCGGCCGTTGTCGAATTCGTCGTCCGCAAGGGCGAGAACGTCTATCCGATGGTTACGCAAGGATCCACGATCGATGATATGTTAATGGGGGATTCGGAATGAAGAAGCACACGATTGCCGTTCTTGTGAACGACCAGCCCGGCGTCCTGCAGCGTGTTTCCGGCTTGTTCGGACGCCGCGGCTTCAACATTGAAAGCATCACCGTCGGGGCAAGCGAGGAAGCCGGCTTGTCCCGCATGGTGATCGTGACTAGCGGCGACGACAAGACGCTGGAGCAGGTCACGAAGCAATTGTACAAAATTATCGATGTCATCAAAGTAGTGGATCTCAGCTCGAATCCGATGGTTGGCCGCGAGCTTGCGCTGATCAAGGTGAATGCGGAGCCATCGGCACGGCCCGAAATTCTGGGCGTCGTGGAAACCTTCCGCGCAGCCGTCGTCGATATCGGCACGCATACCTTGATGGTACAGGTTGTCGGCGATTCCGAGAAGATCGACGCAATGACCGAGCTCCTGAAGCCGTATGGCATTCGCGAGCTGTCCCGCACCGGCGTAACCGCGATGGTTCGCGGCAACGCGCGATAAGAACGCAAAGAGCTAAGATGACGGCGGATGCGCCGTCATCCGGCTAAGCAGCTGCAAGGCTTGTCCATGAAGTTGAAGAAAGCAAGAAGCAGGAGAATCGCCCGCTTTGAGCGGGAGTTCAAGCGAGGGAAGCCGACATGCAGATGTATATAACGTTTCTCTCCTTCAACACCCGCTCAAAAGGGTCCCAATTTAAAGGAGGCATCATTCCAAATGGCAGTTACATTGTATTATGAAAAAGATGCAGACCAAAGCGTACTGCAAGGCAAAACGATCGCTGTTATCGGCTACGGCAGCCAAGGCCACGCACAAGCACAAAACCTTCGCGACAGCGGCTTGAAAGTTGTTATCGGTCTGCGCCCTGGTAAATCCGCAGACAAAGCGAAGAACGACGGCTTTGAAGTCCTTTCCGTTGGCGAAGCAGTTAAAGTCGCAGACGTCGTACAAATCTTGATGCCGGATGAAACGCAAGCCAGCGTATACAAAGCAGAGATCGAACCAAACCTGAAAAAAGGCGCGGCTCTCATGTTCTCCCACGGCTTCAACGTTCATTTCGGACAAATCGTTCCGAACAAAGATACGGACGTATTGCTGGTTGCTCCTAAATCGCCGGGCCACATGGTTCGCCGCACATACGTGGAAGGCTTCGGCGTTCCAGGTCTGATCGCGATCGAGCAGGATGCAACAGGCAACGCGAAAGCGATCGGTCTTGCATATGCAAAAGGTATCGGCTGTACCCGCGCAGGCGTTATCGAAACTTCGTTCCGCGAAGAAACCGAAACCGATCTGTTCGGCGAACAAGCCGTACTGTGCGGCGGTGCATCCGCGCTTGTTAAAGCAGGCTTCGAAACGTTGGTTGAAGCAGGCTACGCGCCAGAAATGGCTTACTTCGAGTGCTTGCACGAGCTGAAGCTGATCGTCGACCTGATGTACGAAGGCGGCCTTGCTTCGATGCGCGATTCGATCTCCAATACGGCTGAATACGGTGACTATGTGACCGGACCACGCATCGTAACGGACGAAACGAAGAAAGCGATGAAAGCGGTTCTGGAAGATATCCAATCCGGACGTTTCGCACGCGACTTCATCCTGGAGAACCAATCCAACCGTGCTATGCTGACGGCTACCCGCCGCAATGAAGCTGAGCATCCGATCGAGCAAGTAGGCGGACAGCTTCGTGAATTGATGCACTGGATCAAGAAATAATAACGGTCTGCCGATAAAGGCGGATTAATAGAATAGGTATGTATGCAATCCCGGATTGTCGCGAACCGCGCCCGTATAAGCGATCGACGCTTATGCGGGGGCGTTTCGCCACTTCGGGATGATTCTGTTCATGGAGGTGCTAGCGATGCGCAAAATATATATTTTCGACACGACGCTCCGTGACGGCGAGCAATCACCCGGCGTCAACTTGAATACGCAGGAAAAGGTCGAGATCGCCCTGCAGCTGGAGAAGCTCGGGGTCGACCGGATCGAAGCAGGCTTTCCCGCTGCGTCTCCTGGAGACCTCGCTGCGGTTAACGCAGTAGCGCGTGCGGTTAAGAGAGCGACGATCATCGGTTTGTCCCGTTCGCGCGAGCAGGATATCGATGCGGTGCGCGAAGCGCTGCAAGGCGCGGAGGATCCATGCATCCATCTGTTTCTGGCCACCTCGCCGATCCATCGGAAGCATAAGCTGCGCATGGAGAAGGAGCAGGTCCTTGAAACGGCGGAGAAGGCAATACGTTATGCGAAGCGTTATTTTGACAAAATCGAGTTCTCTCCCGAAGATGCAGGCCGTACGGAAATCGACTTCCTGTGCGAAGTGACGGCTATGGCTATTCGCGCGGGCGCAACGGTCGTGAACATACCGGATACGGTCGGTTATCTGACGCCTGTGGAATTCGGCGGGATCTTCAAAACGCTGAAATCGGAAGTGCCGGGCATTGAGAAAATCCAGCTAAGCGCCCACTGTCATGACGATCTCGGCATGGCGACGGCCAATGCGCTGGCAGCGGTTCTGAATGGCGCCGATCAAATCGAAGGCACGATCAACGGGATTGGCGAACGGGCCGGCAACACATCCCTCGAAGAAGTGGTCATGGCGCTGGAGACGCGCGCCGAATATTTCGGTGCGAAGACATCGCTGAAGCTGACGGAAATCGCGAAGACGAGCCGTTTGGTGAGCAAGCTGACAGGGATGGTCGTTCCTGGCAATAAGGCCATCGTCGGCGCGAACGCGTTCGCGCATGAGTCGGGCATTCACCAGGACGGCATGCTGAAGGAGAAAACGACGTACGAGATTATTTCGCCGGAAACGATCGGATTGAGAGAATCGAAGCTCGTACTCGGCAAGCACTCCGGCCGTCATGCGTTCCGCGAGAAGCTGATCGATCTCGGTTACGAGCTGGACGAGGAATCCGTGAATGCGGCATTCGCCAAGTTCAAGGATCTGGCCGACAAGAAGAAGAACGTCAGCGATGAGGATATTCGGGCCATGCTCGAGGAGAAGCTCGTCGATACGCCGGAGGTGTTCTCGCTGGAGACGATTCATGTCGTCTACGGCAACCGTTCGGTACCAAGCGCGACGGTAACCATCCGTACGCCGGACGGCGGTTCGAAAGAACAGTCCGCAGAAGGCAACGGCTCCGTCGATGCGATTTATAACGCCATTGATATGGCGACCGGCGAAACGGTCGAACTGGAGGACTACTCCATCAAATCCGTCTCGCAAGGCAAGGACGCGCTGGGCGAAGTGCATGTCGTGCTGAAACAGAATGACGTGTCCGCGCAAGGCCGCGGCTTGAGCACGGACATTCTGGAAGCAAGCGCCCGCGCGTATACCGATGCGCTCAATCGTCTCATCGAGAAGCGCAAATCACCAGGACGCCGCGACAAATTGAGCTTGATCTAATTTAAGGCTGATCGGCCTATCTGATAACAGGTGGCCGTAACCGTTGTGGAAGAAGTCGAAGCGGCAGTACATCCGTTTCGAGTCCGCCGCCTCCCGCCGCACCTCTCGTACCGGTCAACCGGACAGGAGGCGACAGGGAGGCGTTTTTTTTTGTAAGCTCAGCAGACAGAAGGCGTACGCTTGTTCAGGCAAAGAAAATGACTTCGGAGAAGAGGACGGCGAAAAACGTTCAGTCAATTTTCAATGGAGGTTCTGCGTGCGGATGAAATCACCAAAATATGGAGGCCGGACGTGTGGGCGATTTCGAACTTGTTGTCACGTTGAACGAGAATCCCATGCTATAATAAGGCAAATGGATATGACACGGGGGACGAAATAAGCATGCTGTTTGTATGGATTGCGCTCTGGCTTTCCGCAGGGCTCCTGCTGGTTGCGAACCGGAAGAGTCCGGTTATGCGCTGGCTCAGCTTATTGGCGCTATGCGGAGGGTTCGGCGCATTGGCATCTGTAATGGAAGGCTTTATTGTAATGCTGGCAGAAGAGGGGCGTATCACGGACATCCACGAGCGATGGCTGCGCGCAGCGCAGCGCGGCTGCTCCTGGATGAGCTATTACGGACTGCCCTATAGCTTCCTTTGTTTTGCCGCTGCATATAATAAGGGAGCAATTCCGGGCGCCGCAGCACGCGTGCTCCCTTATGCAGCGCTCGTACTGCCGGTAGGGATGCTGGCGCTTCCGATTACGGAGGAGTACCCGGTTCATTATAATCTGCTGGCTGTATGGGCCATTCCCTATACGCTGATCGGAGGCGCGCTTCTCCTCCGTAAACGGGGGATGAATCCGGCTGAGCGAAAAGCCCATCTTGTCGTCGTTGCTGCGGTTCTGCCCGCCGTTCTTATCGCCCTGACGATGAACAATGTCATGCCGCTGTTTGGCATCTATCGGATGTGGCGGTACAATGTATGGCCGATTGCATTCGCCTTCGCCGTGTTCATCGTGGCATTGTTCAACTTCGGCTTCATGGGCGTGCAGCTGCTGATCGAGTGCCGCCAAATGAATTATTCCCTACGCGCCATTACGAGCGGTACCGCGATGCTTAATCATGCGATTAAGAATGACATCGGGAAGATTAAATTGTTCAGCCACAAAATCGAACAGGCTGCGGAAGCGGATGGGATGTCCGAGCTGCGCGAGGATATTCGCGTCATCGCAGCGGCTACGAGCCATATTGAAGCGATGATCCTCAGCGTGCATGACCGGACCCAGGAGCTGCGCCTTACGCCGGAGAGGCTGCGCCTGGCGGATCTGGTACGGGAACAGGCCGGGGCAATCGAGGTGCGGAGCGGTGATCGGATTCGCGTCTATGCGGAGTACGACGAGCATGCAACGGTCAACGCGGACCCTGCCCAGACGGCCGAAGCCGTAAGCAATGTTTTGAATAATGCGGTCGAGGCGATGCCGGGCGGCGGGGAGATCCGCATTCACGTACGCAGCGGCAAGCGCGGAAGCACAATTACTATTCGGGATAACGGATGCGGAATCGACAAGAGTCATTTGCGCAAGGTGATGGAGCCATTCTTCACGACGAAGAGCGGCAGAACGATGAATTTCGGTCTGGGACTGGCGTATTGTTATCAGCTGATGAACCGGCAGGGCGGAGAGCTGCGAATCGAGAGCGAGCTGGGTAAGGGCACCGAGGTGACGTTTTATTTTCCAGCGGTAAAAAGCGGGATGCAATAAGAATATCGTTTGATCGAAAGATTGAACGCAAACCGCTGAGCGGGCAGAAGTTCGTTCATTCTATATAGGGGGTTTTGTAATGAGCGGCACAAGGATCCGGGTCATGATCGTGGAGGATGATCCCGATTGGCGGAGAGGCTTGAAGGCTTATTTGAATAAGGAGGACGACATTACGGTTGCGGCGGAAGCGGACACGCCGGAGCTGGCGCTCTCGCTGGCATCCGAAACGAAGCCTGATGTCATCCTGCTGGATATTATGATGGCCGACAGCCCGGAAGGGCTGCGTCTGGCCGGGGAGCTCCCCGCCGCTACAGGTGCGCGGATCGTCATGCTGACCTCCATGGAGGACAGGTCATTCGTCGTGGAAGCTTTCCGTGCAGGAGCCGTTAATTATATCGTGAAATCGGATTTTGCCGATATTCCGGCGGCGGTCCGAGAGGCGGCCGCCGACCGCTCTGCGATCGATGCGGCGGCCGCGCAGCATATGCTGCAGGAATTCCGCCGTCTCAAGGCCGTCGAGCAGGAATATGAGATCGATAAGTTCAAACGGTTGATAACGCCTGCGGAGGTTCAGCTTCTATCCATGATCAACGAGGGCTACAGCCAATCTCAGATTGCGGAAAAGTCATTCCTGTCGCTGCGCACAGTGAAAAATCACGTCAATAACATCTTGCGGAAGCTGGGCGGGAAGAGCAGCAAGGATGCGGCCAAGCAGGCGAAGGATATGGGATTGTTCTAATGCTCTATGCTTGCAGCATGCATTCGGGTTGGGAACGCGGGTTCGCGGTACCAGGGAAAGTTGGTACTATTGAGCAGCCGCTGGCTGAGTAAAATAAGGATTAAGGATCAGATCCTAATACTTGTTCTCAAGCGGGAGGCCCAAAGCATGCTGAATGTATGGAAGAAGCATTGGACGACATTCGTCGGATCGCTGTTTATGCTCGCTTCGTTATTAACGTTGTTTAAGTACACCTCGGACCAGGGATTATTAACCGATCCGATCAAAATCGGCATCGGCCTTCTGGCAGGCGCGGCTTTCGCTGCCGTTGGCCTTACCTTATACGGCTTCGGCCGCGGCGGAAATTCCGCAGGAAGCAAACGAATGGCCGGAGAGATCGGTACCGGCCTCGGCGCCGCCGTCTGGTATTCCACCTGTTCCTACGCGGGCGTGTATACCGCCTTGTGGGATTCGCTCATCGTGATGCTGGTTATGTGCGCCATAACGGCGGGCATCTCCTATATCGCCTACTCTTACAACTCGCGGATGCTGATGGCGGTTGGCCTTGGCGGCGCTATGCTCGCGCCGCTCGTTATGCGGCCGGATACGGATCAGATCTTTACCTTGTTTCTCTATTTGCTTGTCGTCAATGCGGCATTCTTCTCGATTAGCTTGATGAAGTCTTGGGTGGAGCTGCGGACGGCCGCCTTTATCCTGACCTGGATCTTGTACGGGGTATATTTTCTCCAGATGGATCCGGAGCTTGGCGGCTGGTGGAGCATGCCGGTGCGCTATGCGGTGGCGGCGTTCTTGTTCTATACGATAGCGTTCTATGCGGCTGCATGGAAGGAAAAGTGCAGCTTTGCCGGGTTGAATATCTATTTCAGTTTCGCTAATACGGTACTGTTCGGCATATGGGCATCCTTTCTGCTGGATGGCCGTAACCAGGTGACGATCGTCCTTACCGTGATCGGGCTGCTCTATCTGTCCCTTGCCGGTTTCGTTTACCGCCGTGAAGGAGATAAGAGTCTGTCGTTTACCGTTCATGCGGGTTTTGGAGGATTGGCGCTGCTGCTCGGCTTGTCCGGTCTCGGCAGCGGCTCGGAAATGCGTCCGATGATCGGCGTATACGTATGGGCGGTTATAGCGTGGAGCCTGGTGGCTATCGGCAGCAAGCTGCGCTCCGATATAATTAAAGGGGCTGCGACGCTGATCTGGCTGTGCACCGGCATGTATTGGTTCGTCGAGTCATGGGATGTGCCGAGGCTGAATTGGTTTGGCACGTTCGTACCGTTCTTGAACGGCGGTGCCGTGGCCTGGATCGCGATCGCTGCATTCGGTTTCTACTGTGCACGTTCCGTCCAGTATCGCATAGCGGATAAACAGACGAACGCAGTCTTTGCCAATGTGTACGCGCTCTTTGCCCATTGGGTGGTCGGCGGACTGCTGACGCTTCAAATTACAAGTTTGTATGAAGAGCATGACATTGCAGGCAGCTTGAATCTTACGCTGTCTGTCGTGTGGGGGCTGTATGCGCTGCTTCTCTTCGTGTGGGGAGCTTACAGCAGGCAGCGGATGTTCCGCTGGTTTGGTTCGACCTTGCTTGTAATCGTGTCGCTTAAAGCCGTGTTTCTCGATATGGCGAACAGCGATACCTTTTACAAAATGATTATATTCGTCGTGCTGGGCGCCATATCGTTCCTTATTACATGGGTCAACAGCCGCTGGCAGGGCAAGGAAGCGGAGGAGCGGCTTCAAGCCGAACCGGAAGGGCTGCTGTCAGAGGAAGCGATCGACAGGATCAGGTCGGCAGTGAAGGCGGCAGCCAAAGACAAACCCCACTTATAAATCTAACCTATAAAAATCATAGCTTTCATATCTTTGTCTTACGGACGTAAATGTGGTACAACTTATGATAGAATGAGAATAATAATCAAAGGCCTGGCAGACGGATACGAACGTCCACATCCCGATGCGGGCCTTGAACGAAAAGAAGGAGTGTCAAATCATAATGGCAGACGTAAAAAAAATCGCAGTCATCGCGGGCGACGGAATCGGCCCGGAAGTAGTAGGCGAAGCGCTTAAAGTCATGAAGAAAACGGAGGAGCTGTTCGGGTACCAGTTCGAAATCGAGCACGGCTTGTTCGGCGGGATCGCCATCGACGAGAAAGGCACGCCGCTTCCGCAGGAAACGCTCGACATCTGTAAGAAAGCCGACGCCGTCCTGCTTGGAGCCGTAGGCGGTCCGAAGTGGGACAACAATTCGAAGGAGCTGCGTCCGGAGACGGGGCTGCTCGGGATCCGCAAGGCGCTCGGACTATTCTCCAACATCCGTCCTGCGAACGTATTCGATTGCTTGAAGGAAGCTTCCACTCTGAAGCCTGAAGTACTGGAAGGAACGGATCTGATCGTCGTGCGCGAGCTGACGGGCGGCATCTACTTCGGCGAGAAATTCCGCCGCGAGGGAGCAAACGGTCAAGAAGCGGTCGATACCTGCGTATACAATGTAACGGAAGTGGAGCGCATTGTGCGTCAAGCGTTCGAAATCGCCCAAACCCGCCGCAAGAAGCTGGCTTCGGTCGATAAAGCGAATGTCCTCGAGACGTCCCGTCTGTGGCGCGAAGTGGTTAACCGGATCGCTCCGGAATATCCGGATGTCGAGCTCGAGCATGTGCTTGTCGACAACTGCGCGATGCAGCTGCTTCGCCGTCCTTCCAGCTTCGATGTCATCGTAACGGAAAATATGTTCGGCGACATTCTGAGCGACGAAGCCGCAATGCTGACAGGCTCGATCGGCATGCTCTCCTCGGCTTCCCTCGGAGAAGGAAGCTTCGGCCTGTACGAGCCGGTTCACGGCTCGGCGCCTGACATTGCCGGACAAGGCATCTCCAATCCGATCGCTACGATTCTTTCCGTTGCGCTTATGTTCCGCCTGACGTTCGGCTACCATGAAGCGGCGCAGTTGATTGAAGATGCGGTGAAGAATGTTCTGGATGCCGGACACCGCACAACCGATATCGCGGTTGACAAGAGCAAGGCAATCGGCACCGAGGCAATGGGCGATTTGATCATTGCAGCGATGAACAAATAATAATTTATAGTAATTATTATAAAATAATAATTTCAATATTGACTAAGCTACAATGTAATGTTACGATTTCTAATGAAGTCACTTAGTGACACTGACCTATCTAAATATGAACGCGAAAGCGTCAAGGAGGTATTCTCGAATGGCAGAACGTTTGGTAGGCCGTCCGGCTCCAGATTTCAACATGGAAACGGCAACGGGCAATGGACAAGATTTCGGCACGGCTTCTCTTTCGGATTACAAAGGCAAATGGCTCGTACTTTTCTTCTATCCACTTGACTTTACTTTCGTATGCCCAACTGAAATTACGGCGCTTAGCGAAGCAGCCGGCGAATTCAGCAAGCTGGGTACTGAAATTCTTGGTGTCAGCGTTGACAGCAAGCACAGCCACCGCGCTTGGATCAATACACCAGTAAATGATAATGGCCTTGGCCAATTGAACTTCCCGCTTGCCGCTGACATCACGAAGAGCGTCGCTCGTGATTACGGCGTCCTGATCGAAGAAGAAGGTATCGCACTGCGCGGCCTGTTCATTATCGATCCGGAAGGCGAAGTGAAATACCAAGTCGTCAACCACAACAATGTTGGCCGCAGCGTAGAAGAAACGCTTCGCGTCCTGCAAGCCCTGCAATCCGGCGGTCTGTGCCCAATCAACTGGAAACCAGGCGACAAGCATCTGACAGCGAAATAATAACGAAGCGCGATTCATTAACGAATCGTACGATAACCCGGCACCGGTTCACGGTGCCGGGTTTTATTTTTTTTGAAAGATAAGAAAATATTAATGATCGCGATACAATGCTTATATTTCGGAGGGATGAAGCTCATTTCCGCAGCGTTGGCGTCCCTTTCGGGCTAGTGTCGAAACTTGGAAAGCAGGAATTTCATTCCCCCGTCGCGAATAGGTTGAGTAGAAGAATGTCGCATCGGTCTTCTACGGTTTTTATATCGCGAATGAGACAGTGGTAAGGAGGGAGACGAACATGAGTTTTTGTTGCGGCGCCAGTATGATCGGCACGAACGGAACGCTGAAGCATTTTCGGACGCATATTCATAATGTCCCGATATTGTTTTGTCCGGTGTGCCACCGGGTTGCAATCCACCACGGCATCGAGAACGAGTACGAAATACTAGCTGAATATGCCCATGGGGATGGGGCTTCTGAAGTTGATTTTCTTGAATATGTCGATCAGGACGGCAGTGAACTGTTCGAGAACTGCGTCAATAATGAGAATGAAGACCCGATGGATGTCGTCTCCAACCAAATCGATATGGCGCTTGACCTGTTAAGCTTTGCGAAGCAGATCGGCGACGAGGCTTGGGAGGCTGAATTGAAGCATCGATTGGGCGTGCTCGTCAAGCGTCGCGCCAAGCTGCGTCAGCGGCGAACCTCGGAAGGATATTGTTAACCACTTTGCCTCCTGTAGAAGGAGGCTTTTTATTTGTTATTTAATATGGAGACCCCCACAAGAGCAAAGAACAACACGAAATCTATACATGTGAGGTGGAGCGGTTGCTACTCGTACTGTTTAAGCGGTTTTTCGGTAAGCAGAGATCGGCCGGTGAGAGTGAAGAATCGCCGGAAGACACGGTTGCGCGAATACGCGAAGGACTTGCGTCACGCGATGAATTTATCGCCGCCTATCAGCCGTATATCGTCAAGGTGACCAGCCGGTTTTGCAAAAGATATATCGATCCTACACGCGATGACGAATTCAGCATTGCGCTGAGCGCGTTCAATGAAGCCATCGAGCAATACGCAAGCCATGCAGGAAAATCGTTTCTCGGCTTTGCCGAAACGGTCATCCGGCGGAGGCTTATTGACTATGTCCGAAAAGAGCAGCGTCATTCCAATACGATTTCATACAGCTCCTTCGAAACCGTCGATGAAGAAGATCAGACGGTAAATCCGATCGAAACGCAGGAGGCGATGCAGCGTTACAGCTTGCAGCAGGATGCCGAGGCGAGACAAATGGAAATCGCCGAGTATAACGGCTGTCTTCAGCACTACGGCATCACGTTTGCTGAGCTGCCCGACCTGTCTCCCAAGCATGCGGATTCCAGATTGCTGCTGGCATCCATCAGCTTATCGCTGGCTGCAACGCCGGCCTTATTTCAATCGTTCGAAGCGACGCAGAAGCTTCCCATTAAAGAGCTGTGCGTGCTGGCCGGCGTGTCGAGAAAAACGATCGAGCGCAATCGCAAATACATTATTGCGCTAGCTTTATTACATAAAGGGGATTATCCCTATTTGCAGGCTTATCTGCAGCCCTTGCAGCAAGTAAACGATAACGAGAACGATGCGAAAGGAGTGAGAGCATGAACCGCGGGATCGTTATGGAAATCGAAAATCGCCATAGTATTGTCTTGACGCCGGATGGACAATTCCGGCGCGTTCCGTCCGCAGCCGGCGTATCGGTTGGAGACGAAATCCGGTTGGATGCCCTCCCCCGCATCCGTAAGCCGAAAGCTCTGTACAGCTTGGGGATCGGTGCGGCGGCGATTGTGCTGCTTCTGATCATTCCGCTTCTTATGAGCCTGGGGAATTCGCAGACCGGCGTTGTCGCTTATTTGACGATGGATATCAATCCAAGCATCGAGATTGGAGTCGACGACGAAGAGAAGGTAGTCGAGCTGCGCGCGATGAATCGGTCGGCCAAGAAGCTGACCAAGGGAATGGAATACGAGGGTTTACAGGTGGAACAGGTCGCAGAGACGATTATGGACCGTGTGGATGCCGCCCATTATTTTGACAGCGGGGAAGGCGATGTTCTCATCGCGAGCGTGCTTGTCAAGGAAACGGGCAAGGCTGACTTCGAATCCCGGCTAACCGCCCATGTGGATGCGGCCGTGAAGAAGTCGCTCGCCAAGAACGATGCGGATAGCAAGCGTACCGTACGAGTAAACACCGTGTCCGCGCCGAAGGAAATTCGGGATGCAGCGAACGAAGCCGGACTCTCCTCAGGGAAAATGGCATTCTATCTCGTAGCCAAGAGCCAGGGCCATGATGTCGATATTAAGAAGCTGAAGCATACATCCATACACAAAACGGCGAAGCAATGGGGCGGCGTCGGCGCCGTTCTGGACGATGATAAGAAGCAGGCGGCAGAAAAGAAAGCGGCGGAGCAGAGACAGAAGGAGCAGAAAAAGAAGCTTGAGGAGCTGTTGAAGAAAGAAAAGGAACAGCATAAGAAGGCTAATAATTTGCCGAATAAAGAGGCTCTTAACCCGAAGCAGAATGACAAGGCGGATGCGCAGACTGCAAACGGCAAAGCTGCCGTTGTCAATCAGCCAGGCCAGGCAAAGAACAAGACCGAGGATCAGCAGGAAAACGGGAAATATAAGAATAAGGACAAAGAAAGAGAGCGGGGGACAAACCAGGGCAAAAACAACAAGGAGGAGCGGAATCGGGATAAAGAGAAAGACGATGATGACCGCAAAGAGTCAGGCTCGAATCGAAAATGGAAGCAAGGCAGCGACGATAACGATGACGATGATGATCATAACGGCGACCGTAACCGGTCATCATCGGTCCAACCGAATAAATCCCAATCGGTAAAAAACAACCCAGAAAAGAATAAAGACACGAAACACGATTCCAAGGACTCGGATCGTTCAGGCGGGCAGCAGAGTGGCGAACAAGCCAATGGTGGCCGCCAAACTGCCGTTTATCCGCCTTCGGCAGCAAACGGGTCGAAGAAGGATAAAGAGGACGACGATGGGCGCAAGCGTGAGCAGGAGAAGAAGAAAGAAAAGGAAGTAAAGCAGGAGCGTAAGGAGAAGGAAAAGGAAAAAGATAGAGTTAGCGATAAAGATAAAGATAAAGATAAAGATAAAGATAAAGATAAAGAAAACGAGAAGTCTCATAAAGCCGGGAAAGAGCGGGAGCGCGGGGATTGACACCTTAGAAGCATACTGCTGGGCAGCAATGAATAAACCGCGTGAACACAGGATAATGAATCTGCGTTCATGCGGTTTATTGCTAAGTATCGGTTCTTATCCATACCCCGCCGGAGGACCGCGTAGCCCTTTCATCCTACCCGGAAAGCAGGCGATATTCGACAGGATCTCCTGTTGACAATTATTAGAAGCTGTTACTATTATTACTTTAAGCGTTATGAATAGAGCGATATTTGTCGCGAATCGGTGCGTTATTAACACAGGTGAACCCGCTATGGCCTCGCTTCCCCTATGGGGCCGCAAGAGAGGAGCAGAACATGCAAGCGATTCGAAAGCGATATTTTCCGGCGCTTGCCGAATACATACGAAGCGGCAGTGAAGCTTCTCTCTATGAAGCAACGGAAATCGGCAAATTGCTTCACGGCATTCATCCGGAAGATATTATAGCCATCCATGAAGAGTCCATGCAGACACTCGTGGCGAATGTGGAGTCGGAAGAGGCGTTAAAGCTGTACCACCGATCGTTCATCTTCCTGATCGAGCTGATGGTAGCCTTTCGCTTCCGGGTGCAGCCGGAGCAAACGCAGGAGCAGCGATTCAGTGAAATGCGCGACATGCTGCTCAATTCACACCGTTCGTTCCGCATGGTTAAAAACAAATACGAGAATGTGCTCCAGCATATGGATAGCGGAATCGCGATATTCGACAGCGACGGCATGCTGTCCTTCATTAATCTGCAGATGGCCAAGATGCTCGATATTCCGAGAAAGACGCTGATCGGATGCAGCTTGCGCGAATTATTGACCCATCCGCAGCTGCGAACGGGTACGAAGCGCATTCTGCTGCGTCTGTATAAGGAAATGTTTCTGAGCCGCAGCCGCTATCTGGAATTTCAGGACTCGAACGGCAAGCACCTGCTGGTGACCGTGACTTATGGGGACCAGCTGGACGGCGATTACTTATTCAGCGTTAAGGATGTTTCGGAATACAAGCAGATCGAGCAAACCGCTTACCAGAACGATAAGCTGGCCATGCTCGGCAAGATCGCGGCAGCCATTGCGCATGAAATCCGCAATCCGTTAACCTCCATCCGCGGTTTCATTCAGCTTCTCAAGCCGCACCTGCTGCAGCTCGGCAAAGAGGAGTACGCCCGCATCATATTGGCCGAGATCGACCGGGCAAACGATATTATTTACGAATTTCTCAACTCCTCGAAGCCTTCCGCCCCGATGAAGCAGAAGGTTTACATCACCTCCCTGCTCAAGGAAGTCGTTCTGCTGTGCGAAAGCGAAGCGCTCATGAAAGGCTGTCAGATTCAGATGGAATTCTATGATGAGCAGCTAGCCGTCTCCATCGATGTGAAGCAGATTAAGCAGGTCATTCTGAATATCATGCGCAACGCGATGGATGCCATTGAGGAGCTTGGAGACGAGCGCAGCGGATGCATTGTCATTCTTGCAAGGCGTGAGGGCGCTTATATTGAAATTGCGATACGGGATAACGGTAAAGGGATGGATCATACGACGAAGATTCGGCTGTTCGATCCGTTCTATACGACGAAGGCCGAGGGCACCGGTCTCGGTTTATCCGTCAGTTATCGTATCATTCGCAATCACGGCGGCACGATCCGAGTGACGAGCGATACGGAAGAAGGAACGGAATTCAAGATCTATTTGCCATTAGTAGAGTAAAGGATTAGAATCGGGTTATAACCGATACCATCGTGACTTTGGACCTCAGCTAGACGGATGATAAGGACTGGAGAAGCCTGGAAGCCGTGCGCTTCCAGGCAGCGTCTATCATCACTTGAGGGCCAGCTTGACGAGGGCGGGGATAGCCTGATTTTTTGGTATCCGGGATATGAGAGAGGAGATGGATGATAGGATGAGCGAGGTTCAGTTTACATATGGGATGAATGACGGGGAGACGGCGGACTATGACGTCATCGTCAAGTTTGTAAGCCGCGAGGACGTACAGGAGGAGAGCGCCCTGTGGGTGCATCCGCAGCTGGACGCGGCGCTTCGCGTACATGTAGAGAAGGGGCTGTTTAAAGCGGAAGCGAAGGAAGTGCTTGCGCTGCCGACGCTCGGTCTTCTTCCTGCCAGCCATGTGATCTACGTAGGCGTGGCTCCTTCGGATCTGACAACCGACAGCTTGCGGGATGCGGCAACAGCTGCTGCCAAGGCGGCAGGGCGTCTGAAAGCGAATGCCGTTCAACAATTGCTCCCGGAGGCGGTGCGCCTCGGTTCTTCGGCTTGTACGCCGGCACAGGCGGCGCAGTCGATGACGGAAGGCTACGCGCTCGGCGTATTCAAGCGCAAGACGGTAAAGACGGACGATAGCCCGCGTCAATCGACCGTTCGCTCGGTCACTTTCACGCCTGCGGACGCAGCAGGCCATTCACCGGAAGCGGAGGAGCAGTGGAAGGCGGGCATTCAACGCGGAACGGTATTTGCGGCTGGGGTTGTCTATGCGCGTGATCTGACCAATCTTCCGGGCAACCATCTGACGCCGGAGCTTCTGGCTTCAGAGGCGGAAGTGCTGGCTGGGCAATATGGCATGGAGATTGAAGTGCTGGATGAATGGACGGCGGCTGAACAAGGAATGGGCGGCCTGCTCGGCGTCGGTCAGGGCAGCGCCAACCCGCCGCGGATGATCGTCATTCATTATGAAGGCGCCGCTGACGATAAAGAGGTATGGGGCTTGATCGGCAAAGGCATTACGTTCGATACGGGCGGCATTTCATTGAAGAACGCGGAAGGCATGCAGACCATGATCTGCGATATGGCCGGGGCCGCCTCCGTTCTGGGCGTCATGCGCATTATCGGGGAGCTGAAGCCGAAGGTGAACATCCTTGCGGTCATTCCATCCGCGGAGAATATGCCTTCAGACCGGTCTTATAAGCCGGGCGACGTCTTGAAGATGATGAACGGCACGACGGTTGAAGTCGTGAACACGGATGCCGAAGGGCGCCTCGTCCTGGCCGACGGTCTTACGACCGCGATCAAGCGCGGCGCGACGAAGCTGATCGATCTTGCGACGCTCACCGGAGCTGTCGGCGTTGCCTTGGGGAATGTCGTCACGGGCGCGGTAACGAATAATGATGAGCTGCTGCAGCAGGTGATGCAGGCTTCCAAGCAGTCGGGAGAACGGATCTGGCAGCTCCCGTCCTTCCCCGAATACCGCAAGCAGCTGGACAGCGATGCCGCCGATATGAAGAACAGCGGAGGCCGGATGGGAGGCACGATTACAGGCGGCCTATTCATCGGCGCGTTCGCTGAAGATCGGCCGTGGGTGCATTTGGACATCGCGGCAACCGCGTGGCTCGACAGCGAACGCTCCTGGGAGCCGAAGGGCGGCACCGGCGTCATGGTTCGGACGCTTGGCGAGCTCTTGACGCAAGAGCAATAAAGAGAATTTAAGCGAAAGGCAAGACCAGAACAAGGCAAGACAAGACAAGGCATTGGAATAGACACCATGAAGGAGCAAGCCCGCCATGTCATTCTTCAGACATGTAGTATCAGTCTTTTATCGCAAACATTTATCCGACCAACGACGCGGCCTATATACCTCGATCATGGAAGGGATACCGGCAGTCATCCTGGCCAATTTTCTGGGGAGTGCCCCGATCCTGACCGCGTATATCGTGTATCTGGGAGGAGGTTCTGCGGAGGTTGGCCTGGCGCTTGCTATTCCGGCGCTCGCTAACGTCGTGCAGTTGATTGCCGCCTATTACATTCAGCGATTTAACAATCGCCGTCTGCTGCTTACGATATTCGGCGTTATGCACCGGATCGTATGGGTGGCAACGGGGCTCATCCCCTTCCTGGTACCGGAAGGATCGCGCGTTGCGGTATTTATCGGCATGTTTCTCTTCTCCTTCATCATGGGTGCGACCAGCAGCATTTTCTTTGCCTCCTTGGTGGCGGATATGGTGCCGGCTCAGGTGCGCGGCCGCTATTTCGGCATCCGCAATACGATTCATTGGGCTGTCGCCAGCTTCTCGCTTCTGGTCGGCGGTCAGATCCTGCAGCAGTTCGATCAGCAGACCGCCTTTATTATTCTATACGCCGTCAGTGTCTTGTGCGTAGTATGGAACGGAATCGAGCTGAGCCGGTATCCGAACCCTCCCTTCGAGCGTTCGGCGGCATCCAGCTCGGCGGGCTTGTTCCTGAAGCCGCTAAAAGATTTATCCTATATGAAAGCGACTCTGTTCATCGCGTTGTTTATTTTGGTGCAAAATATAGCCGTCCCGTTATTTTCCTATGTGATGCTGGAAATACTCCAAGTCAGCATTTGGTGGGTGACGTTCATAACAACGGTGCAAATGGTCGTCATGATGTTCAGCTACTATTATTGGGGCATTATGAATGCTAGATTCGCGACGCGCACGCTGCTGCTCTGGACGCTGCCGATCATTGGCGCTTCCTGCGTGCTGTGGGTCGGAATCGAGATCCTGCCGGCCATCCTCGTTCTCCTAATTATTCATGCTGCATTGGGATTCGGGCTGGGCGGCTATAATTTGCTCGTATTTAATTTTATGATCGGCGATACGCCCAAGGCCGACCGTCCCATGTACGTGGCGGTATTCTCGGCGCTGACAGGGGTGACGGGCTTTATCGGGCCGCTGCTTGGCGGACGAATATATAAGCAGATCGAGAACAGCCCATTCTGGCTGCAGAGCTACGGGATTTCTTTTCTGACGGGTATCGTGCTGCTCGTGCTTGCGTTAACGATCGGTCCGGTCGTCATGCGCGAGGGGAGCCATAGACGCCGGAGTTAATTAGGACGCGGGAATATAGACCTCAAGTTCCACTTGTATAAGTGGCGCTTGAGGTTTTTTTTACGGAAGAAACTAACTTCGCCCCCAGGATGACGCAATCCCGTTCTTCTTGTGACTGGAGAAAGGTATTTTATTTTAATTTTATATAAAATAGTGGAAGGTTTTTTCACAATGTGCTAGGATCATATTGTGAGATCGGTGTGGAACAAGTTGGAATTGGAGTCAATGCTGATCTGGATAATGAAAATATGGAGAGATGACGGGGGTTCGAGGGGAGCGGCCTGTTCGATTGCGCGGGGCGGTCCAACTTTAAAAAAAGAATTATTTTTTATTATAATAATTAATATTGAATGATTCCTCCGGCGGTGATATATTGAATTTATGGAATAATGAGAGAATCGCCATACTTAAGGATACTTCCGGAAGATCCGATTTATGCTTCGGGGAAACTATGGTTAGGAGGGATGACGACTAGAACGCCTGTCATTGTTTAATAAGGGGAAAGAAAGATGAGCTTGCACATCATTTAATGGGGAGGGTTCACGGTATGTCGAGAGTGAAAGTAGTCATCACCATTTTGTTTGCGTTTACACTCATTTTTGTAGCTGCATGCGGCAACTCTAATTCAGGCAGTACGGGAAACAATGGCGCGAAGGAATCTGAAGGAAACGGGACAGTAAACAAGCAGGAGAATGAGCCCGTCAAGGAAGAAGAGCCGCCGGTAAAAGAAGAACGGCAGATCGACATGAACGGTGAAACGCTCAAAATTATCAACTGGGTGGACGGTCCATCCGAAGAAACGCCTGAGGGCGCTCTGGAGCTTGAGAGATGGAAAGAGGCGGAGAAGAAATTCAACGTTAAGATCGTATATGAGAAGGTGCCATGGGGCGAAAGCATCAAGATGGTCACCAACGCAGCGCTGACCGGCGAATCCGTAGCGGACATCGTACCGCTGGACCTGTACTTCGCTATCCCGGCTATCAATCAAGGTCTGTTCATGCCAGTTGACGGTTTCTTCGACTTCGAAGATCCGAAGTGGCCTGCAGGCATGAAGAAGCATGGCATGGTCAACGGCAAGATGTACGGCTTCACGACGAGCATCAGCAATGCATCGGGTATTTATTATAATAAGACGCTGTTCGAGCGTGAAGGCTTGCCGGATCCGCATGATCTAGTGGCGCAAGACAAATGGAATTGGGAAACCTTCCTCGATATCGCGAAGAAGGCGACGAAGGATACGGACGGCGACGGCGTAATCGATCAATGGGGTGTAACCAACACGGCACCGACATTGGAGCGGATTCTCATTCACTCGAATGATGCCGCTTTCATTGAGCAAAAGGACGGCAAGCATGTGTTTGCATTCGACAATCCGAACCTTCTGGAAGCGCTTCACTTCTACAGCGACCTGTACAATGTCCATAAGGTCGTAAAGCCGAGCAAGAATGAGAACTTCGACGATTACAATGATTCCCAAACCGTGTTCGCTGCCGGTAAAGCGGCTATGGTAACCGGCGAGGTATGGGAAGGCGCGACACGCACGACGATGACGGATGAGCAAGGCTTCGTCTTCTTCCCTAAAGGCCCTAAAGCAACCGTATGGCAGGGAAGCATCGAGAACTACGTACAGAACTATATCCCGGCTAACGTAAAGAGAGCGGAAGAGAAAGCTTATATTTGGGATTACATCCAGACATGGGACCGCGTGCAGCCGAAGCTGCGCGAAGAGGCGGAGAAGCAGCTGCTCGCGGATGAGAAGGACATTGAAGCTATGCTGGAAATCGTGAAATATTCCCAGCCAATCTTCCTTCCTCTAGATGGTGCGCTCGGTGATTCGGCTTATTCCATTGGTAATCGTGGAGAGTCGCCGGAAACGGTTATGGAACGGAACAAGCTGAAGGCCCAGGCTGCAATCGATGCGCAGCTGAATACGATTAAAGAAGCCGCTGCGGAAGCGCCAGCAGCGAAGTAACGCAGCACACATAACAGGTTGAAAATGGGAATCCCAGTCGGGATTCCCGTCCTTTTATATGGATTACCATTTGAAGAGGAATGAGGGTTTCGCATGCGGAAGGTAACGAGGAAAACAAAGGCGATTGCTGCTGCCCTGCTGGCCCTGGTCGTAGTCATCATCATCGTCTCCGTTGTTCCTGTGAAACAATCGTCAGGCAGTGTTCTGGAACCCGTCAAGGGAGGGCTGGAGCTTACGGCAGACCCTGCGGCAATTCAAACCTCGGCTGGCAATCGGTACGAATCGTACATCGCACAATACGCGGATCAAGCACGTCCCTCCGTTACGCAAGTGATCGAAGCGGAATCATTCGCAGCTGCCGACGGAATGAATGCGACAATAATAGACTCCTATGAAGGTTCATCGACTCCTGTGGTCAGCACGGAAGATACCGGCGCTATTCACTGGGATGTTCAGGTGCCTGAGGATGGCTTATATCATATGGGTTTACGTTACTATCCCGTGGATGGCAACAGCTCGTCGATCGAGCGGGAGCTGCTCATTGATGGAAGCGCTCCATTCGATGAGGCGACCAGACTCTTATTCTCGCGGGTATGGCGCAATGAGCTTCCCAAGGTGGAAATGGATTCGAACGGGAATGAGCTGAGACCCAGACAGGTCGAGAACCCGGAATGGCAGGAAACGATATTTCATGATGCGGAAGGCTACTATAAGGAGCCGTTCTCGTTCTTTTTAACGAAAGGGCAGCATCGCATTACACTGAACTCGCTCAGAGAGCCTATGATTATCGACTCGTTGAAGCTGTACCAGGAAGAGACGATTCCTGATTACAAGACCGTGGTTAAGTCCTATGAGGACAAGGGCTACGATGTCACCAAGGGACAATTTATTAAGTTTCAAGGCGAAAGCGCGTCATTGAAATCGAATCCCTCGCTGTATCCCCTTAACGACCGGTCAAGCCCGGGTACGGAGCCCTATCATGTGTCGAAAATTCGGATGAATACGATCGGCGGGGTCAATTGGAAAATTCCCGGCCAATGGATCGCTTGGGACATTGAAGTGCCCGAGGACGGTCTCTATGAATTCGGACTGCGTTACAAGCAGAATACGGTTCGGGGCGTCAATGTCGTAAGGAAACTCACGATCGACGGCATCGTTCCATTCAAAGAGGCAGAAACGATTCCGTTCCGGTACGACGGGGCGTGGCAGATCGGAACCCCAGGGGAAGACGGAAAGCCGTATTTATTCTATCTGACCAAAGGCAAGCACCAAATCAAGCTCGAGCTGAACATGGGAGAGCTGACCGAGGTTATTCGCACGGTCCGCTCCAGCATTCAGCAGCTGAATGCCCTGTATCTCAAAATCGTCATGATTACGTCAACCGTTCCGGATCCACTCCGCGACTATGAATTGGAGAAGAAAATTCCGGAGCTCCAATCGGTCTTCCAAAAGCAGAGCGAGATACTGGAGAAAGCGGCGAAACGGATGGACGAAATGATTCGCGGAGCAAGCGACAGCACAACGATATTGCGAACGACTGCTTATCAGCTTGACGATTTGGGCAGCAGGCCCGAGACTCTGGCGACCAGGCTGAAGCGCTTCAAAGACAATGTAACAGCGCTGGGAACTTGGCTTCTTACCGTGAATCAGCAGCCGCTGGAAATCGATTATTTGTATTTCAAATCCCCGGATGCTGCGACACCGCCTGTCAGTACCGGAATTGTCCGCAAAACCGTACATGAGGTGATGTCCTTCGCGAAATCCTTCACGGAGAACTACAATACGGTAAGCAGCAGCGGGCAAGACAGCAAGAAACAAGTAACGGTGTGGATTGCCGCAGGAAGGGACCAAGCTCAGCTGCTTCGGTCGATGATCGACAATTCCTTCACGCCGCAGACGGGTATTTCCGTCAATCTGCAGCTTGTTAATGCGGCTGTCGTCCTGCCTGCCACCTTGGCGGGGAAGGGGCCCGATATCGCGTTGTCCCAAGGGGACGTGATCAACTTCGCCATGCGCAACGCGCTCCAGGATTTATCGAAATTCCCGGAATTCGATTCGATCAAAGCCCGGTTCAAGGACAGCGCGTTTACAAGCTTCAACTATAAAGACGGCGTATTCGCCATTCCCGAAACGCAAACCTTCCCGATGCTGTTCTACCGGAAGGATATTTTGGACGAATTGAATCTGGAGGTCCCGCAAACCTGGGAGGATATGTATAAGGTCATTCCGGAGCTTCAGAAGCATAACATGGAACTTGCACTGCCGACCAACATCGTCTTCGAGACGATGCTCTACCAGAACAAAGGCCAATTCTATAAGGAAGACGGCATTGCCACCGACCTGGATTCGGACGTCGGAATCACGTCCTTCCAGAAATGGACGGAGCTGTACACCAACTATAAGCTGCCGATCACATTCGATTTCATCAACCGCTTCCGCACGGGCGAGATGCCGCTGGGTATTGCGGATTATACCACCTATAACTTCTTGACCGTCTTCGCTCCCGAGATCAGAGGCCAATGGAATTTCGCGGCGCTTCCGGGAATGCGCGACGCGGACGGATCGGTTCATCATGAAACGCTCAGCACCGCTACCGGCACGGTCATGTTCAAAGATGCGAAGAATAAAGAAGCCGGCTGGGAATTTATCAAGTGGTGGACCGATACGGAGGCTCAGGTGACGTTCGGACGCGAGATGGAAGCCATTCTCGGGGAGTCGGCGCGTTATGCCGCGGCAAACCTGGAAGCGCTTGAACAGCTGCCTTGGTCCGCAAGAGAGCTGAAGCAGTTGACCGAGGAATTGAATTGGGTCGTCGGCCGACCGGCCGTCCCAGGCGGATATTCGTTAGACCGCCATCTGAACAACGCATTCTACGAGGTTTACACCGACGGCACAGAGCCGCGCGAAACCTTGGAGAATTACGTCCGGACCATTAATCAAGAGATTACGATCAAACGGCAGGAATTCGGTTTGCCAACGAAGTAGAGGGGAGGATCCGCATGGTACAGCTAGTCAGAAAAACACGAACAGCGCTTGGGAGCGGTAAGCCGAAGCTTCGATTGAACGCTACGCTGAAGGAAATGAAGCGGAAAAAAGTCATCTATGCGATGATCGCGCCGTACTTCCTCATATTCTTCACGTTTACCGTTCTTCCCGTCTGTTTATCGCTTCTTGTCAGCTTCACGAACTTTAATATGCTGGAATTTCCGAAATGGGTCGGATGGCGGAATTATGCGCAATTGTTCGTACGCGATGACGTATTTCTCATCGCCCTTAAGAACACGCTCATATTCGCAGCCATCACAGGTCCCGTCAGTTATATCGCATGCTTCGTGCTGGCGTGGATCATCAATGAATTCCCGCCCAAAATAAGAGCGATTGCTACATTAGTCTTCTATGCGCCGGCTTTATCCGGCAGTGCGTACATCGTCTGGACGCTCTTGTTCAGCAGCGATTCCTACGGTTACATTAACGCCTTCCTGATCAAGTGGCATCTGAATTCGGAGCCCATTCTGTGGCTCCAGACACCGAAGTATATTATGCCGATCATTATCATCGTTCAGCTGTGGCTTAGCCTAGGAACCAGCTTCCTCGCCTTCATCGCGGGGCTGCAGAGCATGGATAAAACGCTGCTTGAGGCCGGGGCCATCGATGGCATCCGCAACCGCTGGCAGGAGCTCTGGTTCATTACGCTGCCTTCGATGAGGCCGATGCTGATGTTCGGGGCGGTCATACAGATCACGGCTTCCTTCGCCGTTGCGGAAGTGGCTACGGCCTTGGCCGGTTTTCCGAGCGTTAAATATGCGGGACATACGATCGTCACGCACTTGATGGATTACGGCTCCATCCGCTTCGAGATGGGGTATGCGTCGGCCATCGCGACCGTATTGTTCGCCATGATGCTGGGATCCAATCTTATCGTCCGAAAACTGCTTGCGAAGGTCGGTGAATGACCGTGATTCAAATCAGGCTGCCAAAAAAGAGAATAAGCCGCTCCTGGAAGGGCGATGTCATGCTGTTCGCGCTGCTCGCCCTGGTTGGATACTTCATGGCGCTGCCGCTGGTCTTCGTCATCAGCAACGCGTTCAAGCCGATCAATGAAATATTGAAATTTCCGCCGGATTTCCTGGTCCGGAATCCGACCATGACCAATTTCTCCGACTTGTACCATCTGCTGGCGGGCTCCTGGGTTCCGGTGACGCGATATTTGTACAACACCTTCTTTATCGCGATCGTCGGCACGGCCGGCCATGTCATCATTGCATCGATGGCGGCGTACCCGCTTGCCAAGCGCCATTTTCCGGGGAAAGCCACCCTGTTTACGATCGTCGTATTGTCGCTCATGTTCTCCGCGACGGTAACGCAGATTACGAACTATATGACGATGTCCTGGCTCGGTTTTCTTGATACGCATTGGGCGGTCATCATACCGGCGATCGGTTCCTCGCTTGGCATCTATTTAATGAAGCAATATATGGAGCAAATACCGGACGCCTTGCTGGAGGCCGCCGAAATCGACGGATGCGGCGAGTTCCGCATTTTCTGGACGATTGTCATGCCGGTGGTAAAACCAGCATGGCTGACGCTCATTATCTTCTCGTTCCAGGGGTTATGGGGTGCTGGAGGCGCAGCCGGCGCTATGTACATTTATAGCGAGCAGATGAAGACGATCGACTATGCGCTCGGTCAAATATTGCAGGGCGGCATTATACGGACCGGACCTTCGATGGCGGCAACGCTGCTGATGCTGACGGTGCCGATTTTCATCTTTATTCTGTCGCAGAGCAGCATCATCCAAACCATGTCAACCTCCGGCATGAAAGATTGAGGGGAAAGGGGAAGCCACGGTGAATCGATTACGAAGAGTTCTGCTGCTTTTCCCACTTTTGTTGGTCATGGTTGGCATCGCAGTTCCGGCGTCCGCCGCCCCATACGATGGATACAACTATTCATGGTGGGGAGAGCCCGATCCGGCGCCCGTTCCGTATTTGCCTGTTAAGCAGGTGGTAGGCGACCAGCTGTCGTCCGGTGCGTTCAATTCGCCGGAGGATATCTTCATTACATCGGACAAGGAAATATACGTTGTCGATACGGGTAACAGCCGGATCGTCCGTCTGGACGAGAATGCCAATGTAACGCAGATCATCAGCACCTTTACAAACAGTGGCAAAGAAGATAAGTTTGCGGCTCCGCAAGGGATTTACGTTCATACGAACGGTCATCTGTTCGTTGCGGACACGGGCAATAAGCGTGTGGTCGAGCTGACCAAAGAAGGAGATTTAGTACGCGTTATCGGAGCCCCGGAGAGCGATGTGCTGGGCAGCGGCTTCGTGTATGAGCCCATCAAGCTCGTCGGGGATTCCGCCGGCCGGCTGTATGTGGTCGGCAAAGGGGTCTTCAACGGAATCATGCAGTTCGATTCCGGTGGCAAATTTACAGGATTCATGGGCGTCAATAAGGTGCGATACAACGCGGTAGAAGTGTTCTGGAAGAAATTCAGCACGGATGAACAGCGGTCAAAGATGATGTTGTTCATTCCGGTCGAATTCAACAACGTCGATATCGACAGCGAAGGGTTCATCTACGCAACGACCAGAGAAGCGTTCAGCGATGCGCCGGTCAAGCGTCTGAACCCGTCGGGAGACGATGTTCTCAAGCGGACGGGTTACCATCCTCCCAAAGGTGATGTAAGGTTTAGGATAGGCGGGCTAAGACCGGGTACATCCGCCATCGCGAGCGTAGCGATTGACCGGAACGGGATTTACAGCATTCTGGATACGACGCGCGGCCGCATATTCACCTATGACCGGGAAGGCAAGCTGATGTATATTTACGGACTGCTCGGCGAACAGGTCGGGACGTTCAAGACGCCGAACGATATCGATATGCTTGGCGACAAGATGGTCGTTCTGGACAAGGGGCTAAATCAGCTTGTTTTCTTCGAGCCGACCCGGTACGGAAGCGCGGTCCGGGATGCCGTTATTCTGAACGATACCGGCCAGGAAGAGAAGTCGGTCGAGAAGTGGCATGAAGCGCTGAGCTTGAACAACAACCTGGAGCTTGCTTACCTGGGGATCGGGAAGGCCGAGCTCAGACAGGGGAACAATTACGAGGCCATGCAGAACTTCGAGCTTGGCATGCATCGCGAGTATTATTCCCGGGCATTCGAGCGCTACCGGAAGGAATTCATGTGGGAGCACTTCGGCAAAATCATGGTAGGCGTTATTGCAGTCGCGGCGATGCTTTTCCTGGCGAGGGTCTTTATTAAGCGGAAAGAAACCGAGCCCGGGGTAGTCGGCATAGCATGGTACACCATCTTCCACCCGTTCAACGGATTCTGGGAGCTGAAATTTGAGAAGAAGGGCCGGGTATGGTTCGCGCTTCTGCTTCTGCTCGTGTTATCGCTGCTGTACCTATTAAAGCGGCAATATACGGGATTCATATTCAACCCTGCCATTAACGATCCGGACAGCGTGAATATGATCGACGAAATCAAGTTTATCGTACTGCCATTCTTCATGTATTGCATTGCCAACTGGTCGCTCACCACTTTGATGGATGGCGAAGGCAAATTCAAGGAAATTGTCATTGCGACGGCCTATGCGCTCATACCGCTCATTCTGATGCAAATTCCGTTAATTCTGCTGTCGAACATCATTACAATCCAGGAAGGCTCCTTCTACCAATTATTGGAGTCCATTGGATTCCTATGGTTCTTCGGATTGCTGCTGGTCGGTATGCTTACCGTTCATCAATACAGTGTCTCCAAAACGATCGTGACCATGATATTAACCATAATTGTAATCGGAATTATGATCTTCCTTGGCCTGCTGTTCTTCAGCCTCGTTCAACAGATGCTCTCGTTCGGAACAACGGTGTACAAAGAAGCTATATTCAGAATTGGGGAGGGATAATGTCGTGAAAAATCGAGGCTTCAGGTATTTGGCGGTATTATCCCTGATGATTATTATGCTGGCTGTATCGGCTTGCTCGTCGGGAAATGAGGGGGCAGACCAACCCGCATCGGCACTGCCTTCGGGCAAGGCGGATAACGAGAAGCCGGATCCAAGCTTGAAGGCGCTGGATCCCTCCGCGCAGGTGGAGCCGCGTATTGACGGACTGGATCCGGTATTGGAGAACGATTCGCTCCGTCTATACATCAGCAAGGCGACGACGGAGATTGCCGTCTTGGATAAACAAAGCGGGCAAATTTGGCGTTCGAATCCGGACAGCTCCGAGGATAAGCTGGCTACGCCTTATTTGAAAGGGAAGCTGTCTTCCCAAATCTCGTTCATCTACTTAACGAAGAACGGGCAGAACAAGGACTATGACAGCTACAACAACAGCATCAAGTATAATCAGTTCGATATTAAGCCCACGGACAAGGATGTAACCGTCACGTACCGGTTCGGCAACCCGGAGAAGGGCATTGAATCGATCCCGAAGGTTGTCAGCAAGGAAAGGTTCGAGGAGCGATTGCTGAAGCGCCTGGAGGATCCGGCCGATCAGGAACAGCTGAAGGTGCGGTATAAGTTCATTGAAGAGCAGAACGTCTATGAACGTCGGGAAATTCCGAAGGCCGTATTGAAAAAGCTGCTGGCTCTATTCGAGAAAGTCGAATATACCGAAGAGGATTTGTCGATTGATAACGGCGAAGGCGGCGGCGAGGCATCGGAAGAGGATGCCGCGAATCCCAAATTTTCGGCTTCTATCCGGTATACGCTAAGCGGAGCGGATCTAGTGGTCTCCGTCGATACGAGCTCGATTACGGAAGATACGCCTCCCTATCGGATCCATACCCTGAACGTGCTGGAGAACTTCGGGGCTGCCGGCAAACAGGATGAAGGCTATATCTTCTTGCCGGACGGCTCGGGAACGCTGATTTCATTGAATAACGGCAAGAAGCTGTCTCAGCCGATTATGATGCCGGTATACGGGGAAGACAAGGCGAAATACGTCATCGAAAAGTACAATACGCTGGAATCCAATCGTCTGCCTGTATTCGGCATGAAGAAGAATGAAGCAGCGTTCCTTGCGATTATTGAAGAAGGGGACGGACTGGCTTGGCTGTCCGCGGATATTGCGGGAAGACAGCATGAGTTCAATACCGTCTTCAGCCAATTCATTATATTGCCTAAAGACGAAGTCCGTCTTAGCAATAACGAGATTATGTATAAAACGCCAAAGAACACGTACCGCGGCAAGCTTCAGATCCGATATGCCTTCATGAACGGCGAGCAGGCCAATTATTCCGGCATGGCGGAAGCTTACCGTTCTTACTTGGAGAATACCAAAGGCATGGTCAAGATGAAGGAAGGCGGAGATACGCCATTCTATCTTGAGCTTGCCGGTTCCATTCCGAAGAAGAAGAATCTGCTCGGCTTCCCGTATGAATCCCTCGTTCCGCTAACGAGCCTTCAGCAGGCAACCGACCTTGTCGATCAGCTGAATGCCAAACAAATTGCGAACATTCGCCTGAATTACATGGGGTGGTTTAACAACGGGCTCCGCCATGAATTCCCTTCCGATATCGATATGGAAGGCGTCATCGGAACGAAGAAGGAATGGAAGCAGCTGGGGGATAAGCTCAGCCAAAGCGGCGGCGGCTTCTATCCGGATGCGGCGTTCCTTCAGGTCTATCAGAATTCCAGCGGCTTCAGTCCTAACAAAGACGCTGCGCAGTATATTTCACGCCGGTATGCCAAAATTTACGAGTTTGACCGCGCGGCGTACTTCAGAAGCGACAAGCTGATGTATTATCTGCTGTCTCCGAACAAGCTGAAGGCGGAGATCGACGGATTTATGTCCGATTACAAGAAGCTGAATCCGGGCTCGATCTCTTTACGCGATATGGGCTCCGAACTCTATTCCGATTTCCGCCGCAAGGTGGAAGTAACCCGGGAAGGAGCGAAGCAGATCGTAACGGAGCAGGTGGAGCGCATTCATGAAGAGGTGCCGGATATTATGGTGGCAGGCGGCAATGCCTATACGCTTCCTTATGCGTCTCATGTTATCCGCGTACCCGAGAAGAGCAATGAATATCAGCTCGCCGGCGAATCGGTTCCGTTCAACCAGATGGTGCTGCACGGCTTTGTGGATTATGCAGGGTCGCCTTACAATCTTACGGACGACCAGAACATTCGCGTAAACATGCTCCGCTCGCTTGAAACGGGCGCTAACGTCTACTTCAGCTGGATTTATGAAGATCCGGCGGTGCTTAAAGAGACCACGTACAACTATCTGTACTCGACTTACTATAAGAACTGGATGGATGATGCGGTTCAAGCTTACGAAGAAGTCAACGGCGTCCTGAAGAACGTCCGGAATCAAGCGATCGTTCAGCATGAGAAATTATCCGAACGGGTGTATCAAACGACCTATGAGAACGGTACGAAGATCTCGGTCAACTACGGTAACGAAGATGTATCTATTAACGGCGTCACGATTAAGGCACTTGATTATATCGTTGAGGGGGGATAAACATGGCTAAGAGACGAGCGATAAGTTTAGAGCGTAAAAAAGCGTTGTTTGGCGTGTTGTTCGTAACCCCCTGGCTGCTTGGCTTGATCTTACTGATGGCCGTTCCGTTTCTTCAATCGCTGCAATTCAGCTTCAGCAAGCTAACGCTTACGCCGGAAGGCTATTCCTTGAAATTTATCGGTCTGGATAACTTTCACCATATTTTCTTTGTAGATGCCTGGTATGTGCGCAATCTGACGAACGCCGTGACGACGATGGCGCTGAACGTGCCGCTCATTATTTTCTTCAGTCTATTCACGGCTACGCTGCTTTCTCAGAAATTCAGAGGGAGGATGCTGGCCCGCGCGATCATCTTCCTGCCGGTCGTGCTGGCATCCGGAGTTATAGCGAAGCTGGACAGCGGCAATTTCTTGGCCACCTTGATGGGCGCCGCGTCTACGGATGTGGAGAGCAACTATTCCGGCTTGCGGAGCATCGAGCTGGAGCCGCTTCTATTCGAAGCGGGGCTCAGCAGAGATATTGTCTTCTATTTAACTGGCGCGGTAGACCGCATCTATCAAATTATTAGTTCGTCGGGCGTGCAAATCCTCATCTTCCTGGCAGGCTTGCAGTCGATTTCGCCATCGCTGTATGAAGCGGCCAAGATTGAAGGAGCGACGGGATACGAAGCCTTCTGGAAAATCACGTTTCCGATGATTTCACCGCTCATCTTAACGAATGTGATCTATTCCATCATCGATTCGTTCTATAACAACAGCGTTACGCAGATGATTCAAGACACGGCCTTCGTCAACTTGAATTTCGGCGTCAGTGCGGCGATGTCCTGGGTTTACTTTTTAGTCATATCGATCATTCTGGTCATCTCCACGTATCTGATCTCGAAACGGGTGTTCTACTATGACTAAGGGGGAGAAGAAATGAAAGCATCTCTTAAGACAAACGGCCGCATTTCTGCTTCCGCTGCACTGCAAGCGGTCACGAGGTGGTATGAAAGCTATAATCCCGTCGATAAGGTGAAGCATTGGCTGTGGATTATTATCCGTGCCATTCTCTTGATCGGGATCTGCTTTATTATTCTGTACCCGATCATAACGAAGGTCTCCCTTGCGTTCCGGGATAAGCAAGATATGTTCGATTCGACGGTCGTGTGGCTGCCGCGGAATTTCACATTGGACAATATCAAGCTCATCTTCGGCTACCTGAATTACACCGAGGCGGTAACGAATACCTTCTTCTTAAGCTTGACGACCTCCGTCCTTCAATTGATCTCATGCGCGCTGGCCGGTTACGGCTTCGCCAGATTAAAATTCCGCGGCAGCGGCATTCTGTTCGGAGTCGTAATCTTCACGATCGTCGTTCCGCCGCAGACGATTATGGTGCCGACCTACCTGCATTACCGGTTCTTCGACGTGTTTGGCCTGTACGGGTTGTTTACAGGCGAGCCAGGGGTGAATTTGCTGGAAAGCTTCTGGCCGTTCTTCATTTCGTCCGCGCTGGCGATGGGGCTCAAGAACGGGCTCTACATCTTCATCTTCCGCCAGTTTTTCCGGTCGCTTCCGAAGGACTTGGAAGAGGCCGCCTATGTGGACGGTGCGGGCATTCTGAAGACGTTCTGGAGAGTCATGCTGCCCAATGCGGTTCCGGCCATCGCGACGGTCATGCTGTTCTCTTTCATCTGGCAGTGGAATGACAGTTATTTCGTCAATATTTTCGCGCCGAATACGACGCTGTTGTCCCGGATGCTCGATCTTCTGCCGGGCGCCATACGGCCGGAGTATGTCGGAGGCATCTCCCATACCTCGTTATATTTGAATACGGGAACACTGATGGGCATCTTACCGATCTTCATACTTTACTTATTCGCACAAAGGTATTTTGTCGAGAGTGTGGAGCGTACGGGGCTGGTGGGTTGACCCATGGACGATGTCATCGCGCGCTTAAAGAATGGATTCATCGTATCCTGTCAGGCATTGGAGAACGAGCCGCTGCATGGCGCATCGATCATGGCGGCTATGGCACGGGCCGCGGAGGAAGGCGGTGCGGCGGGAATACGGGCGAACAGCCCGGCGGATATTTCGGCGATCAAGGACAAATGCTCCCTGCCGGTCATCGGGCTGTACAAGAAGCATTACCCTGACAGCGACGTCTACATTACGCCAACGATTCGCGAGGTCAGCGACGTCGTATCGGCGGGGGCGGATATGGTGGCGATCGACAGCACCTTCATGTCCAGACCCCGGAATGAAAAGCTGGAGCAGCTGATCGCGGAAATACGGAAGAGCTTCCCGCAGACGCTGATTATGGCCGATATATCGACCTTCGAGGAAGGGGTGATGGCGATGGAGCTGGGGGCCGATGTCGTGTCGACAACGATGTCGGGCTATACGCCCCATAGTCCGCAAATCGCCACGCCCGACTATGAGCTGGTCGGAAAGCTAGCCGCGCTAGCGCGCGTGCCTGTTTTTGCGGAAGGTCGGATCTGGTCGCTCGAGGAATGTCTCCGCTGCTATCAGATGGGCGCACATGCGGTTGTGGTCGGTACGGCCATTACGAGACCGCAGGAGATTGTCAAGCGCTTCGTAACCAATATCCAGGCAAAGATGCTGGAGTCGTAATAGGAGGTGCCAGGGTGGAATATAGCCAAGAAAGTCGTTATTTGCGGCCTGGGGAGCATACCGCCGGGATACGCAACCTGATGCTTTTTTATAATGGCCATTATGAAAGTCATGCCGGCATATGGAAGAAAGACGATTTTGTACCCTATATTAGCTATGTCGATGAAAGCGGACGGCCTCGGGAATGGTTTTTCGACGGAGCGCTGTTTCTGGCCAAGTGGTCCTTCGCGTTCCGCGGGTATGAAGGGTACCCCGTTGGGGACGAACGCTCGAACAACCTGGAGGACTGGCGGTGGTACTTGGACAAAACGTTCGGCGAAGCCGGAGACCTGGCGGAATTGAACAAAGCCGTCGAGGACGTTGCCGTACAGCTGAACGATCCTGGCTACAAGATGAAGGTCGTCATTATGATCCCGTATCCCGATCCCAGCCAGCACGAGTTCGGCGAGCTTGCGGGAAGCGGTCCGCTCAGCTTCGACTACCGGCGGGTTGCTCCCGAAGAGGCGCACCGCAATAAGCAATTGGCCTTGAAGTGGTACGTCGGCCAATTGCTGAAGCGCTGGGACGAAGCCGATCTGCCTCGTCTGGAGCTCTCCGCTCTGTATTGGATGAACGAGGCGGTTCACCAATCCGTGCCGCAGGAAGAAGAGCTGATCGGATGGACGAGAGACCTTATCCATGATGCAGGCCTGAAGTTTTTCTGGATTCCTTACTTCAACGCCGAGAATTATGGGAAGTGGAAGGAGCTCGGCTTCGATGCGGCTGTCCTGCAGCCGAACCACTTCTTCACGGAAACGGGTGCAGACCGGATTCAAGTCACGGCCGATATGGCCGCTAAGGCCGGCATGGGCTTGGAAATGGAAGTCGATTACCGGGTGTTCGGGGAGGACGGGGCATTCCGCGGCAAATACCTCAATTACTTGAATGGCGGGGTGGAATACGGATTTGCGGGCGACGTGTTCCGGGGGTATTACCAGGATGTGAAGCTGCTTGCAGCCGCGGCGTATAACGAGGATCCGGCGAAGAGAGCGATTTATGACATGACCTATAGATTTGTGAAAGGTACCTATGTAAGCACGAATAGTTAAAGCTTGCGAGTGACCTGAGGCTGAAAGCAGCTTCTGGGATAATAAATGGTGGAAGGCGGCTGGGCTTCGGTGCGGCTGCCTTCCTGTGTCGATACCGCACATGCGAGAGTAGACATGAAGCGGTGGTGATTCTAAGAAAGTTGGAACGAAAGAAGACGAGCGGAGCAGGAAGAATGATTCTGGAGAAGCGTCAGCGGTCGCCTTTGTTACCGGATTTCAACCTGTTCTCGTTGATTCAAAGAAATCCGGGAACAACAGCGATCGGAAGATCATTCTGCCTGGCCAGCGGGTTGTTGTATCAACTGACGGCTTTAATCAAGGATGGCTTGAATGTCCGCGAAGGAGGAGAAAGGGTGAAGCTGCATTTTCTAGGAACGGCCGCGGCGGAAGGATTTCCTGCCATGTTCTGCCGCTGCGAGCACTGCATGAAGGCACGCCAAGCGGGCGGGAGAGATATTCGGACCCGGAGCTCGGTCATTATTGACGATATCTTGAAGGTGGACTTTCCGCCGGATACGCTTCATCATGTGCTGCGAGACGGAATCGATCTCGGGCTTGTCGAGGATCTGTTTATTACCCACACCCATCTGGATCACCTTCGGGCCGAGGATCTGGCCATGCGGCTGCCGGTCTACGCTCACGGGCTGGATCATCCGCTGCGTATTTACGGCCATGACGCCGCGGTGCGCAAATGCCGGGAGGCGTTCGGCAGACCGGATGCGTCGAGAATCCGGCTCAGCCGGATCGTTCCGTTCCAAACGGTCGATACCGGTACGGCCAAGGTGACGGCGCTGCCTGCTAATCATGACCCGGACGAAACCTGCCTGCTGTTCTTCATAGAAAAGGACGGGAAGCGGTTATTTTATGGCCATGATACGGGCCTTCTGCCGGAAGAGACTTGGGCTTGGCTGGAGCAGACAACCTTGGATGCGGTCATCTTGGACTGCACGAACGGCAATTTGCCGTTTACCGGCGGCCACCTGAATATTGAAGCGGTGATTGGCATACGCAATAGGCTGCGGGATAAAGGTGTGCTTGCGAAGGATGCAACGGTCATCGCTACTCATTTCTCCCACAATATCGGTCTGCTGTACAATGACCTGACGAATATTTTTGATCCGGAACAAATTCTGGTTGCTTATGACGGCATGATTCTAAACGTGTAATCGACGGAGGAGAGCTCGCGATGGCATTGATTCCCCCTTTATCCCTTTCGGGAACGTTCCTGCAGCCCTATCTGGGCGGAAATTGGTCGGAGAAGCAGTGGGATGATGAATTTCGGTACATGAAAGAGATCGGCATGCATCAGCTTATTTTGCAGTGGTCGGCGGACAGTCAGCATTTTACCGCCGCGTATCCGACTTCTCTTCCGGGATTCAAGCATCAGATGAAGGCGGATGTTGTTGAGGAGGCGCTGAAGCGCGGCGGCCGATACGGATTCGAGATCTATGTCGGCTTGCATCTGAACCATGATTGGTTCGGCAAATATACGAGCGACCCGGCATGGTTGGATCATGAGGCGGATCTTGCCAGCGCATTGGCACGCGATCTGTGGAGCAAGTACGGACACTATGCTTCTTTTACCGGATGGTATTTAAGCTTCGAGCCCGACAACGTGAACCAACCGGAAGTGAGCGATTGGGATCAATCCATTGCTTTTTACCGGAAGGTTGGCGGCGTCATGAAGTCTCTTACACCGGATAAACCGATCATGGTTGCTCCGTTCTTCGTGGATGGGGCCGGTCAAACACCGAAGCAGTGGGGGACGATGTGGACGTATATTTTGACCCACAGCCCAATCGACATTGTGAATCTGCAGGATGGGGTTGGAGCGGCTCACTCGCTGCCGGAACACTTGCCGGCATGGTTCTCGGCCACCAAGGAAGCGCTTGAGCGGCTGGACCGGCCAGTAGCACTGTGGAGCGATACGGAAACCTTCCGTACCGTGAACGGAAAGTTCGCTCCCGTAGAATTTGCGCCAGTGTACGAATGCATGGAGCTGGTGGCGCCGTTCATCAGCAACATCACTTGCTTCAGCTTTAATCACTACGTGAGCCCGCAGCAAGTCGACCCGATATACTACGAAAGCTACAAGCGAGTGCTGCAAGCCGGCGGACGAAGCAAGTAGAATTAGAAGGGTCGTGTTAAAGAGATTCAAGCAGAGTCGGAGCAGCCCGTAAGCCACCAAGGCCTACGGGCTGTATTTTATTTTTCGTTACGAAGATTATGGTAGGTTGGTTTTTACGCAGCATCAATCTTTGGTATAATGAAGAATAGAACCATACGCGAAGGGCGAGATCAGATGACGGAGACGATCGGGGAACGTATTAAGCGAATTCGCTTAAGCAAAGGAAAATCTCTTTCCGAGTTAGCGGAATCCGCTGAAGTCGCGAAATCCTATTTAAGCAATGTCGAGAGGGGCATTCAAAGCAACCCCTCCATTCAATTTATCGAGAAGATTGCTGCTACGCTGAATATATCGCCCAATGCGCTGCTGTTTGACAACGCTGCCGACCAGGAGTTGGATTCGGAATGGCAGCAGCTTGTGCTGGATGCGATGGCATCGGGCATCAGCAAGAGTCAATTCAAGGAGTTTCTGGAGTTTCAGCGATGGAAGAAAACGCAAGAATAAACCGTTCGATGGATGAGAAGCGCCTCTGCTTAGAGAGGCGTTTTTTTGTGTCCGGTTGTTCGATATAAAAAATAATTTGCGTGTTGCGCAGAATGTGACAAATTTTGCTATGATACAAACTGTATAATATGACTATGAAATGATACAAAACGGGAAGCTACGAAATATGTTCTGAATCTGGGCACCTTGAACATATGGAGCGAGTGGTGCACCCACCCCCACTTATGGAGGCTGCGAGCGAATGGAAAACTCAATCGGAGTAGTGCGTGCATTAGACCCTGAATGGCAGGAATTAATATCGATGGCCCGCAAGCAGGGGTTATCCGTTGAAGAAATACGGTCGTTCTTGTGGCAGGGCGAGAAGCGGGACAGCCATATGGAATTCGAGAAGCGGGACAGCCATATGGAGTTTGAGGCTGATCACGTTGTTCAGTTCATGGGCAGTTGAGAATCGACGATGGGGTGCGTAACCGGGAAGGTGTGCATGCATAAGGGAAAGTAACCGCTTATGAGCGTGTTACGGTTTATTCGTATTTCTTGCGATTGTGGAATAAAGATCATCTTTCCTGACGAAGGGCTGTCCGTTAGTCGAGCTTTGCTCGGGCGGACAGTCCTTTTATAGGTAGCGGGACCGAGAAGTGCTTACTGTCTATACGGATTGTATCAGGATAAAGTCCTATTTTGTTGCAAATTGTAAGTTTATGATATTAAAAGAATATATTGTTAGGTATACTAGAAGACAAAAAATGGTTGCAGGAGGGTAAAATGAATCGATTATGGAAATGGCTGCTGGCAGGCACATTGGTTCTGCCAATCGCTACTAGCACATCAAATGCGGAAGCACCTGTAGGAATCTCCGAGCTTAATGGAGCTGAAGCAGCTGTGAGTGCAATTGCAAGTACAAGTACGTATAGAAAGACTTATGTTGTCGATTTGGCCCGGTGGGGCATCACTAAGGATGGTACAAAAGCAGCAGAAACAACGCGTGGAATCAACAATGCGCTTGTATGGGCAAGCTCACAAGGGTTCACAACGACGACCCTGCCTACGGGTACCTATCTGATCGATAAGAACAGCCGGATCAACATGGTCAGCAATATGACCTTCAAGCTGGATGATAAAACGGTCATTCAGAAAGAAAAGAATGGGAAAGAAAGATACGAGACGTTATACATAGGATACGGTATAACGAATGTCAAACTGCAGGGTGGGATTTATCGGGGCGACAAGAATACGCATGACTATTCCAAGAAAGACAATAAGTATACGGCGGGTACTCATGAGAGCGGATATGGGATAATGACAGAGGGTGCTGAGAATTTATCCGTCGAGGGAATTAAGGCAGAATACTTCACTGGCGATGGAATGGTAATCGGTGGAAAAGGAACGCTGGTCAAAGATATCTATGCATCGCATTTTGAATCTGGTTCCTTTGATGCGGCCGGCAAACGAAATGTGGACAAGAATTCGATTCGAACGAAGGTTCCAATTCCTTTTACGAATCCAATCTTTCTTAATGAGCAGACATTTGAAGTAACCAATAATATCAATCTGCCTAGAACATTTGATATTTATTTTTATAAGAGTGATAACACGTTTTTGACTAGTATTAAAAATGCATCGGTACAGAAAATCCTTCAGATTCCTACAGGTGCAGCAAAGTTCCATCTTGTATTCAAAAAAACAGTTACTGCTGGAACTTACGTAGAGGTTTGGAACAAAACGGTATCAAAAAACATCGTAGTGAAAGATTCAGAATTTGCCTTTAACCGTCGTCAGGGAATTACGATTGGCGGAGGAGATCAAGTACAAATTCTGAATAACGTCTTTCATGATATGAAAGGTATAGCCCCTCAATCTGGTATCGATATTGAAGGTGGATTCGGTGAGAACGGGCACCGTAATACGAACATTAAAATCAAAGACAATGAGTTCTATAATAACGCCGCTTATGATCTCATCTTATATGATGGTTGGAATGCCATTGTCGAAGGGAATCATTTCGCCTCGAAAGGGGTAATTGGTTTAGCTGTTAGCCCCCCGTTCACAGGTGCTGTAGTAAGGAATAATCATTTTGATGGAACGAGGATCGTGGCTTACCATGATGTGACCTTCATTGATAACCGTATGAATGATTCATACACTTTTTTCGAAGGACCGAATGTCAAAATTGAAAAGATGACATTTACAGACTCCATATTAGCTATATCAAGCAGTACTCCGTTTGGAGTTACAGCTACCGATATTACGATGTATAACAATAAAAAACAGGAAAGTGCAGTAAGTGTATGGAAGAAGCCCGTACGATTGTCAAACGTGACGATTCATGGCGAAACGAAGCTGAACACGATAGTTGGCGGCGTTGAGGATGGAAGCATCTTCGACAACCTGCAGCTGCTTGGTCATAGTGGAGCTGGTTTGCCGAGGGGGACCTATAACAATTGCGTCTTCGAGTCGGCACAAGGGAATAAGAGGGAATTAGTAGCCACAAGTGCCGGCAATTATGTATTTAACGGCTGCAAAATCAAATCAGATTTAACGGGACTGTATCTGGATAATAAAGCTAGTAATTTTACCGTAAAGGATAGTACGTTCGAGATCACGGGAAATTCGCCGGCTATTTCGGTGCAGGCTGCAAAAAAAGTCGACCTGCAAAACAATAGCATTACCGCTAATAATCTCACACAATTGACTGTTCCCATGATCAAGCTTAACGACTATTGGAAGCGTACAGAACGCCATGACATATTAGCGGCTGCCATTAGCGGCAATCAGATTACGACTAATATTGCGGCCATCGGTATTTCGACAATTTATGCAGGAGTCGGAGCGCCTCCATACACGGTGACCAATAATAGCTTGAAGAAGGCTAAACTAGAATTAAAGAAGAACGATGTCGCAGCGAAGAATACACTGCAATAAAGAACATGAAGACACCGGAATGACGGTGTCTTTGTTCTTTATTAAGGTTAAAAATGTCGTTGACAACGGAAAGAATGACTGTTAGACTAAGTTTGCGTTCGTTATTAAGAACAAAATGATCTATTTGTTCAGAAGACACGGGGGATTACATGGATGAGTGCAATTGCGGGAATTTACCATTTCAACGGAGATCCAATCGTTGTCGAGCATGGGGGCCGCTTGATGGATGCCCTGCAGCGCTTCCCGGCTAACCGTGTGGATACGTGGCATAAGGACGGGGTGTTTCTAGGTTGCCATGCCCAGTGGATTACGAATGAATCGATTCATGAGCAGCTGCCTTATTATGACCCTAACAGGCGTCTTGCCATTACGGCAGACGCGATCATCGATAACCGGGATGAATTATTCGAAAAGCTGCAGGTGGAGCACAGCCGCAGACAAGGGATGTCGGATAGCGAGCTTATTTTGCTCGCATACCAGAAGTGGGGAGAAGAATCGCCTAAATACCTGGTCGGAGATTTTGCCTTTATGATCTGGGATGAAAGCCGTCAGCAGCTATTTGGCGCCCGTGACTTCTCCGGCGCTCGGACGCTGTACTACTACCGGAATAATGAGCAGCTAGCGTTCTGTACGGTCATGAATCCGCTCTTCTCCTTGCCTTATGTAGAGAAGAGACTGAATGAGGAATGGCTGGCCGAATATATTGCCATTACCGGCATGTTTGAACCGCCGAATTGCGGAGTTACGGTCTATAAAGAAATCGAACATCTTCCGCCCGCTCATTACATAACAATATCTTCTAGTGGAGTGAAGGTGACCCGATATAATACTTTTGCGAATGTATCACCGCTTAAGCTGAAATCAAATACGGACTATGAAGAGGCATTTAGGGATGTCTTTCAGCGCGCAGTAACATCGCGGCTGCGTACGAACCGCCAAGTGGGTGCTTATTTGAGCGGAGGATTGGATTCAGGCTCTGTTGCCAGCTTTGCGGCCAAGGCTCTGCAGAAGGAAAATCGCGTTCTGCATACGTACAGCTATGTCCCTGTTGATGATTTTGTAGATTGGACACCCAAATATAAGATGGCGAATGAAAGACCCAACATCCAAGCGACCGTGCAGCATGTCGGGAATATTCAGCCCAACTATTTGAGCTTTGGGGACCGAAGTCCTTTCTCGGAGATGGATGACTGGCTTGATATCATGGAGACGCCCTACAAGTCCTTCGAGAACTCCTTCTGGCTGAAAGGCATCTATGAGAGAGCGCAGCAGGAGGAGATCGGCATCCTGCTGAATGGACAGCGCGGGAATTATGGCATCTCTTGGGGACCTGCATTGGATTATTATATGACCCTAATGAGAGGCATGAAGTGGTTTCGACTTATGCGGGAAGTTAACAAGTACAGCGCGAATATCGGCGTAGACAAAGACCGTATTTATCGAGTTGTCAGCCGTAAGGCGTTCCCTATATTAAACCGCTGGAGACCTGTAAGTGAACCTTATGAGTTTCCGCAATTGGTTAATCCGGAATTTGCAATGCAGACCGGAATTTATGATAGGCTTCACGACCGTAAGTTCACGGGAATTGGAACGACAGCCGATCTGCCTTCCGATCCAATGGAAGCCAGAAAAGAACATTTTGAACGCCTCCATGTATGGAGTATTTCAGGGGCTAGAGGTGCCAAATTATCTTTGCGCTATTCCGTGAGAGGTCATGATCCGACCAATGATTTGCGGGTGATCCGATATTGTCTGTCGCTTCCCATGGAGCAGTTCGTTCAGAATGGCGTGGATCGGTCGTTAATCAGAAGGTCGACAGAAGGTTACCTGCCTGATCAGGTTCGATTGAACCAGCGTGTTAGGGGAATCCAGGCAGCTGATTTGATCCATCGGATGATTCCGGCTTGGCCGGCATTCGTTGACGAGCTGCGGCGTATGAGCCAGGATACGCAAATGCAGCAAATCATTCATATGCCAGTGATCCAAAACGGACTTGCATTGGTTGAGCAGGGGCCCAAGCCCGAAACGGCCTATAATCCCCAAATTAAAATTCTTATGCGCAGTTTGATTATCTATCGATTTCTGCAAAAAAACTTCTGAGGGGGGGTGAATCTATGAAGCAGGAGTGGAAAAAACCAAATCTGGAAGTACTTAGCGTCAGCATGACAATGGCCGGTCCCGGAGAAATCATTCCGGATGCCGATCAACCGGATCCAACGGAAGTCATTCACTTCGAGAGCTAAAATACCGGCATCATAGAGAGCTAGGGATTAGACGGTTAGTATTGCCCTTATATGCAGGAGTACGGTATAAGGGCATTTCCTTTCCGTCTATTCTTGTGATTATCTGATCTTGGTTGGAGTGAGAAATATGCTTGATACGGTTAGCAAGACGGTATACAAAGCATTCGGCTATCATATTCAAAGTGACATTCCTTTGCCGGAATTGCAGCTTAGCGGGAATGACGGGACAGGTGTTGACATTGTTATTCGAACGACCGATTTGACAGATGAATGGTCCAGGCTTGTCTCGCCCCAGAAGCTTGTCGTAACGGAGAATCGGGTCATGTTCGAGGTTGCGGATACGGCCATCTTTTCTATTCATGGAGGCAAAACGATCGATGTAACACCTAAGGAAGGCGCAAGCGGGGATCGAATCCGCCTCTTCATCCTGGGCAGCTGTATGGGGTCGCTGCTGCTGCAAAGAAGAATTCTTCCTTTGCACGGAAGCGCGGTAGCCATCGATGGCAAGGCGTATGCGATCATCGGGAGTTCCGGGAACGGAAAATCGACGCTCGCATCGGCATTGCTGCAGAGAGGCTTCCAGCTGCTAAGCGATGATGTCATCGCCGTTACGTTGGGTGATGACCATGTACCGTATGTGATACCGGCTTACCCGCAGCAGAAGCTGTGGCAGGAAAGTATGCATGCCTTCGGAATGGAAACGAGTGAATACCGTCCATTGTACGACCGGGAAACCAAATATGCGATACCGGTCCGGTCTCAATTCGCTCAAGAAGCTCTTCCGTTAGCGGGGATTTTCGAGCTTGTGAAGACAGAATCCGGGCAAGCCCGTCTCAGAGGGATTGAACGACTGGAACGCTTGCAGCTATTATATCGCCATACGTACCGTAACTTTCTGCTCGCAGACAGCGGTTTAATGCAGTGGCATCTGCATACGACGGCGAGCTTTGCAGGCAAGGTTGACATCTACCAGCTCAGCAGGCCATTGCAGCAATTTACGGCGCATCAGCTATCGTCCATCCTATTAACAGCGATTGGAAAGGAGAATACAACCAATGATTAAGAACAGACAAATTCAACTTGACGACGTCATTGTTCAACAGCCCGGACACATTGTAAGCGACATGGATGGCGAAACCGTCATGCTTAGCGTGGAAATCGGCAAATATTACAATCTGGGCGATGTTGGCGGATCGATCTGGAGCGGAATTCAATCGCCGATTACGGTTCATCAGCTGGTAGCGGATTTGATGACGAAATATGCGGTTGAACAAGCGGAGTGCGAGGAGCAAGTGATTGCTTTCCTGGAGCAGCTGCTGGAGGAAGGCTTAGTGACCAAGCAATAGATAAGCTATCGCGGTTACGAATGATATAAGAAATGCTGGATCTGCTTGTGTCGTAGGAGGATTGCAATGAATATTGTGCTGCATTACGTGAAGCAGCTTACCTCATTCTCAGGCAGGAGGCTCTACTTCAATCTTGCCGGCATGGTCGTAAGCAGTTTATTGGATGGGATTGGAATTCTTCTTCTTATTCCGATGCTGAGCATAAGTGGAATCGTGGATGGTAATGTCAGCATTCCCTCTATGGACGAGGCGCTATCCTTCCTGCGCGAGTTCCCGGTATCAACCGGTTTAATCCTTGTTCTGGGAGCCTATCTGGTCATCTCAGTCACTCAATTCATCATGCAAAGAAAGTTAAATATGCAGAATGTGGATATTCATCAAAGCTTTATCCATGAGCTCAGACTCCGGAGCTACCGGGAGCTGTTGTCGGCCAAGTGGGAGTTCTATCTGAACCGAAGAAAGTCGGATATTATTAATACGTTAACGGCAGAGATGTCACGGGTCAATACGGGCGTTCATCTATGCATGCAGACGACGACCTCCATTATCTTTACGGTTATACAAATCGGGCTTGCGCTGTGGATATCCGCACCGATTACACTCTTAGTCGTAATCAGCGGCGTCCTGCTGGCGCTCTTCTCGCGAAGGTTCTCCAAGAGGTCGATGGCCCTCGGCCGGGTAACCGTTGAACTTTCGCAGCAATATATGGCGGGAATTACGGATCTCTTCAACGGAATCAAGGAAGTGAAGAGCAATCGATTAGAGCATTCTCGGATGAAATGGGTCCAGATGCTGTCGGGCAAACTCCGGCAGGAACAGAGGGAGTTTACGAGAATAAGAACGGCTTCACAGCTTCTGTACAAAATATCATCCGCGGTATTAATCGCTGCCTTCATCTATACTTCGGTCATATTCTTTCAATCGAGACCAGAGCAGATGATCGTCATTATTGTCATTTTTTCTCGGTTATGGCCGAGATTCATTAATATTCAGGCGAATTTTGAACAAGTATCATCATTTATTCCAGCATTCCGTTCGCTATACGAGCTTCAGAAGCATAGTAATGAGGAAGCTGAGCATCAAAGTGCGCTGGCGGAAATACAAGACCTTCGCAGGACGGAACCGCTTCGAATGAAGCAGGGGATCGGATGCAGAAACGTCTATTTCCGTTACCGTTCCGAAGAGTCCGGGTATGCGCTTGAGAACGTCAGTCTACAGATCCCGGTTAATCAAATGACGGCCATTGTAGGACGATCCGGCGCAGGCAAGAGCACGTTAATCGACTTGATTATGGGGCTTATTCAACCTGAAGAAGGCGAAGTTCTCATCGATGGCAAGCCTTTAACGGGAGAAAAGCTGAAGCAGTTCAGACATTCCATCAGCTATGTACCGCAGGATCCTTTCCTATTTCATGGAAGTATCCGGGATAATCTGCTGCTCGTTGAACCGGACGCTACCGATGAACGAATCTGGGAGGCACTTGAGTTATCGGCAGCTGCAAGCTTCATCAGGCAGCTTCCGCAAAGATTGGATACGCTGATCGGCGACCGTGGAATCAAAATATCGGGCGGCGAGCGTCAAAGGCTGGTTCTCGGGCGTGCACTACTGAGAAAACCGTCCATTCTCGTTCTGGATGAAGCGACTAGTGCGCTAGATACGGAGAATGAGACGAAAATTCAGGAAGTGCTGGACCAATTAAGAGGAAAAACGACGATTCTTGTTATCGCTCACCGCTTCTCGACCATTCGTAATGCCGATCAAGTCATTGTACTGGATCAGGGGCGGATTGTGCAGAATGGCGACTACAAGCAGCTGGCGCTCGAACAAAGAGGGTTATTCCGAAAGCTGCTTGGCGCGCGCAGAGACTTTGATAATAATCAACCCTATGAAGGAGAAGTCTATGATTGGAGATCGAATTAAAGAGCTAAGGGAGAAGAAGGGCCTTACCCTCACCGAGCTGGCGGACCTAGCCGGCGTTTCCAAATCTTATTTGAGTCATATTGAACGAAAGCTGCAGAACAATCCTTCGCTGCAGATGCTATCCAAAATTTCCGTGCCGCTTGAAACGAAGGTTCAATACCTGCTGAACGATCAAGAAGCACCGAGAGAAGAAATATTCGATCAAGAATGGCTTGCATTGCTGAATAAGGCAATCGAGGACGGGATGAGCAAGGAAGATTTTATTCGTTTAAGCGAACGAGTGCGATCTCAATAACGGTAAACCTTGTTGACACGTTCGTTATAATGAACTATAATTTCCTTGTAGTTCGTTATAAGAAACGGAAGATTGATTCAGGAAACGTCAGGAAACGGGAGATTCATATGAATAATCTGCACACAGCGAAAGAAATCAATATTAAGGAATGGCTTCTAGTCCTAAAGCAACGATGGTTAACCATTCTTATCGTTACGGTAGTAATCGCAACAGCGGGCGTGTTATACAGCTCTCGTCCTGCTGTGCCGCTCTATCAGGTATCCGCAAGAATGATCGTTCATTCGGACACCGATACTTTCAATACGATACGGGTATTGTTAAAGGAACCGATCGTACTGGAGAAGGTGTCCGGCGAGCTGAAGCTTAACCGGTCGGTCAATGGGCTCAGGAATCAAGTTTTCACCAGCAATGTGGATGGCACGCAGGTGGCTCTGGTCTCCGTTGTTGATCCCGATCCAAGGGTTGCCGCTGCAATTGCCAATGAAACGGTAGAACAGTTGAAGCAAGCTGCCAGGGAGCTGTTGAATTTTACCGGCATTACAGTTCTGTCGGATGCCAATGGCAGCGGATCTCAGGAGCCGATCAATCCGCAGAATCAAATACGGAATAATATTCTGAGTATTATGATCGGCCTTGTGTTTGGGATTGGCGCGGCTCTTCTTCGTAACTCTCTGGATGATACGATCAGATTGGAGCATAGGGCAAAGGACTTGGCAGGAGTCCCCATTCTAGGAACCGTAACAAGAATTAAGGCAAAGCCGTTAACGAAGAAAGCGAAGCAGCTAACGTCCGGCATTTCGGTTAGGGGTGAAACGGTTGGCTCATAAGAAACAAAAGCTGGATAATGCTTTCTTGAGCAAGGGACTGATTAGTTATATCGACCCGGAGTCGGCCTCATCCGAGCAATACCGCAGCATTCGGACCAATATTGAGCTGCTGCCGATGGACGAACCGCTTCGGCTGATCATGGTCACGTCTCCGGGCTACAAGGAAGGCAAGACGCTAACGGCGATGAACCTGGCAGTGTCGATGGCTCAGCAAGGCAAACGAATCCTTATTATCGACGCTCATGTTAAGAAAGCCGATCTTAGTGCCATGTTCAATCTATCGGAGCACGTCGGGTTAACTAATGTGCTCACCGGAAGGGCAGAGCTGCTGGATACGGTGCACGCGACGGATATCGGCAAATTGGATGTCCTCGCCAGCGGCACGTCCATGGATCATATCAGTGAACTGCTTCAGCCTCGCTCCATGAAAGAGATCCTTGACTCCGGGAAGGAGCATTATGACATGATGATTATCGATGCGCCTCCTGTTCTGCATGCGTCGGAAGTGAAGTTGCTGGCTCATTATTGCGATGGTGTCATTATGGTTGTCCGCAACAATAGAACGAAGAACGCGGCAGCGGCAGCAGCCAAGGAAACATTGGCGTTCTCCGGCGCCAAAATGATGGGTATTATCATGAATCAATTTTAACTATGTCCCGACGTTCGTTATAAAGAACAGTTTAAAACTTTGGCGATGTCTCCTTGCCGTTATCGATGGAGGCACTCGGTCATGCTGTGGGTTGGATGAGACCTTAGACGCTGCGTCGTCGGAAGTGTGATGTGAGGTGGGGTTTGATGCCCTTGCTTTATTTGGTTTTTTATCTGCATGGATCGTTCTTGTCAACGAACGATCACGCCGGTAAAAAACGAAGTAAACAACAATAAGCGCGGTAATCAATTAGTTTGGGAGGGGGAAGGGTCCATGACATATTTTCAAAGGCTGTCCTTGTCCATGTTCACGGATTCGGTCATTATCATCAGTGCCATATTTTTTGGACGGTTCTTGTTAAGCATCAGTTTAGATGTCGCTAACACATCCCTTGTTATTAGCTCGTTAACGTTAGTTCTCAGCCATCATCTGTTTTCCCTTCGCTATAACCTGTACAAGAAGGCTTGGGAATACGCAAGCATCGGCGAACTGATTATTATTTTGAAATGCGTAACACTGTCCATAATAACGGCGGCCATCATACAGCAGCTGATGAATAACGACATTTATTTCAGACTCCTTGCCATTACTTGGATGCTGCATATGATCGCAATTGGCGGCTCGCGCTTTTGCCTACGCATCTATAAGGATACATACATAAAAGAGAAGCAAAACAAGAAGCGGACTTTGATTATCGGCGCGGGCGCGGCTGGTACGATGATCGCCAGGCAGCTGCTTCATAACAATGATGTCGAGCTCCAGCCGGTTGCCTTCATCGATGACAACGTGAAGAAGAAGGATCTGGATATTATGGGGCTCCCCGTCGTCGGCGGCTTACATATGATTGAGAAAGCGACCAAGGAGCTGGATATAAGCAATATCATCATCGCCATCCCTTCCTTAAAGCGCAAAGCGCTGCACGCCATCTATCAGGAATGCGCCAAGACAGACGCAAAGACGCAAATTCTTCCCATGATCGAAGATATCGTGCTGGGGAAGGTATCGGTGAATGAAGTTCGCGATGTTCAAGTGGAGGATCTCCTTGGCCGTGAGCCGGTTGACCTTGATGTTGCGGGTATTTCCGAAAATATAACGGGCAAGGTTGTATTGGTTACTGGCGCAGGAGGCTCGATTGGATCGGAAATTTGCAGGCAAGCGGCGCAATTTAATCCGGAGACGATTATTTTGCTGGGTCATGGCGAGAACAGCATTTATTCCATTGAGATGGAAATGAAAGAGCGTTATGGCGGTTCCAACATAAACTTTGTCACTGAAATTGCCGATCTGCAGGATCCGGACAAAATGATGTCGGTCATGAACACGTATAAGCCCGATGTTGTCTATCATGCTGCTGCGCATAAGCATGTGCCGCTAATGGAACGAAACCCGGAAGAAGCGGTCAAGAATAATGTGATCGGTACGATGAACGTTGCCCAAGCGGCCGGCCGGTCGGGTGTCGGCATCTTCGTGATGATTTCTTCTGATAAGGCCGTCAATCCGACCAGCGTAATGGGAGCGACCAAACGGCTGGCGGAAATGATCATCCAGGATATGGACCAGAAGAGCTCGACCAAGTTCGTCGCCGTGCGATTCGGCAATGTGCTGGGGAGCCGCGGGAGCGTAATCCCGCTGTTCAAGAAGCAAATTGAACAGGGCGGTCCGGTCAAAGTGACGCATCCGGATATGATCCGATACTTCATGACCATTCCGGAGGCTTCGAGATTGGTCATTCAGGCTGGGGCGCTGGCAAGAGGCGGGGAAATATTCGTGCTCGATATGGGGGAGCCGGTTAAAATCGTCGATTTGGCCAAAAACCTCATTCTGCTGTCAGGCAATTCGGTTGAGGATATCGGCATTGAATATACGGGTATAAGGCCAGGCGAGAAATTGTTCGAAGAGCTGTTGAACCCGGATGAAATCAATGAGAAGCAGGTGTATCCGAAGATTTACATCGGTAAGACATCCGAGCTTCACATGGAGCAAATTCAAGAGCTTCTTCAATCGTTCTCAACATTGGAGAAGACGAAGTTGAGGGAATGGCTAATCGATCTTGCAAACAATCGGGTTGCCGCCCCTGCTGATCAATTGGTCATGATGTTAGGTTAGGAGTGCGGAGGATGCCTAAAGTTCTATTTTGCGCGACGGTCGATATTCACTTTCAGAAATTTCATCTCCCTTATCTGCAGTGGTTTCAGAACCAAGGCTGGGAGGTTCATGTTGTTTCAAACGGCGATATGGAACTGCCCTATGTAGATGTCAAGCATCGCATTGCCATTCATCGCTCGCCCTTCTCGCTGGCCAACGTGACCGCTTACCGGCAGCTGGCTGCGATCGTAAACGGCCACAGCTTCGATTTGATACACTGCCATACTCCGATGGGCGGCGTTCTTGCCAGATTGTCGGCACGTAAAGCAAGACAGCGGGGAACGAAGGTCATCTATACGGCCCATGGGTTTCATTTCTGCAAGGGGGCGCCGCTGCTGAATTGGCTGGTCTATTATCCGATCGAGAAAAGCTTGGCTTATCTGACGGACTGTCTGATCACAATTAATTCGGAAGATTATTCATTAGCGCAGCAGCGCCGTTTCAAAGCCGGACGGATCGAACAGGTGAGTGGGGTCGGGGTGAATCTGGAGCGTTACCGGCCTATTGGCGCCAAGGAGAAAAGCGAACGAAGAGAGCAGCTTGGTTATAGCCCCGACGATTTCCTGCTGTTCTTCGCCGGTGAATTTAATAAGAATAAGAATCAGCAGCTTCTGATTCGCGCGCTTGCCTCTATTAAAGATAAGGTTCCTCACAGTAAGCTCCTGCTTGCAGGTGAGGGGAGTCTGGTTGATGAATGCCGGTTGCTGGCCGACAAACTTGGCATTGGCGAGCGGGTTCATTTCTTAGGCTATCGTAACGATATCGAAGCCCTGCTGCCGATGTGCGATGCTGCCGTAGCCTCGAGTCTTCGTGAAGGCTTGCCTGTCAATATTATGGAGGCGATGGCCTGCGGGCTGCCGATCGTTGCGACGGCGAATCGAGGGCATTCCGAGCTGGTGGCGGATCAAGGCAATGGGTTTATTGTCTCTCCGGGAGATGTTGAGGCTTTCGCAGGCCGGATCGAACAGCTGTGCAGCTCGCAGCTTCTGCGGGAGCGTATGGGGAATGAAAGTATGCAGCGGGCAATGAATTATTCTCTTGCACAAGTAACCGTACAACTAGGGGACATTTATACCAGTTATATGTCGGAGGAAGAGGATGAAACCAAGAATCAGTATAATCGTGCCTATATTTAATATGGAGTCCTATCTTCACAGATGTTTGACGAGTCTGACCTCGCAAAGTATGGATGATATTCAAATTATTGCAGTAAACGATGGATCGACAGACAGCAGCCTGCAAATCGTTCGCCAATTCGCCGAGAATGATGATCGTATAATCGTTATTCACCAGGAAAATGGCGGTGTGTCCTCCGCACGAAATGCAGGTATCCGGGCGGCTGAAGGGGAATTTATCGGTTTTGTAGATCCGGATGATTGGATAGATACTACCATGTATGAAGATATGTACAAGGAAGCCATCCGCCATGAGGTTGATATCGTAATGTGTTCTTATATTCGCGAGTTCGGCAGCCACGCCATAGAAAAGAAATATCCGGTAGCTGATCTAGTATGCTATCGGGGAGAAGAAGTTCGAAATGAAATGGTAAGACGACTCGTCGGTCCAATAAACGATGAAGTTGCGAACCCAGAGCTTCTGGATGCATGGGGAACGGTATGGTCTAAAATATTTCGAGCAGAGATCATTAAGAATAATGAAATAACATTCGTCGATTTGCATCTCATCGGGAGCAATGAAGATTCACTATTTAATATCCATGCTTTTTATTATGCAACATCGTTTGTATTCATGAACAAGCCGTATTATCACTATTGGAAGGCAAATACCGGTTCAATAACCTCACGGCATAATCCGAATCTGATGAATCAATTTCTCGTTCTCTATACGTTAATTGAGAGCTTTCTGAAAGAGAAGATGATGCCCAGTTCCTTTCAGCTGGCTTTATCCAATCGAATTTCACTTAATACGCTCGGACTTGGTCTGAATACGATCACGAAGAAGTCTTCTATGTATCGAAAGGTCAGCGACATTCAGACGGTTCTCAATCATCCACGTATAAGAGGTTCATTGTCCCAATTTGAAACTTCCTCATGCCCGATGGTGTGGAAGGCTTTTTTTTTATGTGCCAAAAATAGGTTTTCATTGGGACTTTACATGCTGCTGCTGGCAGTTGATCGACTCAGAAAGATGAAGAGATAGGAGGTGGTTTTCTGAAGCCTATTCGCGTACTGCAGGTAGTCACAATTATGAATCGCGGCGGATTAGAGACGATGTTAATGAACTATTATCGAAAGATAGATCGAAGTCAGGTTCAATTTGACTTTATGGTGCATCGCAATGAAAGAGGTCATTACGATGACGAAATTGAACGTCTCGGGGGAAAGATCTATCGGATGCCAGCCATTCGTCCAGGCCAATACCGCAACTACTTTGGCAAGCTTGATGCGTTTTTTATTGACCATCCTGACTATCAGGTTGTTCATTCCCACATTAATGAGAATAGCGGTTTTGTTCTCCGTGCGGCAAAAAAGGCGGGCATTCCATGCCGAATTGCGCATAGCCACCTAAGTGATAATCGGTTGGATATGAAGCTACCCTTTCGGATTTACGCAAGAATGAACATGAGCGGACATCCTAATCATTACTTTGCTTGTTCCAAAAATGCGGGGAAATGGTTATTCGGGCATTCACAGAACGTCACGATTCTTAACAATGCTGTGAATGTAGAGGACTTTCAATATAATGAATCAATTCGAGAAGAGATTCAAGCAGAGCTCGGTGTGGAGGGCCGCTTTGTTATGGGTCATATCGGTCGGTTCTATAAACAGAAAAACCATACTTTTCTGCTGGATATATTCAAAGCCGTTCATATGAAAAACCCGAAATCCGTACTTGTACTCGTTGGTGAAGGTCAATTAAGAGCGACGATGGAAAAGAAAGCAGCTAAGCTAGGTTTAACTGATCATGTCAAATTTCTCGGCGTTCGTAAAGATATTGCACGATTGCTGCAGGGCTTCGATATTTTTCTACTGCCATCCTTGTTTGAAGGGCTGCCCGTCGTTCTGGTAGAGGCCCAGGCCGCAGGTCTAATGAGTGTCGTATCCGATACGATTACAAGGGAGGCGGATGTAACAGGTCGAGTCGAGTTCGTCGGCCTTAAACAAAGTCCGGAAGAGTGGGCGGAGCGAATACTTGCCTCGACGAATCATCATATAGATACATCTATGCAATTAGCCGCGAGTGGCTATGATACAGCAACGGCAACACAATGGTTGGTGAATTATTATAATAAGCATGCCTAATATTCAGGAGGTTCAGAAGTGAAGCCGATGCTGACCGTCTTTACACCGACGTTTAACCGGGCCTATATCCTTCATCAATGCTATGAAAGCTTAATTCGTCAGAGCTGTAAAGAATTTATCTGGCTGATTATCGACGACGGCTCAAGTGATAATACAAAGGAGTTAGTCGAAGGATGGATAGCGGAAGGACTTCTTTCAATTCGTTATCACTTCCAGGAAAACCAAGGCATGCACGGTGCACATAATACAGCATATGAGCTAGTGGACACTGAGCTTAATGTATGCATAGATTCCGATGACTATATGTCCGATGATGCCGTTGAAAAAATAATAAATTTCTGGAAACAGTATGGCACTGAGAAGGCAGCTGGAATCGTAGGCCTTGATGCTTCTCCGGATGGCCGGATTATCGGTACGAGGATGCCGGGGAATTGTAAAGAATCTACTCTCTCGGACCTATATGAGAAGCACAAGGTGAAGGGAGACAAGAAGCTTGTTTATCGATCGGAGCTGACCCGGCAATGCCCGCCTTATCCTATTTTCCCTGGTGAGAAATATTGCCCGTTGTCGTACAAATATATTCTTATTGACCAACAACATCCTTTGCTCATTATGAATGATGTACTGTGTATTGTGGAGTATTTACCAGATGGATCGAGCATGAATATTATCAAGCAGTATAAGAACAACCCGAGGGGATTTACGTTCTTCCGGAAGGTCGCGATGAAATATGCCCCTACTTCTAAGAAACGCCTTCGTGAATCCGTTCATTACGTGGCAAGCAGTCTAATGAGTCGCAATTATCGATTTTTGCTGGAGTCGCCATGTAAGCTGGCCACTTTGGCAGCTTCCCCCCTAGGGATGCTGCTGTATTTATATATACAGAATACACGGAGGTCTACGACGTTAAAAAGCTAATCAGTACCATGAAGGAGAAAAACAATGACCGTAATATGGCTCATGTTAGCAGTAGTTTTTATGCTGTCAGTATTATCAAGATATTTTTCAACTCCGGTTTATTTGGGGCCTACATATATTCGTTCAAGTAGATTACTCACCTTAGGCATTATGGCATCGTTGGTTCTGGTAGCCGGATTAAGAAAGAATATCGGAGATACGTATTATTACATGCATAGCTACTCAACAGGGGATTTTCGGTTGAATCAGATTCAACTGGAAGGCGATTTTGGGTTTAACTTCCTGCAGGCACTGCTTCATTTCATCTCAGATGACCCCCAACTGTTAATCTTTACGACGGCATTGTTTACGAATATATTCATTGTTCTCGTATTGCGTCAATATTCTCGAATGATCGAGGTTAGTCTATACGTCTATATTGCTTCGGGTATGTTCACAATTTCCATGAATGGAATACGTCAATGTTTGGCCGCTTCTATTGTATTTCTTGCAACCAAATATATTTTGAATGGGGATTGGAAGAAGTATTTTCTTATAGTACTGATTGCTTCCACTTTCCATAATACCGCGCTTATATTAATTCCGATTTATTTCATCGTACGAAGAGAAGCATGGACCAAGATGACTTTCTTGATGCTTGGTATGGCGGTCATTCTTACATTCGGCTTCCAGCAATTTTCCGATGTCATCTTCAGAGCGATCGATGATACCCACTACAGTGGTTATAAGGATTTTGCCGAAGGCGGTGCCAGTTTTATTCGGGTCATTGTTAATGGAGCGCCGGTCGTTATTGCATATTTAGGAAGACATAGATTACGTGAGTTGTGGCCAAATAGCGATTATATCGTAAATCTCTCTCTATTGAGCTGTGTCTTCATCATAATTGCTACTCAAAATTGGATATTCGCTAGATTTAATATATATTTTGGGCTGTATAACCTCATCCTTATATCATGGTTAGTCCATTTATTTGTGAAGAAGGATCGAAAACTAATCTACTTAGGATTGCTACTCTGCTACTTGGCTTATTTTTACTACGAGCAGGTAATTTCGTTAGGAATTTTATATAAGAGTGACTATATCACGTGGTGATATGAAATATCGGATAAGCATAGGGGGTAAGAAGAAACGAATGGAGAAAATCCCTCGAATTATTCATTATATATGGTTCGGCCGTGGGGAAAAGTCGCCAAAGATCAAGAAATGCATGAAAAGCTGGCAGCGCCATTTGGGCGACTATCAGTTCATCGAGTGGAATGAGGATAATTTCGACGTAAACTCCAACAGCTATGTGAAGCAGGCCTATGAGGCGCGAAAATTCGCTTTCGTCAGCGATTATGTAAGGCTGTATGCCCTGTACCATCATGGCGGGATCTACATGGATACGGATGTGGAAGTATTAAAGCCGCTGGACGTTTTTCTTCATCATGAAGCTTTCTCCGGCTTCGAAGATGATAAGCACGTGCCTACCGGGCTTATGGCATCCATCAAGGGGCATATATGGATTAAAGAGCTGCTGGAATACTATTCGGATAAAACGTTTATTCAGCCGGATGGGGCGTTTGATATGACAACCAATACAAGCATTATTACGAATCACTGCGCAGCGAACGGCTTCATACCGAACGGACAATATCAGGAGCTTCATAACGGAGTCGTATTTTATCCGAGAACAACCTTTTGCCCCTATGATTACATCAATGGTGCGAATTATATAACAGATGAAAGTTATGCCATTCATCATTTCGCTAAGTCTTGGCTGCCTGCCCATGTCCGCTACCGGAGCGAAGTGAAGCGAATGCTGAGCCGGTTCGTAGGGCCGAAGATGATCGCCAAGCTCCGTGACGCGGTCAAGATGAGAGGCTAAGAAAGGAAGTTGACGTTGAAGAAACGGTTGTTGTTCGTTACCCAATATCTTCACACTGGCGGCGCCGAGAAAAGTCTTCTGACCTTGCTCTCCGAGTTGAATTACGATAAATACGAGGTCGACTTACTTTTGTTCGACCATAGTGGAGCGCTCTTCGAGCAGGTGCCGCCTATGGTTAATATCCTTCCGCCATTGTTCGATACGTTCACCGTGCCCTTGTCGAAGGCGATTCCGATTCTTATGAAGAAAGGGCGGTTCCGCCTGCTGGCAGGAAGAATATTAGCATCGGTGCTCGCTGGATTCTCGAAGGGAAAAGGGGTCGGGATCCGATGGGCGATCTACCGTCATGCGCTTCGTTCGCTCAGCGGTCAGTATGATGTTGCAATAAGCTATCTTGACTTCCATTGCAACTACTACGTAGCCGAGAAGGTTCGCGCCCGCAAGAAAATTCTCTACAACCATATGGACTACGGCTACAGTGAGCAGCAAGGGTGGCCTTGTCCGAGGATGGAGCGCAAGAGCTTCGCCAAGTGCGATTACATAGTCACCGTAGCGGATTCGGCGAAGCTGTCCCTGGAGAGATATTTTCCGGAATATGCTCCCAAGATGAGGGTCATTCGCAACCGGGTTTCTGTGGATGCTGTCCGGCGGCTGGCTCAAGAGAAGGCCGACGATTGCCGCTTTGTGGGCATAACATTGACGACGGTAGCGCGCTTAGGGGATGAGAAAGGGGTCATGCTTGCCCTTGAGGCATGCGCACTCTTGGTCAAGCAAGGCGCTAATATACGCTGGCAAATCATTGGAGACGGAGCGCTGCGCAGTGAGCTTACTATGCGGGCCGAGGAGCTGCAGCTGGAGGGCCGCTTCCTGCTGTTTGGCGAACAAGCGAACCCTTATCCGTATATGAACGCCTCCGACATCTATATTCAGCCCTCCAAGACGGAAGCTCATTGCATTGCGGTAGAGGAAGCGCTGGCTTTATGCAGGCCTGTAGTCGTGACCGATATCCCGTCGTTCCGACATCAGATCCAGGACGGAGAAACCGGGATCATCGTGCCGGTCAGTCCAGAAGGTATCGCAGAAGGTATTATGAGGCTGATTGCGAATAAGGAGCTCCGGGAAGGGTTCACCAAGCGGCTGTTCCACTCCGGCAGCCGCCATCAACAGGAGCTTGCCAGGTTCTATCAGCTGATTGAAGGGGAAGAGGCGTATTATGAAAAGGCTAATTGATCTGTCAGCCGCCATTCTACTGCTCATCCTGCTATCGCCCGTGATGCTGATAACGGTCATCTTAGTCCGCATCAAGCTCGGAAAACCCGTCCTGTTCAAGCAGGAGCGTCCGGGGCTTAACGGAAAGCCGTTCATCCTATTGAAGTTTCGTTCCATGACAGACGCCAAAGACGGTGACGGCGTGCTGTTATCCGACTATTTGCGGCTAACGAGCTTCGGCGTCTTCCTGAGGAAATACAGCTTGGATGAACTGCCGCAGCTCCTTAATGTATTGAAGGGCGAGATTAGCCTCGTCGGACCGAGGCCGCTCTTGATGGAGTATCTTCCCTTGTATTCGACCGAGCAAGCCAAGCGCCATCGTGTCAAGCCAGGCATAACCGGCTGGGCGCAGGTAAACGGACGAAATGCGATTACGTGGGAAGAGAAGTTCAAGCTGGATGTCTGGTATGCCGAGCATCAAAGCTTGCGGCTTGATTTGCGAATACTGCTGTTAACGTTCATGAGAATTGTGCGTCCGGCAGGAATCAGCAATGCGAACCATGCGACGATGCCGCCTTTTCGCGGGAACGACCGTCATTACGATGCTTGATTTGATCGCTACAGGTAGCGCTCGCCGCGCTCTCGTGTGCGAACAACTCTGGTTGGCGTTCCATAGGCTACGACGTAGGAGTCGATGGAGGACAGTACGGTAGAGCCGGCACCAATAACGGAATGTTCTCCAATCGTTATACCGTGGATCACAGAGGCTCCGAGCGAAAGAACGGAATACCGGCCGATACTAACCTGACCGCCGGTCGTCGCATTTGGAGCAAGCGACACAAAGTCGCCAACGCTGCTATCATGGTCGACTGAAGACTTCGTGTTTAAGATGCAATGCTTGCCAATATGGGTATCGCTGTTAATAACGGCGCCAGCCATAATGACCGTTCCTTCTCCGATGGTGACACCGCGTGCAATCGATGCTGAAGGGTGAACGCTTGTAATAAAACGAAATTGCGGTTGAATATTCATGATTCGCGCTGCTATTGAAGAGCGGACACAGTTATCCCCAATCGCGATGATGCCGCCGTCGATCTGACTGCGGTGGTCTTGGATATAATTCAGTCCTCCTAGAACTTCGTAGCCGTAAACATGTGTTCCGGGCGTCTTATTGTCATCGATTAATCCGATAATCGTATACTGCTTCGATTGTTCTAAGCTATCGATCACGACTTTGGCATGACCGCCGGAACCTATTACAACGATTCTATCCATATGAAACGCCCTTTCTACTGCCTGTGCAGCGGCTGTATTCGAATAAATAATCTTTATAGTATTCTAGCACATTGAAAGAAGATAAAACGACTATGAAGGAGATTTGGATGAGATACGATGGTATTGATTTGAAGCTCCTTCCCAGTGAGCTTAAGCTTCTGCTTTCCTTTATGAGAGCAGACTGTTCGGAGAGGATCATTCAATCCGAAATCGAGCAGGTTGCCGATGTGGACTGGGATCACTTTCTCCTTCTATCGAGACATCACCGTCTCGTCCCGTTCCTTCATCATCGCATGAAACAGCTCTCGTTAACGGGAATACCGCCCTATGTCCTGCAGACGATATCCCGCGAATACCGGAATAATACGCTGCAAATGATGCAGCTAAGCGGTGAGATGACCCAGGTGAGCAAGCAGCTAAGTGAAAGAGGCATACGTTCCATTATGCTCAAGGGTCCTGTGGTTGCAGTGGATCTATACGGGAGTCTTTCCCTTCGCACGTCCTCTGATCTGGATATACTGGTGCATCTGGATGATCTGGAGCATGTGGAGCGAATTCTTGCGGGGCTGGGATATGTTAAGGAAGGCGACCTGCCATCGGTCTTGAATGACTGGAAGTGGAGACATCATCATATTGCATTCTACCATCCCGCTAAGCGGGTTAAGCTCGAAATTCATTGGCGTCTCAATCCGGGCCCTTCGAAGGAGCCGGGCTTCGATGAGTTGTGGCAACGCAGAAGAGTAAGCGCAATTTCGGCCGAGCCCGTCCATCTGCTTGGCCGCGAGGATTTGTTCCTATTCTTGATCTCACACGGAGCCCGTCACGGATGGTCCAGACTGCGCTGGCTGCTGGATATCAATCAAATCTCGCAGCAAGAGCTTGATGCCGATCTTGTTATGAAGCTCTTGCGGAGCAATCACTTCCTCCAGACAGCAGGCCAGGCGTTATTCTTGTGCTCGGAGCTGCTGCATACGCCGCTAAATAGTTCATTACAGCAGCTGGCAGAGGGAAAACGTGCACGAAAGTTGGCCCAAGACGCGATGTTCTATATCAGGCAGCTGATTAATCTACATACGGATCCGCTGCCCATCGAAGTGGCAAGATACCACAAGCAGCATTTGTTTGCTCTCATGTCTATTCAACAAAAGTCATTGTTCTTGTTAAGCTTTCTATTTCCATATCCGATGGATACGCAGACGCTCCCGCTGCCGAAATCACTGCATATGCTTTATTTCCCGCTGCGTCCCTTTCTGTGGGCATGGAGAAAAACGAGAAGACATGGATATCAGGAGTAAGGAGACCGCCCTCGCATGAGCATTAAAGTAAGTGTCGTCATCCCTGTGTTTAATTCGGAGAAATTCCTTGTCCCTTGCATAGAATCGCTGCTTAATCAGACGCTCAAGGACTGCGAATTTCTATTCGTGAATGACGGATCGCAGGACAACAGCCAATCGATCATCGAGACCTACATGCAGGCGGACAATCGGATCAAGCTGATCAATCAAGCCAATCAAGGGGTTAGCACGGCGAGGAATACGGGGCTGGCTGCCTCGCTTGGAGAATATGTGGGATTTGTGGATGCGGATGATACCGTAGAACCGGATATGTACGCCGTGCTGTACCGCGCGGCTAAACAGGATAACTGCGATGTGGTGATATCGAACTTTGAAAGCGAGATGGAAGGGCATAAAGTTACGGTCGCTTACACGTTTCCTACCGACACCAAACTGAATCGATCGTTTATTGAGCAAGAAATTATGATCCATTTTATAAAAGAAGAAAACTTAAATTCAGTATGCAATAAATTATTCCGTAATTCTGTTATTCAAGAAAACAGCTTGCAATTCCCGGATGCGGTAGCCCTTGGTGAGGATGAACGATTTAATATAAGGTTTTTCAGTCTTGCAAACACCATGAAGTACATAAATTATACGGGCTATCATTATAGAGAAGTAGCTGGTAGTGCAACAAGAGATATTTTGACTAAAGACTACTTTGGTCGGGCCCTAGAAGCCTATAAACGAGAAAACCCTGAGCTGGCTGCACTTCAAATCGATCCCTATCGCATTAGTAGTCTTCGTTCCATAAAGCTCATGAACAGCGTTATGTCTTTCATCTATATGTACTTTAAACCAACCGCGGAGGTTGGTTTCTTTAAAAGGTATGGGTATGTTCGGAGGATGATTAACGATCCTCATGTCCGAAATGCACTGCCGATTTACTACAAAGAGGTTTATGAATCATTAGGCATGTATCACCGATTTATGTTTAGCATGATTAAAAGGCGCTTTACGCCAGGCTTGTATTTTGCGGCAGCATATAGTCGATTGAGAAGCAGTAAATAGGGGGATGGTAGAGATGAAAATTATGATGTTTGCACATGGTGGAAGTTTAAATCGCGGATGCGAGGCCATCGTTCGTGCATCAACTGAGATTATTAAGGAACAAGTTACGGGAGCTAAGGTCTATTTAGCTTCGGAAAATCCAGCGACGGATAAAATTATCACCAAACTAGATGGTGTATTTGATGCCTCCAAAAGAAACATATCTAAGTATTCATATGATTGGTTCATCTCATCGCTTCAGGTAAAGTTGTTCCGTGATGAATCCTATGCCTTAGGGAAAATTGAGAATAATACGATCAAGCATATTAAAGATATGGATGTATGTCTATCCATAGGTGGTGATAATTACTGTTATGGTGAACAGCCGGGTTGGTATGAGATTGACAGACGAGTAAAGGCCCAAGGGAAGAAACTCGTCTTATGGGGATGTTCCATCGGAGAAGAGGATTTGTCCGAACGCAAACTGGCGGACTTAAAACTGTTCGATCTTATACTTACTCGTGAAACTCTGTCATACGAGTTGTTACGAGGCAAGGGCTTAACCAATGTGAAATTGTGTGCGGATGCTGCATTCACAATGGTCAAAGAGGAATTGATGTTACCCGATGGCTGGCAGGAAGGAAATGTAGTAGGTTTTAACTACAGTCCTCTTATATGGAAGAGAAACAACAAATCAGAAGAAGCGGCACGGGCGCTGCTCCAGCATATTTTGCAAACGACGAATATGACCATCGCGCTAACACCGCATGTCACCCAGGGTGGAAATAATGATTACGAGGTTCTTTACAAGTACTATGATGAATTTCGTCATACCGGCAGAATGATCCTCCTGCCGGACAACTTAAATGCGACTCAGTATAAAGGATATATTGCTAGAATGCGTTTTTTTATTGGAGCACGAACCCATGCTACGATTGCAGCTTATTCAAGCTTAGTTCCAACGATGGTACTTGGGTACAGCGTTAAGTCGAAAGGGATTGCTAAAGATATTTTTGGGGAAGAGAGATTGGTCCTGGGCATTGATGAGATTTCTGATTCACAAAAATTAAAAAATAAATTTGATGAAATGGTGAGGGATGAAATGGAGCTGAAGCAGAAGATGCAGGAATCAGTTCCAGATATAAAGCGATTATCTTATAAAGCGGTTGATTATTTAAAAGAACTTGTTAAATAATTCGAGGTGCGCGATGAAAAAGCGATTGCTTTTTATTATGCCAAGTTTAGCAGCTGGAGGCGGAGAGAAAAGCTTAGTCAACTTACTATCCCAGCTGGACTATGACAAATATCAGGTTGAGCTATTCTTGTTTAATCATGACGGGATTTTTATGGAATATTTGCCTCCTGAGGTCAGAGTGCTGCCTTTACAGCAAACCTATAAATGGTTTACGCTGCCGCTCTTTCAATCAGTATTGAAGCTGCTGAAGGAAAGAAAATTTTCTCTAGTATTCAACAGGCTCATGTATGCGATTAATGTACGAAGAGCAAGAAGTATTCCAATTAATGAACAATACAGCTGGAAGCACTTATCACGTGCTCTGGAAAGACTGACAACACATTATGACATTGCTATTGGCTTTCTAGAGAACACCTCCACTTATCTGTGTGTAGATAAGGTTGAAGCATCTAAAAAAATCGGCTGGGTCCATATTGATTATGATCAGTTTGGTATGGATCCTGCCATCGATAACCTATATTTTGAGCAATTAGATCATATTGTTACCGTATCCGATGAATGTGCGGAAATCTTACGTGCAAGATTTCCGGAGCAGCGAAAGAAGATCCATATTGTGTACAACATTGTATCGCCCGATATGATTTATAAGATGGCAGAGGAAGAGGATAAGGACTTATATTCACGAGTGAACGGCGAACAGGTCATCCTTTCCATAGGCCGACTACATGATCAGAAAGGATTCGAATGGGCAATTGAAGCCTGTAGAATACTCGGAGATCGAGGATACAAGGTGAAGTGGTATGTAATAGGAGAGGGGGAACTGAGAGAAGCCTTAACTGACCTTATACGTAAATACGGGGTTGAGCAACAATTCTACTTGCTGGGTTTGAAATCAAATCCGTATCCTTTTATCAAGCAAGCTGATTTGTACGTTCAACCATCTAGATATGAAGGGAAATCCATTGCAATAGATGAAGCGAAAATTATGAAGAAACCTATCGTGGTAACCAACTTCAGCACAGCAAAGGACCAGATACAACACGAAGAGAATGGGCTGATTGTCGAGATGAATCCGTGTGCGATTGCGGATGGGATTGAGAAGCTGATAAATGATGAAACGCTGAGGAGCCGCTTTACTGGAAACTTATCTCGTTCGAAACTCGGAACAGAAGAGGAAATAACGAAGCTGAACAGTCTATTTGCATAGGTGGATGATGGGTGCTATGAAAAAAAATCTGTTATTTGTAATGAATAATTTGAATTGCGGGGGCGCGGAAAAGGCACTTATTGCTTTATTAAATACGATTGATTATTCCGCTTATACTGTCGATTTATTATTATTCCGCCGTGAGGGTATCTTTCTCGCCGATGTTCCGAAACAAGTTAACCTCTTGGAAGAACCGCAAGATTACAGCTACTTTAATATGCCTATTAAGGCTGCCATCAAAGATTGTGTTCATAAGCGCAGGTTCGATGTAGCTATAGCCAGGGCGTGCGCGGCATTTATATTCAGAAGCGAGAAGAACAGAGTACGCTGTGAACAAAGAGTTTGGAAGTATTTGTCCAAGGCGCTGCCGAGTTTATCCAAGCAGTATGATGCGGCAATTGGTTATTTGGAAAAAAACCCGATTTATTTTTGTATTGAGAAAGTGAATGCCACTAAAAAAATCGGGTTTATACATAACGATTACGATCAACTTGGTATGGACCCCTCCATCGATAGAAGCTATTTCGAGCAGCTTGATAATATTGTGACGGTTTCTGAAGGGTGCGTCAAAGTACTCAAAGATCGATTCCCGATGTTTGAACCTAAAATTAAATTGATGTATAACATCGTATCTCCTGACGTCATAAAGAGGCTTTCGCAAAGGAAAGTAGACCTGCGGCATAAAGGAATTTCAATCGTTTCTGTGGGAAGGTTGCACTATCAGAAAGGGTTCGAGATGGCTGTAGAGGCTTGTGCTATGTTGATTGAAGATGGTTATGATATCAAGTGGTATGTGGTTGGGGAAGGCGATGAACGGGAGAAGCTGGAGCGACTTATCAAAGAGCGTAAGCTGGAGGCTGCCTTCATTCTGACGGGGGTTAAAGACAATCCATATCCGTATATAAGGCAGTGCGACATTTATGTGCAAACCTCGTTATTCGAGGGTCATTGCTTGACGATTACAGAAGCTAAGATATTAAAGAGACCGATCGTATCGACCGACTTCAACGTCATTCATGCACAAATCCAGAATGAGAAAAACGGGCTAATCGTCAAGCAAGATCCAGCATCCATTTTCGAAGGCATCAAGCGTTTAATTAGTGATAAAGAGTTAAGGGATTCGTTCGAACATCATCTATCTAAGGAACATTTAGGGACGGAATCAGAGATAGAAAAACTTTATCAATTTATTAGCTAGGACGTGATTGTATCCTGATCCAAATCGCAGGACTGATATTGCTCGCAGTTGTCGCTGTTATCTTAATTATTGACATTATTCCGTTGTGGAAGGACTGGTTCGGAAGGATCCATATAGGCCGGGCAAGCGATAAGGAGAAATGGGGGGAATCTATTACCGAATTGGCTGTTAAATGGTTAAATCATACACCAACAATCAAGCTAACAGACCATACAAGGCTGATCGTGATTGATATGCTGCGAGGCAATTATTCGCGGTCTTCCATCCAGCATTGGCAAGAGGCGGCGTTATTATTGGGCACCTCTGAATACTTGAAGCATCACGATGATAAAAAAGTAGAGCAAGCAGTTGTGAAGTATCTGGAAAAAACGTTTGATCATAACGGTCAATGGCGGGAGAAGCCAAAGCATGTTGATGGGGCAATCCTTGCTTATGCATTAATGAAGTTATCCTTTGTTGAAACTGACCGTTACAAAGAAGCGCTCGATTATACATGGGCGATGATTAAGGAGTATATTGGCGAGGACGGAACCGTGGAATATCGAAAATCCATGAATCATTACAGATATGTAGATACGGTCGGATTTATTTGCCCGTTCTTGGTCGCGTATGGACTTAGATACGAGGAAGATGCATGTATCGATTTATCCATAAAGCAAATTCTGACGTATGAACGATACGGTATGCTGACAAATCACGGCATCCCTTGCCATGCCTATCTGATCGATCATAAAGTGCCGATGGGCTTATATGGCTGGGGAAGAGGCCTTGGATGGTATGCAATTGGTCTGATTGATGCGTGGTACGAATTGCCAACGGAGCACCCATATAAATCAGAACTGAAGCATTGCATAAGCAGGTTTGCCAAGGCTGCTATCCGTTTTCAGCAGCCGAGCGGGAATTGGAACTGGACTGTAACGCGCCAGGAGTCGATTCCGGATTCTTCCTCAACGGCTACAGTAGGCTGGTTCATGCAGCAAGCGGCGTCCATTCCTGCACTTGCGGATGAGTGCTCCGCAAGTGCAGAACGCGCTATTCATTATTTAATGAAGGTGACCAGAAGGAACGGAGCCATTGATTTCTCACAAGGCGATACGAAGGATATCGGCGTCTACTCCAACCAGTTCGGTATTCTGCCGTTTACACAAGGCTTTGGGGTCAGGTTAATTCAAAGATATAACGCTGCAAGGAAGAGCGGCAAGCAAGAATATGCGGCAAAAAAAGAGGGATTGAATGAGAGTAAAGAGCTCGCTCATTAACATTTCCGCAGGTTTGGGCAATCAACTTATAATCACAGCCTTAAGCTTTATTTCAAGAAGCGTATTCATCAGTACATTAGGGATCGAATATTTGGGGGTTAACGGACTCTTTACCAGCTTATTAGCAATGCTATCGCTGGCAGAAGCGGGTATTGGGTCGAGCATTATATACAATTTATATAAGCCGGTCGCTGAGAACAATCAAGAACAAATTAACCGGCTGATGAAGCTGTATCGTAATGCGTATATTGTGATAGCCTTCGTTGTATTGCTGCTTGGATTATCGATTCTGCCTTTCTTGGATCATTTCGTAAAAGACACCAGTGTGAAAGACGTCTACATCATCTATTTGATATTTTTGTTTAATACCGTTGTGCCTTATTTCTTTCAATATAAACAGTCATTTTTGAGTGTTAGTCAAAAGAACTATGTGGTAACAGGCGTGTACTCCGTATCACAGATCATATCCACCAGCCTGAAAATCGCCGTCCTAACCTACACGCAAAACTTTATTTTGTACCTAATTATAGACAGCATGATTACGATTACGACCTCTCTTATTTTGAACACCATCGTCAACAGAATGTATCCTTTCTTGAAAAACAAACCATCAGGTAAGCTGGATGCGGAGACGAAAGGGAACCTGATTAAAAATATCAAAGCGATCGTGCTGCAGAATATCGGAACCTATTTCATTCTTGGTGCAGACAGCCTGATTATTTCGGCCTTCGTCAGTCTTGCGGCAGTCGGATTATATTCAAATTACAAAATGCTGATCGATATCAGCAGAACCTTCTTAAATCAAATTTTCAATAACATGTACCATAGCGTGGGCAATTTAGTTGCCAAGGAGAGTAAAGCCAAGGTTTATCAGGTGTACAAAGTAACGATGTTGTTGAATTTCTGGTTGTACTCCTTATTTACGATCTTCATGGCCGTTATGATCCAGCCCTTCATTACGGTTTGGATCGGATCGAAGTTTCTAATGGAGGGCAGCGTGCTGCTTGTCTTAATGCTGCTGTTTTATGAGAGAGGCATGCGAAATTCCATTACGACGGTGAAAACGACGGCAGGCATCTTTCATGAAGACCGTTTTGCACCTTTATGTCAAGCCGCAGTGAGTGTGACGCTCTCTCTGGTGCTTGTTCACTATCTGGGCATTACAGGCGTATTCATTGGATCACTTGTCAGTGCACTGGCTGTGCCATTCTGGCTAACGCCATTACTAGTTTACCGCAAAGTATTTCAACAGCCCGTAACGCACTATTTTATCCGTTACGCTTCCTATTCGGCATTAGGGGTAGGGACATATTTTATTGCTAAATATATATCCGGTTTTATTACGGTGGACGGATTTTTTTCTCTCGCATGGAAAAGCATCATTTGTTTCCTCGTCATTAATGCCGTATTTGCAGCGGTTTTCTATAGATCGGAAGAATTTAAGTATTTAATCCGAATGATTGCGAATCTTCTAAAAAAGCTGCCGATCGGATCCAAATTATCCCGAAAGATGGAGGGGGTAGAGCAATGACTGTTCTTATAACCGGCGGGGCTGGCTATATTGGAAGCCATACCTGTGTTGAGCTGCTTCAAGCAGGGTATGATATTGTCGTCCTGGATAACTTCTCAAACAGCTCGCCGGAATCATTAAGAAGGGTGAGTGAAATTACGGGCAGAGAGTTTCCGGTCTATGCCGTTGATTTATTGAATCGGGATGAACTAGAGCGCGTATTTTCGAATCACGCGTTTCAGGGCGTCATCCATCTGGCTGGATTGAAGGCCGTAGGCGAATCGGTAAGCTCGCCGATGCATTACTATTACAGCAACATGACGAGTACATTCCATCTCTGCGAGACGATGCGAAAGTATGGTGTCCATCGGATGGTATTCAGCTCGTCTGCAACCGTATACGGCTTGCCGGGGAGTGTTCCCATTACAGAGACGTTTCCTGTCGGGGCGACCAACCCCTATGGCCGAACGAAACAGATGATCGAGCAGGTCCTGCAAGATCTATATGCGTCCGATCCTTCATGGAGCATTTCGATATTACGTTACTTCAATCCAATCGGCGCGCATAAGAGCGGCCGAATCGGAGAGGATCCCAGCGGGGTTCCTAATAATCTCATGCCGTTTATTACGCAGGTAGCGGTCGGGAGAAGAGAGCGGCTGACCATCTATGGCAGTGATTATCCTACCAAAGACGGTACGGGCGTTCGGGATTACATCCATGTTGTCGATCTGGCGCAGGGTCACCTGCGGGCGCTGGAAAAGCGTTTGTCTCAGTCTGGGATGGATATCTATAATTTGGGGACGGGGAAAGGATATAGCGTGCTGGAGGTTGTGCAGGCGTTCGAGAAGGTCTCCGGGAGAAAGATCCCCTATACTATCGTGGATAGGAGACCGGGAGATATTGCGACATGCTATGCCGACCCTTCCAAGGCGCAATTAGAGCTTGGTTGGGAGGCTGTTCGAAACATCGAAGAGATGTGTGTCGATTCATGGTTGTGGCAGCTGCACAATCCAGAAGGATATAAAGAAATGGTTCCGACCTCGCAGGCCAGTGCGCCGCGAGGTTTTTTTACGACGTCTTCTTTGTGAAGGGGATGAATCATGAACCAGGCCATTGACCTGACTCAAGAGCAGCTGCTAGCCATTTTGTTAGATATTCATGAAAAAAGCAAGAAATCGGATACGCTGCAAATGAAAGAAATTATTGAAGAGATTAAAGGAAGAATACTGATGATATCTAAATAGCTGGAGCGGATGGGGAAGTAATATGGAATTAAGACTATTTTCCGTATATAGCCCCAGTTGCCCCTTCAACAATAATCATGAAAAGGACGTTTGTCATGCCAACTATGGATAAGAAGAAAATATATCTGTCTCCTCCGCATATGAGCGGCCGGGAGCAAGACTATATTAATGAGGCATTCGATACGAACTGGATAGCTCCGCTTGGCCCGAATGTGGATGCATTCGAGAATGAGCTTGCGGCCTATGCCGGCGTGAATGGCGCGGCGGCTGTAGCATCGGGAACGGCGGCCATTCATTTGGCACTACGATTATTGGGCGTGAAGCCGGGAGACCGTATCTTCTGCTCGAGTCTTACCTTCGTTGCGAGCGCAAATCCGATCCTCTATGAAGGAGCGGTGCCGGTTTTCATTGATTCGGAGCCGGATAGTTGGAACATGTCACCTGCTGCGCTTGGAAGGGCATTGGCAGAGGCGGATCGGGAGGGGAGCCTTCCTAAGGCGGTTATTGTCGTGAATCTATACGGTCAGAGTGCCCGGATGGATGAGATTATCGCCGCATGTGACCGCTATGATATCCCCGTTATCGAGGATGCCGCGGAATCGCTGGGATCGACTTATAAAGGAAAGGCTAGCGGATCGTTCGGTAAGTTCGGAATCTACTCCTTCAACGGCAATAAAATTATTACGACCTCCGGCGGGGGAATGCTCGTATCCAACGATGAGGAAGCACTGCGTAAAACTCGGTTTCTTGCTACACAGGCGAGAGATCCGGCACCGCATTACCAGCACAGCGAGCTCGGCTATAACTACCGTATGAGTAATCTACTAGCGGGGGTCGGCAGGGCTCAGCTTCAGGTATTAGAAGACCGGGTTAACGCAAGAAGAGCTATATTTGACTGCTACTGCGAGCAGCTATCAGATCTGCCTGGCATCCAGTTTATGCCTGAGCTGGCGGACACCCGTTCGAACCGTTGGCTGACCGTGATGACAATTAACCCTGCAGAAGCGGGATGCAGCGTTTCTGACCTACTGCGTACATTAACGGAAGAAAACATCGAAGCACGACCGGTTTGGAAGCCGCTTCATACCCAGCCGCTATTCGAGCATACAAGGTACTATCCACACCATGAGCAAGAGAGTTTCTCGGAGAGTGCCTTCCGGCATGGAATCTGCCTTCCATCCGGGTCGGGCCTAACAGAAGAGGATCAAGACAGGGTACTCCAATGTGTGAAAGAGGTTATCGCCGCAAATAGATTGGTTGGACACTCGTATAATAGCTCCCCTCAATAGCATAAAGAAACCGCCAGCGTAGGATACGCTGGCGGTTTTTCCCCTTAATGAATCCCGCCACTTTCTTCTCTAAGAAGGCAGCTCAATCCACTGATAAGGCGTCTTGGCGGCTTTGAAGCCGAATTCAATGATCGTGATGATGGCGATGGTCTCCGCTTGATCCACTTTCACTTCGCCAGTCTCGAAGAAGGCGACCAGCTGTTTAATGAAGGAAGCGAAGAAGTCCGACTCGGGCCGAAGAATGGACGAGTCGCCGGATTCATAGTTTATGGTCAGGCTGAACGGACAGCCCCCGCCAAAATGGTTGATCGTCGCCTGACGGCCATCCGCGAACCCGATCAGCAAGGCAGGCGAATGCGGCGTTCCGATGTACATCACCCGGCTTACGTCGCTTCCCATCAGAGAGATGATCGGCTCGATCTGATGGATGGAATAGTTGTCGAATCGTCCAGGGCCGATGCTGCAGATCGTTTCGATTCCCTGCCGCGGCGCTGCGGAGTATTCGGAAGCGAACCGGAGCGCGGAGCTCGAATACATCGGCGTTCCATGCTTCTGCGCGGTTTCGAACAGAAGGAGGGCCGTTGCGCGGTCGGGCGCGAACGTTTTGTCCACGTAGGTTGGTTTCCCCGATTGCAACGCCAGCATAGCCAGCTCTTCATGGAATTCCGGATGGTCCGGAGACAGAACGATCAGATAATCGCTCTTCTCCACAACCTCCTCGATCGTCGTGAGCAGCTCGATTCCTTTATTGGCGCACCACTGCGCATTGCTCAGTCCATTCTCCGAATCCTTCTTGCCATAGGCATAGGTCACTTTCATCGCACCGTTCGATGCGCTCTCGATCCATTCGGGATACTTCTCCGCATGCCATTCATCGAGAAAATAGTCGATAAAACCGATTTTCTTCATATCGTTCACGCCCCCGGAGCCTATTCGAAAGTAATTTCCTTGCCGCTATCCGACGAATCATAGATTCCCTGCAGTATCTTCGCCGTGACAATGACCGTGTCGATGTGTGAAGGCAGCTTTTCCCCGCTCTTGATGCAGGCCAGGAAGCCGTCGATTTCATTCTGGAAGTGATCGCCCATATTGAATTTCGGCGTGGTTTCCAGCAGAGCGCCGTTCTGCGCGCTGTACAATTTGAAGTCGGACCCGTACTGCAGACGGATCCCCGCCTTGTCGCCCAAGAAGTCGATATACATCTCATCGACGCCGATATTTTGCGCCCAAGCGCCGTTAATCGTGATACTTGGTCCTTCGGTACGAATCATCGCCGTAATGAAATCATCAACGTCATACGTTCCTGCGTAGTTCGGAGGACCCGCCCACATATTCAGGTAGGAGTAGTTCTCCATATCCTTGCCGAGCTTGCAGTACGCCTGGCCGGATACCGTCTTCGGAGTCGGATCGCCGGAGCAGTACATGACGATATCCAGGAAGTGGACGCCCCAATCGATCAGCACGCCGCCGCCGGCGATGGATTTCGTGGTGAATGCGCCCCCGAGCCCCGGGATGGACCGTTGTGCGCGGAAGCTGGCATAGACATGATACAGCTCGCCAAGCTCGCCGCTGGCAATCATGTTCTTGATAATGTTGACGCCTTTGTTGAAGCGGTTGACGACGCCGATGTTCAACACTTTACCGGTTTCGTTCTGCGCCTTCTGCATTTCTAACGCTTCGGCATAGGTTCTTGCGGCCGGCTTCTCGCACAAGACGTTCTTGCCCGCTCTTAGAAAATCGATCGCGATGGAAGCGTGACCATCATTCGGCGTACAGATCGAAACGGCTTCGATTTCCGGGTCGTTCAGGATATCGCGGTAATTCACGACAGCCTGGCCGCAGCCGAATTCCTGAACGGCCTTCTCGGCGGCTTCCGGTTTGATGTCGCAGAAATATTTGATTTCTGCGTTTGGATTTTTCAGGTATGCCGGAATATGTGCGCTCCTGGCGATCGTCCCGCATCCGATAATGGCTACTTTGATTGTCATGTTGAATCCTCCCTTGTTTCTAACAATTTACAGCTATTCCTTTGTATACTTCGCCACATAATGAAACATTCCTCTAAAAAAAATAACTAAACCGGAATTTTTTTTTATTGGTAAATGTCGGCCCTGTTACGCGTATGGATCGGATCCATAAGAGGGAATAATGAAACGTTAATAAGATGTACACTTCTATCCGTTGCATCCCCGTAAATTAGTAGTATATTAAATGTAATCAAGCTCGTTGAGAGGAGGGTAGCAGCCAGAGCCCGTCCCTTGCCAAGAACCTGACCTCACATGGAATAGGAGTGGAATGCGTTGGAACAAACGTTTATCATGATTAAACCAGACGGCGTGGAAAGAGGACTTATCGGTGAAATCGTCGCCCGTTTCGAACGGAAAGGACTGCGGCTGACAAGCGCTCAATTGATGCAGGTATCCAGAGAAACAGCGGAGCTTCATTATGGCCATCTGAAGGAAAAGCCCTTCTTCGGCGAGCTGGTCGATTACATTACTTCCGGACAGGTCTTCGCCATGGTCTGGGAAGGCGATCAGGCCATCAAGAATGCCCGTACATTGATCGGTTTCACGAATCCGCTTGAGGCATTGCCGGGATCGATACGCGGCGATCTGGCCTTGAATGTGGCGAGCAATGTTATTCACGGTTCGGACTCGGCTGAGAGCGTCAGCAGAGAAATTGCATTATTTTTCGGTAAACAGAGCTGATCGCTTCTTTATCCATGATAGAGGAGTATCTCTTGTCTATAGATCGTATTCACGTACCAAGCCGATTTTCATCTGATCTGAGATGGAGGTCGGCTTGTTTTGTCATGTCCGGCTATCCAATCCGCCGCGCAGACCAGTGCGCTTCGAAAGCGCGTGCCCCGAATTCTCAATAGGTTGAAATCACCTCTCGACGAATCATTTCCCCTGCTTCATCCGCTGACCATTCTTTCGTTCATAGCCGCTGAATCTCAAATCAAGCGACCTCTTTTTACCGGGCGAATGTTATATAACACATTAAAAAATACAAAAACAGTATTGAAACAGTTCGGTCTGCTGATATATAATAACCTCAATAATAATAAAACTGTTATATAACATTATCGGAGGGGATCGCGTGGAATCGAAGCAAGGTCAAGCAAGCACAGAGCCGGATAAAGAAGTCTGTTTCTTATGTGGAGAAGGTTTGGAGACCGCTCCATCCGGAGCTTCCTCCATTCTATGCCCCCACTGTGAGGAAACGAGCGAATTGCCGGTCGCCCATCATTACTTGAATCATTATTATTATCGTTACGCGGACTAACCAAGGCTTATGCAAGTTACAGGCAAGGCACTTCTTATTCGCCCATCACTCCACCTCCGGCGAGGAATCCCCGAGGTGGTTTTTTTGCGTTGGAAGGAGACGCAGTGAATACCGCGAACTATAGATGTAACCTTAGAACAGGCGGTGCGGTTGTGGAGATTCAGTCTATCGTCAATGAACTTATGCCCTTCTATAAGAAAATAATTAGCGGTCAATATGCGATTGCACTGGCGGGCGCACATGCCAAAGGCAAGGCCGATGCCCATTCGGACCTGGATATTTTTGTTTATACGGAGGATGTTCTTCCCTTTGAAAACAGAAAGGCCGTGTTTGAAGCGATATCGCCTGCCGCAGCGGATCTGTGGGTTACGCAAAGACACCGGTCACTTGAACCGGCAGAGGGATATTCTTGCGGAAGCAGCCGCAGAGATCGGCCGTCATATGGATGAGCTCGAGAAGAATGCAGTCCGCGCGTGAGAGCGGCTCCGCTCGTTTTCATTTCCAGCCGACTGTTATATAATAGGTGGCGCAGAATATAACAGGCAGTGCTGAGGAGTTTGATACGATGGGTTCTCCTGAATTTGCGACGAAGCATGAGCAGATCATTCAATATATTGAAGAACTCAGTGTGGGAACGAGGATTTCGGTCCGCAAGATCGCCCAGACCTTGGAAGTAAGCGAAGGAACGGCTTACCGTGCCATCAAGGATGCGGAGGCGCAAGGCATCGTCAGCACGAAGGAGCGAACCGGAACCGTCAGGGTAGAGAAGGAGCAGCGGCAGCATATCGACCGTCTGACCTTCGAGGAGATCGTCAAGATGGTGGATGGCGAAGTGCTGGGCGGCGCAGCCGGTCTGCAGAAGACATTGAATAAATTCGTCATCGGCGCCATGCAAGTGGAAGCGATGATGCGTTATATAGAACCGGGCAACCTGCTTATCGTCGGGAACCGGAATAAAGCCCACTACAGCGCCTTGACATTGGGTGCGGGCGTCTTGATTACAGGCGGGTTCAATACGACCGAGGAAGTGAGAGAGCTCGCCGATGAGCTGGAGCTTCCGATCATCAGCAGCGGTTATGATACGTTCACGGTAGCGGCGCTGATCAACCGGGCCATCTACGACAGGCTGATCAAGAAGCAGATCGTTCTCGTCGGGGATATTGTACGCCAAGATATGCCGCTGGCATACATGCGCAGATCCGATACCGTCGAGGATGTGCTGAGACGCATCGAGGAAACGAATCATAACCGGTTTCCTGTCGTGGACGATAACGATAAACCGGTCGGCATGATTACGACCAAGGATCTGATCGGGGCAGCGGCCGGCCAGACCGTCGAAAAGATTATGACGCGCAACCCGCTCACGGTGACGTTGCAGGCTTCAGTTGCAACCGCGGGGCATTTGATGGTGTGGGAAGCCATCGAGCTGCTGCCCGTCATCGATGAGGAAGGGAAGCTCTCGGGTGTCATTAGCCGGAACGATGTGCTCAAGGCGATGCAGAATATTCAATTGCAGCCCCAGAGCGGAGAAACGCTGGAGAATCAAATCTGGTCGGCTTTCGAAGGGAACCGCGATGAGCATGGACAGTTATTCTACCGGGGGGTCATAGCCGCCCATATGAGCAACCAGGTTGGAAATCTGTCCGAAGGCATATTAGCCAGCTTGATCAATCAGGTCGTGACGCGGACGATGAAGGAGCACCGCAGAGGAGATCTTCACATCGACAGCTCCTCCGTATACTATCTCGCGCCTGTAGAGATCGACGATACCGTGGATCTGTACCCAAGAGTCATCGAATCAAGCCGAAGGTTCTGTAAAGTGGAAGTCGAGGTCTTAAGCGGAAACAAGCGAGTCGCCCAAGCGATGATTACAGCCAGGCTGTTCGATCAGCCATAATAAGAAGAGAGCCCGCAGGCCAAGAAGGCCTTGCGGGCTGTTTCGGTTAGCCTAGCACTTTGCGGAATTCCTGGGTAAGAAGCGGGACCACTTCGAACAGATCGCCGACGATCCCGTAATCGGCTACTTTAAATATCGGCGCCTCGGGATCCTTATTAATGGCGACAATGACGCGGGACCCGCTCATGCCCGCAAGATGCTGAATCGCGCCGCTGATTCCGCAGGCAATGTATAATTCCGGTGTCACGACCTTGCCGGTTTGGCCGATTTGCAGCGCATAATCGCAATAGCCCGCATCGCAAGCGCCGCGCGACGCTCCGACTGCGCCGACGAGCAGGGCGGCGAGCTCTTCAAGCGGCTTGAAGCCGTCCGCATTCTTGACGCCCCGGCCGCCGGATACGATTACTTTCGCTTCCGTCAAGTCGACCTTGCCGGAGGTCTTGCGAACGACGTCTTTGACGATCGTCCGCAGCTGGGAGGGGGCTGCGATGCCGGCTTTCACGACCGGTGCCCGGTGACCTTCCAAGGACGGGGCTGCGGGGAAATTGTTGGGCCGCACCGTTACGACCCATGGAAATTGGACGAATGTCTTCTTCTCCAGCGCTTTACCCGCATATATAGGTCTGGTAAACAGAACGGTCCCATCGCCATCATTCCGCTCGATCGCGATCACATCGGACAGCTGGCCTGCCTGCAGCTTGGCGGCCAGAGCAGGGGCGATGTCCCGTCCCATCGCCGTATGCCCCATAAAGACGGCGTCAGGCCGAACGGCCTCGATCAGCTCGCCGAGAACCGCCGTATATGCCTCCGGGTTGTAGGCGGAGAGCCCGGGATCATCGACAACATGAATTTCGGATAAAGGAAATGACGACAGCTCCTCTGCCAGCGGCTCGGTCCCGCTTCCTAACAGAACGGCTGAGATGCGGTCGCCGTCTCCGGAAGCGAGCAGAGCTGCTTGGAGCGCTTCCGCAGTCACCTGACGAAGCTTGCCGTCCCGATGCTCCGCGATAATGAGAAACGTTCTGCTCATAATGTGGGTCCTCCTGAGCGTTGTGTTGTGCGCAGCAGCTCTACGAGCTTGGCCGCCTGCTGCTGCAGATCGCCTTGAAGAATTTGTCCGGCCTGTCTGACGGGAGGGAGACTCAGCTCCGCCTGAGTCGTTCTCGCCTGCAGTGCAACCGGAGCAATACCCAGATCATCCAGCGAAAGCTGCCGGAATGGTTTCTTCTTGGCTTTCATAATCCCCGGCAGCGAAGGATAACGGGGCTCGTTCAAGCCTTGCTGGGCGGTGAACAGCGCAGGCAGCTCTATCTCCAGCAGCTCCAGGTCGCCTTCGGCGTCCCGCTCCGCCTTCGCGCGTCCGCCGGTCTGCAGCTCCAGCTTCGTAACGGAGGCGACATGCGGCAGCTTCAGCAGCTCCGCCAGCCGGATCGCAACCTGGCCCGAGCCGGTATCCACCGCGAAATTGCCCCCCAGGATAAGATCGCAGGCATGGCTTGCGAAATAGGCGGCGAGAACGATGGAGACGGCGTATTCATCCTGCGGAATACGGTCATCCGTGATGAGTACGGCTTCGTCGGCGCCCATGGCCAGCGCAGTTCGAAGCGCCTCCGAGCTTCGCGGCGGCCCGACGGAAACAACGACGACGGAGCAGCCTGTATTCTCCTTAATGCGGATCGCTTCCTCAACGGCGTATTCGTCATATGGGTTGATCACGAATTTTACGCCCTCTTCGCTGATCATGCCTTGATGGATCACGATTTTTTCCTCGGTATCGAATGTCTGCTTCATAATAACGCCCACAATCATCGCGTCTGCCCCCTTCTTGGTACGAGATGGGAATTCAAAACCGGCTTGCATGGACGGAACTATCGCTCTCCTGTTTCCTTATTTTATGATTCGTTCCGAAGGTTTAGGGCATCAGATTGTATAATTCTGTTTATAAACTTAATAAGGGCAGAGGGAAAGAAAGACGGCGAATTTCACTTGACACCGGTAACTGTATCAACTATTATTACAGTAACTAAAATAGTTACAGTTACTTCTGCTTTATACTATAGACAGGTGGTGTTGGCCATGCGTATTGAAATCAGTGATTGGGTGCAAGGAAAAACGAGAGATGGGCAGTTAATCCGCGGATTCATCGAATCGGTCGATTCGCTGCAGGCAATCGTGAAGGTTTACGTCGTTCAATCGGATAACGAGGACGCGATCGGAACACGGGTCTCGGTGCGGGAGCAGTGGCTGAAGAAGCTTCCGGAGCTTGCGATGGAGGATGCCCCGTCGATTCAGAATTTAATCGATCTTGCTTTATCGACCAAGGACGAAGCCTGGTTCATGGAGCTGTCCGAGAAACAGAGAGCGATTCAAGCGCCTGCGGATAAAACGATTGACGCTCCTCCTATATATACGGCCTACACGAACCGATTGGGCATGTCAGGCACTAGAGAATGACGATATACAGTTATTGCAAAGCGGCATGATTGCCTTGCGCTTACGGCGCTGGCGATCATGCCGCTTATTTGGCAGGTCAGGCGAATGTCACGCTGACGGTCGTCGAGCGCGTGGTTAGCGTATGATTAGCTGCAGGGATGACAGCCGTCTGCCGGTTCTTCTTGTTTGCACCGATTATGCGAATGTTCTTATTGTAAGCGCTATCCGGATTGCTTATAGTTGAGCTAAGCCATTCAACGACTTGCAGCCGATAGAGCCTGCGAACCTTGGGGAAGGAGATGAACGGGCAGCCGACTCGCGTTGCGGAGCCTTGCGGCCATGCTGCGATAAGGCTTCATGCTATGAGCATTCGTATCGTTATGCACGAACAGAACCTGAAGGTGGATCATATTACAACCGATTTTCAAACGAATCGCAAAGGGATGCTGACGGTGCGGCACCAGCATCCGGTGTTTCATTTGATGTACATAACCGAAGGCTTAGGGGAATTTCTGGTCAACGATAAAGTGAGTAAAGCATCAGCCGGGCTTCTATATATCATCAATCCGAATGAATGGCATCAATTCCATGGCGATGAACATGAGCCGCTGAATAATCTGGAGTGCACCTTTCTTGTCCGGAATGAACAAGACGAGCCGGTGGAGGCGAACTTCTTCGACTGGGTGGAGGAGAAGCGGGGACTTCCGCTGCCGGAATCATACCGCTCTGGACCCATTTTCGTTCCCGGCCATCTGCGGCCCTTTCTGATCGAAGGGTTCCAGCGGCTGCTTGATCCAGGCAACCGTTATGTCACGGCTGAGCATCTGTCGCTTATGGTGGCGGATTTGCTGCTGCGTACCGAAGAAACGATCTGGCAGATCGGCAGATCCGATGAGGCTGCTTATGTGCAGCGGGGGGCCAAGGAGATTGCGTTGATCAAGCAGTATATGAGAACGCATCTGGCTGAACCCGTGAAGCTGGAGAAGCTGTCGCAGCTTATCCATTGGTCGCCCAATTACTTGTGTCGAATCTTTAAGGAGCACACCGGCAAGTCGCCTATGGCGTACCTTCAGTCGATACGCATGATGGAAGCCGAGAAGCTGCTGCTCTATACCGACCTGCCCATCTTTGCCATCTCCGAGCTGCTGGGCTATGACGACGCTTCTTATTTCGCCCGCTTATTTCGCAGACATCATGGCCGCGCACCTACGGAATACAGGATAATATAGTCCGCATTCTCCGTTGTTTTCTACCTTCATGCCGCGAAGTCTCCTTGCTAAGATAAGAATGCAACGAGCTTAAGCAGGAAGAATGATCTGAAGAAGCGACAGCGATCGCATGAACATTCTGCCAGCGCAGCAGGTTGCGTTCAAATCAACGTATCGAATAGGAGGACCGCAGCCATGAGACTGACTATAGATCAAGTGATTCAATACCAGACGGAAGGCTACTTAATCGTAGAGGATGTAATCAGCGACGACATTCTGCAGCCGGTCATCGATGAACTGAGCGCCGAAATCGCGAGGAAGGCCGAGCAGCTACATACGGAAGGGAAAATAACGAACCTGCATGAATCGGAGCCTTTCGAGCGGCGTTATGGCCTGCTTCACGCGCAATGTGCCGAGATCGGCAGAGGGCTGGATATTAATGAATATCTGGGAAAAGCCATGTTCGATTTCCTGCGCAACGACAGCCTGCTTGATCTGGTGGAGTGCTTGCTCGGAAGCGAGCTGAGCTGCAATCCCATACAGCATGTACGCGCGAAGCTGCCGCTGAACCCGGCTGCAGGCCGGACGGAAACGAACTATTACGAGAACGTGCCATGGCATCAAGACTGCGCCGTTACCACCGAGGATTCGGATGCCTCCGAAATCATTACCTTCTGGCTGCCGCTGATCGACGCGACGGCAGTGACGGGCTGCATGGAAATTATGCCGGAGGTGTTCAAGCTCGGCTATATGAAGCATCAGGCGCAAGGAGGGACGACGATCGTTCCCGAACAGCTGCCTCATGTTGAGCCTGTATGTGGGGAATGCCGCAAAGGCGGTATCGTAATCATGAACAAGTACACCCCGCACCGCGGAATAACGAATCGCTCGGACCGGATCAGATGGTCGATCGACCTCCGCTATCATAAGAGCGGAGCCAACTCCGGCCGCTCGATCCAGCCGTCCTTCGTCGTAAGAAGCAAAGCGGCGCCGGAGAATGTTCTCACGGACCATGAGGAATGGAAGAACCTCTGGCTGGAATCCAGAGCAAAGCCTGTGACGCAGAAGCTGCATCGCGTGTGACGCAGCCAGGCCCGGGCGAAGAGCCATATCGTGAATTTCCTTCTCAAAGCAACGGCACGGAATACCTCTCTGAAGCATATAGAGAGGTATTTTGAATGATGTGAAAATCATGGCGTATTATTTCACAAAACAATGAATAGACAACAATTCGACAGGAGGGACGAATGGATGAGCAGTCTGTTCACTCGCATGATGGACGAATCGAGACATGACCTCTACGATATTCGCACTTCGGCGCCCGGACCTGCGGGCTCCTTGCCGCTTACGCATGAGCTGCTGATGGAGGCACCGAGCGGCGATTTATTCGGATTGTCGCAAAATGTCGGTATGGGCTGGCTGCCGAATCAACTGCATGGCAAGCAAGTGCTCATTCTTAGCACACAAGGCGGGATTCGGAACGAGGATGGCACGCCGATAGCGCTCGGTTACCACACGGGCCACTGGGAGGTGGGATTGCTGGCAAAAGCCGCCGCCGAAGAAATTCAGCGAAGAGGGGGAGTGCCCTTCGCCGGTTACGTCAGCGATCCATGCGACGGCCGTTCGCAGGGCACGACCGGGATGTTCGATTCGTTGCCGTATCGCAACGACGCTGCCATCGTATTCCGGAGGCTCATCCGCTCGTTGCCAACGCGACGGGCGGTGCTAGGCGTAGCTACGTGCGACAAAGGACTGCCGGCAATGATGATCGCCCTTGCCGCCATGCATGACCTGCCTTGCATCGTTATTCCGGGCGGAGTTACCTTGCCGCCAAGCCACGGCGAGGACGCCGGTAAAGTACAGACGATAGGCGCCCGGTATGCGAATCGCGAGATTACGCTGCAGGAGGCTGCCGATGCCGGCTGCCGCGCTTGCGCAACGCCTGGAGGAGGCTGCCAGTTTCTTGGCACGGCGGCAACCGCGCAGGTCGTTGCCGAGGCGCTCGGCATGGCGCTCCCGCATTCGGCGCTTGCCCCTTCAGGCCAGCCGATCTGGGAGGAAATGGCCCGTCAGTCAGCCGCCTCGGTCATGGAGTTGGAGGCGAAAGGGATACGCATGCGGGATATCGTAACCGACGCCTCGATTCACAACGCCATGGCCGTACATGCTGCCTTCGGAGGCTCCACGAATTTGCTTCTGCATATTCCCGCGATCGCTCATGCGGCAGGATGCGCGGTTCCGACGGTAAACGACTGGGCCCGAATCAACCGGTCTGTACCGCGGCTAGTGAGCGTATTGCCGAACGGACCCGAGTATCATTCCACGGTTCGCGCTTTTCTGGCGGGCGGAGTTCCTGAAGTCATGCTGCAGCTTCGACAGCTCGGCGTGCTAGACGAAAGCGTCATGACGGCCGCCGGGGAAACTCTCGGTCGGGTGCTCGATTGGTGGAAGACTTCCGACAGACGCGCCCTGCTGCGGGAACGGCTCCGGGAGGCGGACGGCGTGGATCCGAACAGCGTCATCATGAGTCCGGAGGAATCGAAGAGACGTGGACTCACCTCGACGATTACGTTCGTGTCCGGCAATATCGCCCCGGAGGGCTCGGTTATGAAGTCGACCGCAATCGATCCCAGCGTCGTTGGCGCAGACGGGGTTTATCGGCATACGGGCAGAGCCAAGGTGTTTACGACCGAGAGGGAGGCGATCCGGGCACTGAAAACGGGCGGCATCGAAGCCGGCGATGTTCTGGCTCTGATCGGCAGAGGGCCTTCCGGAACCGGCATGGAGGAGACGTATCAGCTTACATCCGCGTTGAAATACTTGCCTTTCGGCAAATATGTCTCGCTTATTACCGATGCGAGATTTTCCGGCGTTTCCACGGGTGCGTGTATTGGTCATATTGGACCCGAAGCATTAGCGGGAGGGCCGATCGGCAAGCTGTTGGACGGCGATCTCATCGAGATTGTCATCGACCTTAACAGGCTGGAGGGATCCGTCAACTTCGTCGGCCAAGGAGAGGAACGCTTCACCGCGGCGGAAGGCGAGGCTATACTGGCGGCCCGCGGCCCCCATCCGGATTTGGCCTCCGATCCGGCATTGCCTGAGGATACTCGATTGTGGGCCGCACTGCAATCCGTGAGCGGAGGTACTTGGCGCGGTTGCGTTTACGATACGGAGAGAATTATAACCGCGCTTGCCGCTGGAAAAAAAGCGCTTGGTTGGTAACAGCACCTCGTTTATGGGCACAAGAACAAGGACCGCAATGAATAATTCGTTATCCATGCGGTCCTTATTCTATCCCTTATGATGAGCTGCTTATCGACTAATCTAGATGGCAGCCTTCTTCATGGCTTGGTCCCTATCCTGCTTTTGAGCTAAGAGGGTATTCGTAACTTCGACGCATTCGTCGGAGCAATGGCTGCTGTGAATGACGTCGCATTCCTCGCAGCAGATGTGCTGACGGTGGCAGGCATCGTTAGCGCAGTTAATGAAGCGGTTAGACGGGCTGTCGCAGTGAATGCAGCGTCCCACCGTAATATCTTCATCCGTACGGTTAATCGGAACGGAGATGCGCTCATCGAATACGTAGCATTGGCCGTCGAACAGACGACCCTTGACCTCTTCATCCTTGCCGTAGGTAACGATGCCCCCGTCCAGCTGGTAGACGTCCTGGAACCCTTCCTCGATCAGGAAGCCGGTCAGCTTCTCGCAGCGGATTCCGCCCGTGCAGTAAGTGAGAACGGGTTTGTCCTTGAACTGGCTCATATTCTCCCGAATCCACTCGGGGAACTCGCGGAACGCCTCGATATCGGGCCGTATCGCGTTGCGGAAATGCCCAAGGTCGAATTCGTATCCGTTCCGGCCATCGAGCACGATGACATCGTCCCGCTGGAGATACTCGTGAAACTCAACGGGGCTCAGCCGCTTACCGCCGATTACGTTCGGATCCAGCTCCATATCGGGCAAGCGGAACGTAACGAGCTCTTGTCTATAGCGAACGAATATCTTCCTGAATGCATGCTCGTCTTCATAATCGATCTTATATACCATGTCGGTAAAAAGAGGATTCTGGCGCATATCCGCCATATATTGATCGGTCTGCTCAATCGTCCCGGACAGCGTTCCGTTAATGCCTTCGTCGGCAATGAGAATCCGTCCTTTAATGCCAAGCTGTTTACAATAAGCCAGATGCTCTTGCGTGAATTCTTGAGCATTCGGAATGTTGACAAATTTATAGAATAGCAATACGGCATATTTTGATTCTGTGTTCGTCATTTTATTCACCCTGTTCGTTTTTTGCTAAGAAATATCCCTCTTTAACTATATAATTTTATTGAAATCAGCAGCCAAAGTCAATTTATTTAATAATTTACCAGGGTTATCACCTTCCAGCAGTTGACAACGGGGCATACCGTCCTCCATAATTAACATACATTCAAGTATACTATATATATTAAGGTGGGCTCGTGGATGAAGTTACTCGGTATTTCGGGAACGGTGACCGGTTCGAAGACCCGGATCGGAACTGAAAAGGTGCTTGAAACCGTTCGGAACAGCTATGAAGATGTCACTGCGGAACTGCTTGATTTGAAGGATTATAACGTACAATTTTGCGATGGGCGGGATCCCCTTACTTATACAGGCGATACGAAGGCGGTCATCGACAAGGTGATGTCGGCAGACTTTTATTTGATTTCCACGCCGATCTATCAGGCATCGCTCACAGGCGCGCTGAAGAACCTGTTCGATCTCGTTCCCCCGTCGGCCTTCCGGGGCAAGGTCATCGGGTTTCTCGCTACAGGCGGAACGTACCAGCATTATCTGGTCATCGAGAATCAGTTGAAGCCGATCGCGGGCTATTTCAGAGCTTTTGTCACGCCAAGCTACGTGTACCTTCACGACAATCATTTTAATGAAAACCGGGAAATCACAGATCTGGACGCTCTAAGCCGCATCGATCACCTGGCTCATGAGCTGGTATGGATGCAGCGGCAGTTAAAATCATAATCCATCGTCAAACTGCTCCATTCTTCCATCTCGCCCATGAGATCGGATGGTGGAGCTTATTTTCAAAATCGGGCAATATAGAAAACCATCCCCGCGCGAGGCGGGGATGGTTCTCTTCATTAGCGACTGCTATAAAACTGTGCCGCTTTTTCGACAAATATTTGTTCTTCTTCCGTCAATTCTGTATCCCATTTAACGGCTTCAACGGGACAGGCTGCTTCGCAAGCGCCGCAGTCGATGCAGGTGTCGACATCAATAAAGTATTGATCCGGACCTTCGGCAATGCAGTCAACCGGACAAACATCGACGCAATCGGCTGCTTTCTCGTCGATACAAGGCTCAACGATTACAAATGGCATCTAGAATCCCTTCCTTTATGATGATTTGTTGATAGCTAATCCCATGATACAGGTTTAGTGTAGTTCTCTCTTATATATTTAGTCAATATATAACCAGAAAAAACCTATTCTTTCGAGATGAGCTATGATATTGCAACCCCGAATAAAGAAAGGTACAATAACCGATATAATATAGTATTATGTTTATTAAATAGCTGTTACACAAAAAACGGCTGTGCAGAGTTAAAGGCCAGGTGGTGAACAACAGTGGAGCCTAGAGACGATTTATCGACACGGGAGACGATCCTGCATCTGCTCAAGACGAATGACGAGCTCAGCGCCAAAGAACTGACGGAGCGCTTGAATATTACCCTTATGGCGGTTCGCCGTCATATCGACGTGCTGGAACGCGATGGATTAGTGGACTCAAGGACCGTAAGGCAGCCGATGGGCCGGCCCGCTTCGGTATTCCGGCTGACCTCGAAAGCCGATGCGTTATTCCCAAGCAAGTATCATGCGGTTGCTCTTGACCTCCTCGATGAGCTTATACAAGAAACGGAACCCGGGCTGGTTGACCGGTTGTTCGAGCGCCGTGCACACACTTTGTACAATAAATATAAAGATTCGTTGGCGGACAAGGACTTGGAAGGCAAAGTCGCCGCGCTTGCCCGGATTCAGAACGACAACGGCTATATGGCGGAATGGAAAAAAAACAGCGAGGACGAATTTCTCCTCACGGAGCATAATTGTCCCATCTCTCAAATAGCCATTCAATATAAGCATGTTTGCCGTTGCGAATTGGAATTATTCGAGACCTTGTTGGATGCGGACATTGACCGGCCCGAATGCTTGTCCCAGGGCGCAACGAAATGCGCGTATACGATTCGGCGTCGAGGGAGCAGTTCCGAAGCCGCGCTTTAACCATGGTCCGGCATTGACAAGCCCAGGCTTATTCAAGATAATTATTGAAAAAGTTCATGAAATATAGACTTTTTAAGCCGTTTTTGAGCATTGGAGGGAAGTTGAATGACCCTATTCGAACAGATGGGCGGAACGCCCGTATTGAACAAGACGGTCACGCTATTTTATCAGAATGTGGTGACTGATCCGAAGATTTCTCATTTGTTTCCGGAGGATATTACGCCTGTCATGGAGAAGCAGGCACAGTTTCTCACGCAATTTCTAGGCGGACCGCCTTTATATACAAGCGTGCACGGCCATCCGAGGATGAGAGCGCGCCACTTGCCTTTCGAAATTACGAGGGAGCGCGCGGATGCATGGCTGTCCTGCATGAGACGGGCATTGGAACAAACGGTGCCGGACGCTTCGCTTCGAGACAGTATATTGGAACGACTATCCTCATCCGCCTACTTCTTCGTTAATACGGAGGGGTAATGTAAATGGGATTGGGGCTTGTCGTCGTCGAAGTATGTATCCGAAATGCAATGGCGAAGCACGCATTGGAAGAGCTGGAGGAAGAATATCCGGAGGTTGCCATTCAACGAACGGATTGCTTGTCGATGTGCAATCTGTGCCGGGCAAGGCCTTACGCAATGGTTAACCAGAAGAAGATCTACGATGAATCGGAGGAACGATGCCTCGGCAAGGTAAAGGAAGCCGTCGAGGAGGAAATTAAGGCGTTCTTCGAATAATAACACATAAGTGGGACAGAAAGCGGGTTAAGCCTCATGAAATTGTTGCGCAAGCTGTTTTCCAGCAAGTCCGGTTCACCGGAAGAATCCGTCGATCGCCTAAGCCCGCCTGAGACCGGGCGTAACGAGGCATCTGCAATGGCTGGCGATGTGGTGCTAATTGGCCGCAGTATTCGCCGTCAGGTCGCGGCTTCTGAAGGCGTTACGATATTGGAGCTGGCGCAGAAGCATGAGGTGGATTGGAACTCGAATTGCAAACGCGGCACATGCGCGCGCTGCCGCTGTCTTGTCGTGGATGGAAGCGAGTTTTTAACCGAAACGAATGAAGCGGAATTAAACCGGTTGGAGCCCGAAGAGCTTGAAGAGGGCTACCGCTTGGCCTGTCAGACCCGGATCCGGACTGCCGGACCGGTTACGGTGAAATATAAGCCTTATTTCTAATTTTAATTTAAGATAGCCTTGGGTGGAGGTGTATTCGTTTGGCGGCTCATTCTACAACGGTACAGGACGCCAGGATGGAGAAGCTTATGGAAATGCTGGACTTGCCTAACCGCCGCTTGAAGGTCATACGGGTATCGGGCTCGGAAGGAGCAGCGGCGGTCAGCGAAGCATTGCGCACGATTCTTCAGCATAGCCAGTACGGCGTAGGGGTGTATTCCTATGCCCCGGATAAGGCTCTCTCTTCGATAACCTATAACGGGAATGTTATGCCTCAGGATACTGCGGATGAAGTTGAGCAGCAGGTTCGCGCTGTGGCGGGCACGGTAGCTGAGCTTGGTTTTGGCAGTCTGACGGAGGAAGAAATAACCGCTGCGGTTGCGATTGTTTATTTTGCGCGCAAAGCATGCCCGTATGCTGTCATTTGGGAAACCGGAGATGGAGAAGGATGGGAGCCGGGCGGCGTTCTTATTCCCGTTCTTTCTGTTATAATGGAAAATAAAGAGCGGAACAGCGAATGGAATCATTCCGCGGTTCGCTCGTACGTACCCATTATTAGCGGGATCAAGAGCGCAGAAGCCATTGAGGATATCGATGCTATGGCTGCCCGGCTTCAGAGCAGCCATTACGCTGCTGATCGAGATTTTCGGTACCGCTCCGCATTGTCCTTCTCGAACGACCTGCTGATTAACTTCGAGGGTCCTTACCGGACCTTGGAGAAGGTCCGGATCCGCTCGGGCAGGGATAATGACAGACTCGCAACATCGGTTGCCATAATGACGGCCGAATTGCTGCGACAGAGATACGGGGCCTTGATTGAGGATGATTGGCATCAGTTGAGGTAGCCTGGAGCACCCGAGAGTCAGGCGGCAGCCCCAATTGAGAAGGATAGGTTCGACTAGGTTTCACCAGCTGATGTTCAATCTGAAGAACAAATATTATATTATGAAAAGGTGGTGTTACAAATGAGTTATGTTATTACTTCTGCTTGCGTGGATGAGAAAGCAGCCGATTGCGTAGACGCATGTCCGGTCGATTGTATCCATGAAGGCGAGGATCAGTACTATATTGATCCGGACGTTTGCATCGCTTGCGGTGCCTGCGAAACGATGTGTCCGGTTGCGGCGATCTATTACATCGATGATGTGCCGAAAGAAGAAGAAGCATACATCGAGAAGGCCGTTCAATTTTTTAACAACAAGTAACGCCCTGCAATAAAACGAATCATGCCGCGGCTGCATCCGATTATCCATCGGAGTGCGGCCGTTTTTGTTTGGGCTGCTTGTAATATTAATTTTGGGTATTCGGATTTTATGGTGGAATCCTCACCTTCGTCATCATAACTCTAAATCGGAATTTAAGGTGGTCACACCCGTAGTGAATGATATGTGGTTGATTGGTTGAATAACCATATAACTGAAGGCTTTTTATAGGGGAAATAACTAAAGCCAGTCAATTCTGTATGAGATTGACTGACTTTAGTTATTTGGAGTCGTGATCCATTTTTCTCCCCATTCGCGCATTTGAAGGAGTATTGTCCTATACTCCTTGCCTTTTTCCGTTAAAGAGTACTCTACGCTTATAGGGATTGTTGGGAATACTTGACGATTTACGATTTTATAATGTTCTAAATGTCGCAGGATATCTGTTAAAGATTTGATGCTGATGTTGCTTTTGCTCAAACTTCTACGCAACTGATTGAAGCGCTGAGGACCATAATATAATTGAGAGATTACTAAGAACGCCCATTTGCTGCCTATCACTTGTAACGCTTCGTTAACAGCGGCAAGGCATATTTGCTCATCATTTCGGTTCAAGTTATCACTTCCTTACATGCCACTTACTATTAGTAAGTAAAACTAAACAAAGTGTCTTCTTACAAAGATATAATATATGATTTAATATTTCAATTGAGCATTTTAAAAACCAAGAAGACTTGGCGAGGTTTAGAAAAGTTCAAACAATCTATGAAGGAGGAAGCATATGACATCATTTAATAAGACGGTTTTAGTTTTAGGAGCTACCGGCCAGCAAGGTGGTGCGGTAGCGGCACATCTACTGGCTGATGGTTGGCAAGTGCGTGTATTCACCCGTGATACTTCAAGTAAGGCTGCTCGGGCTCTTGCACAGGCTGGCGCTCAACTTGTCTCAGGGGATATGGGAGAACGTAGATCGCTAGATGCTGCTATGCAAGGAGTGTACGGGGTCTTCAGCGTTCAACCCCCTATGTGGGAACCTAGCGATGCCTCTACGATCGAAGAGATTCAATTGGGTAAAAATGTAGCTGATGCTGCGAAAGATGCCGGGGTTCAACATTTCGTCTATTCATCGAATAGCGGTGCTGACAAACAGTCCCGCTTTCGTTACTTTGCCAAGTGGGAAATTGAACAATATATTAAGACGCTTGGTCTTCAAGCAACGATATTGCGCCCGTCTGGATTTATGGAAAGTTACGTTAGCCCGTTTTATGGTATTCAAAATGGAACATTAGCAGAAGCCGCCAACCCGGACGTGCCTGTAAAGTGTATAGCTGTGGATGACATCGGTGCATTTGTCATGCTTGCCTTCAAACATCCCGACAAATTTTTGGGTAAGACGATCGAAATCGCCGGTGATGCGTTGACTCCGCCTAACATTGCCGCAGCCATTACTCGTGCGACTGGTCGCCCAGTCAACTACGTCCAGATTCCTATAGAAACTGTACGTCAGCATAACGAGATCTTGGCCCGGATATATGAATGGTTGAACGGAGACGGCTACAAAGTAGATTTTCCCACATTGGGCAACCTTCACCCTGGTCTTATGAATTTCGACACTTGGCTAGAGAAGAAGGGTAAAGCGATGTTCGAAGTCTTTTTTCGTTCTAACCAAACAAGTTAAACATTATAGTGGTGTCCAACAGTATATACTCTTTCAAAACACACCGAATTCAGACCGGTGTGTTCTTTTCTACAAAACTTAACCCTACGCTTCCTCGTTCAAAGAGAAATAATTAAGTCTATTTTGAAAAACAAGCCTCTTCGGAAAATAATGGTTGAAACCAGTACAAGATGGAGTAAGACTATGGACATCTTAAACCTACCAAAATTCAACATAGTGAACGTTGCCGAGAACGAACACGACTTTCAAATTCGGGTGGAGACGAACTCTCCACCTTTGGCTTGCCCTCATTGTGGGTACGTAGCGAACCTTTACAAGCACGATAATAGAGAACAGCTTTGTGTATGGACTTGCCTATCCACGGAAAGCGTGTAGGACTTCTCATAAAGCGTCAGCGGTATCGTTGCAGAGATTGTAGACAAACCTTCTGGGAACGATTAGACCACACGATAAACGAAAAGCGAAGCTGTACAAACCGTTTGCTATCATACATCGAGAAACAGAGCATCAAGCGTACTTTCACCAGCATTTCAGAAGATGTTGGGTTGAATGAGAAAACGATACGGAACATCTTTTATGATTATATCAACCGCCTTGAAGAAACTATACGGTTTGAAACTCCCAATTGGCTTGGGATTGATGAAATCCACATAATCAAACCTCGTTGCGTCCTAACCAACATAGAGGAACGAACCTTGCTGGACATTATTCCTAATCGCAATAAGGAGACGGTGATAGGCTACCTCTCTCGCCTTCCAAACAGAGGAAGAATACAATTCGCAAACAGCTTAGAGAGGGCTTATCACCGAAGGAACGTCGTGGGCTTATGCACGACCGGTTTATCCTCCTAAAACGCCACAAAGAGCTTACAGAGATGGATAAGATAACGCTTGACCTTTGGACGAAGAATCACCCTTCTCTTGGCATTGCTTACGACTTAAAGGAATCCTATTTCGATATTTGGGAATGTGACAGCAGACAGAAAGCGTTCCTCATATACCACGACTGGAAATCCAAGATACCAAAGGAATTACAATCCGCTTTTGAGCCTCTTACAAAGGCTATGGCGAATTGGGAAGAAGAGATATTTGCCTACTTCGACCATTGCATCACAAACGCCTATACGGAGTCTCTGAACAGCTTGATACGTGTCGTCAATCGTTTAGGGCGTGGATACTCATTCGACGCTTTACGAGCCAAAATACTCTTTACAGAAGGGCTTCAAAAGAAACGCAGGCCCAAGTACCAGAAGCGTATCGATGATTATGAGCTTCGAGACTACAACTATCCGATGTTCGAAAAAATGTTTCCTATTGGCGCTGTTCGTGAACGTGGAGAGCTACTTGGAATCGACATTTCCACCTTGATTGAAAAATTGGAGAAGGGCGAATTATAAGCCCTTTTCCACCATAAAATCCGAATACCCTTAATTTTCAGCTTGGAAAATAATTTGCTAATGGCAATCGACGCCAATGTTTTTTTCGATGATAATAAGAGAGTGGAAGTGACAGACACGCGTAGAAACGACCAAATTGACGCAGATTGGGGTTGTTGACGGGATGGCGGAACAAGATTATCAATTGGATTGCAGGTACGTGAAGTATGATGACGCTGTGTGGGAGACGGTAGAGGAGACCACGCTTGTCGACGTCGTCGACGGCGGGCCTGTACAGGATGCAACCGGATTCAAAGCATGCTGGGACGATGAATATCTGTACGTCCGATTCGACTGCCAGGACGACTACATGGTCGCGAATTACACGAAACGGGATGATCCGCTCTATGATGAGGATGTAGTCGAGTTGTTCATCGATGAGGACGGCAACGGCACCCGCTACATGGAGTTTGAATTCAGTCCGCGCAATGTGATCTTCGATGCGATGATCGATAACCGCGGCGGCCAATATACCGTCGATACGGCGTGGGATGCGGAAGGGCTCGAGACCGAGGTTCGCATGAACGAGCATTCCTGGACGTTTCTTATGAAGCTGCCGCTTTCCCATTTCCGTCGCAAGCCGGAGAACGGCACCGCTTGGCGCGTCAATTTCTACCGGATTGACGAGAAGCGGGACGGTACGCGGGAATTTCAAGCCTGGTCGCCAACCGGGGCAATCAACTATCATATTCCGTCGCGCTTCGGTACGATGCGGTTCGTTCGCTAGGACGAGGTAGGATTCGATTCGATTCCTGAAGGAGTGGTAAGGATGACGATGGTCAGCAGCAAGCTTACGGACGAGCATGTGTTTACCGGCGGCATTGAAGGGCCGGCTTGTGACCGGGAGGGCAATTTATACGCGGTTAATTATGCGAAGCAAGGTACGATTGGCAGGATTGCGCCGGACGGCACCGGAGAGCTGTGGCTGGAGCTGCCCGAAGGGAGCACCGGCAACGGCATCCGATTCAACCGGGAAGGCGATATGTTCATCGCCGACTACACCGGTCATAATATTCTGCGCGTCAATATGAAGACCAAAGAGGTATCCGTATGGGCACATGAACCGAGGATGAATCAGCCCAATGATATTGCCATCATGCGGGACGGTACCATATTCGCCAGCGATCCGAACTGGGCGGACGGTACGGGGAATCTGTGGTGCATTCATCCGCCCGGAACCGTAACGCTATTGGAGCAGAATATGGGAACGACCAACGGTGTGGAAGTCGGGCCCCGGGAGGATGTCTTGTACGTCAATGAGTCGGCGCAGCGCACCATTTGGGCCTATGATCTGGATGCGGACAAGAGAATTTCAAATAAGCGTCTGCTCATTGCCTTCGACGACTATTCTCTTGACGGCATGCGCTGCGATATGGATGGCAACCTATACGTAACGCGTCACGGGAAGGGTGTTGTTGCGAAAATTTCTCCGCAGGGGGAAGTGCTCCATGAAATTCAACTGGAAGGTACCGATTGCACGAATGTATGCTTTGGCGGGCCGGACGGCAAGCAATGTTATGTCACGGTTGCAGACCGGGGCGGCGTTCAGACGTTCCGCGTGGAACGGCCGGGCCGGTGCTGGGGCATGTGGATGGATCAATAAATGTACGACATAATAAATATTGGTGAGACCACAGGTGTGTATACGCGATGTGGTCTCTTCTCATTTGAAAAACCATGCCGGCATGAAAGGCATTCTCAAGCCATTAACCTGCAATCAGCCGCTCCTTTTTTATAATGTATGCGTTTTCCATTCGGCGCGCGGGCGGCTGATAGTTCCGTGATTTGGGCAGGTGGCAGATGACCATAACCGGCTTATTGCTTTCGGCTCCGAGTCCTGACGCTGATTGATTCTGTAGAAGCGGCCACGGAGGGAGCGGAAGATTCGGATTGAGGCTGGCTGCTGCCTCGAACGACAAGGCCGGATGGAATGACCATATTCTGCGCAGCCCGTTCTTTCTTCCGGTTCAACAGCTTGATGAGCAGCTTAGCGCCTTCCTTCCCGATCTCATACAGGTTGGTCGTGATGGACGTAATGCCATGCTTCTCGGCGAGCTGGGAATTTTCGAAGCTGACTAAAGCCAATGTTTGGGGCACACTAATGTCATGCTCCTTGGTATATTCCAATACGCCCACGGCTTGGATATCGCGGCCGGCGACAATCGCGGTCGGCGGTTCCTTCAGCGACATGAAAGCCTCCGCAGCGCGGTATCCGCTCGATTCGGTCTCATCGCCGATGAAGATATAATCGTCACGTACCTTTAGGCCGGCATCAGACATCGCTTCCTTGTACCCCTCAAGACGGTCTTCGCAGACGAGAAATTCCAGCTGGCCGGGACTGATAAAGGCGATGCGCTTATGTCCGAGCTCCAGCAGATGACGGGTAACGCGGTAAGAGATCTCATGATTATCGACGTCAACGGTATTGACAGCCGAGCTCTTGTCCGCGCCGCCGATAATAACAAGCGGAAAGTTATGCTCATTGAGCTCGTTGATGATGGATGAATCCTGGCTCGGCAAGCAGATCAGCACGCCGTCCATCGCCTGCTCGCGAATCAGCCGGATGAGCTTCGGCGTCTTTGCTTTGTAGCCGACGGTATCCCAGGAGATCAGCAGGTTGTAGTCTTTCTGATCCAGCACTTCTCCGATCCCTTGCATCAGATCCGAGAACACGCCGTTACCCGAGAAGGAGAAAAAGTCGGAGGTGGGATGCGGCGTGAACAGACAGATGTTGTTCGTCTTTCGGGTGACAAGTCCGCGGGCGGCGGAATTTGGCCGGTAATTCAACCGGTTGATCACCTCGAATATTCGGTCCTTCGTCTCTTGGGCGACAGGCGCAGTCCCGTTGAAGGCGAAGGATACTGTAGAGATCGAAACGCCTGCTTCACGGGCAATGTCCTTAATCGTAACAGCGCGTTTCTTCTTCTTGATCATCCGGACCCCTCTTTCCTATAAAAATGGAATTGCTATACTAGTAACCTAACACATGGCATGAAATGCCGTCAATTTAAATTATAAAAACGTTTTTTTAAAAATTTTAATTTAAAAGTCATTTAAAAATCAGTGTTTATGCATGGTTTAGGGATTCGAAACATGGGTATATTTTAATGTTGTCTGCAAATGACACAAAATGTTATGATGGAAAAAACCGATGAATGTAAGTGCTTTCAAACGCATTGGCGAATTGTGGATGCCTTATTTTATCAGTAAAATCGGCGATTTTATAGGAGTGTTGGAGGTGGTAAGGGCTGCTGCAATCATTTTATAAAACGATTTTATAAATATCAGATGGTACCGAACGATAAATTAGACTGGGGGATACGTTTACCATGAAAAAAATCGTAAGTCTGATTACTGCGCTTGTACTTGTTATGACGGTTCTGGCGGCTTGCTCGGGCAACAATGGCGGTAACAAACCCGATAACGGGACCAACGCCGGGACAGGCGGCGGCGACAATGCAAGCAAAGAAACCCGTACCGTCGTATTTGCTACGATCACGAACTACTACACAGACGGCCTGAAGCAAGCGGCGGAAGAGTATACGAAGCTGCATCCGGAGACGAAGGTCACGATCGATATCGCAACCGATAACAGCGCCTTCATCACTTCGTTCCAGGCGAAGATGGCAGCGGGCGGCAAGGATGCGCCGGATATCGTGCATGCCAACCTGACGGGCGACTCGCCGGACAACAACTTGAACAAAGGCTGGCTGTTGCCGCTTGACGAGTTCGCCAAGAAACCGAACCCATACAACAACGACGTATCCATCTATGATGGCGTCGACGAGAAATATCATCCGAACATGATGACGGCATCGGGCAAGATCTTCATGCTTCCTTTTGACCTGGTCGGTACCGGCTTCTACTACAACAAAAAAATATTCGAAGAAGTCGGCATCTCGGAAGCGCCGACGACGTGGGAAGACCTGTTCGCAGCCCTGCAAAAAATCAAAGACAAGAACTATATCCCGCTTGCAATGCCATTCAACATTGCAGCCGACTATGAAGGATGGATGCGCACCGCATTCATGGACTGGACGGCCAGAAGCTTGATCCCTGAAATTCTGGTTCAGCCGGGCGATGCCCGGAATACGCCGGATGTCGAAGCGGTAAACAGCAAAATCAAGTACGAGCCCGGCAATCCGATGTTCGACGTGGGCGGAATCGTCGACGAAGAACGCGTGCAGATTCTCGCCCAAGAAGGCCGTTACGACAATCAAGGCCCGGCAGAGCAGAAGTACTGGACGACGCTGAAAGAGCTCTCCAAGTTCTATCAGCCAGGTTTTGCGACATCGACGGATGCCGATTTGTATAAATTGTTCATCAGCGGCAAGGCGGCCGTCTATTGGAACGGAAGCTGGCAGGTCGGACAGCTGGTTCAGGATCAGAAGAAGCTGGGCGACAAAGGCTTCGAGTGGGGCACGTTCAAATTCCCGACGTTCAAAGAGAAGGATCCGAACTTCCCTGACGAGCCGCGCGGCATCCTGGTTCCAGGCCACCAGCTCTCCATTGTAAACAAGAAGGATCCGGAGCAGCAGAAGCGTACGGAAGACTTCCTGCAGTATCTGTTCTCGCCTGAGGTAGCGCAGAAGGTATACGAAACGACGCTTGCGGCTGGCCAGTTCGTTCAAGGGCCGAGCCTCGTGAAGGGCGTTACGCTGTCGGATGAAATTAACGGCTATCTGGAAGGCTTTAAAGTAGCAGGAAACATGAACGGTGCCCTAGGAACGTTAAGCGGCGGCAATGCGAATAACGACCAGACGCTCCTGACGGAAGCCAAGGCGCTCCAGCTGCAGTACTACATGGATAAAATCGATTTGGCCGAATTCCTCAAGCAGAAAGCGGAGTTCGCTAAGAAAGCGAATAAGAAATTTATCGAAGCAAGTAAATTCGATCTCGATGTCAAAACGAATCCGTAATAAAGGCTTTGCCGTGATCGGCGGAGGCGGGATGGTGCAAGCCATCCCCCTTTCGTCGTTTCATCCGAAACGGCCCGCGAAGAAAGGAGTGTCACCGTCATGAATAAGAGCGCGCGTTGGAAAAAATACGGCACCTCATATTTGTTTCTCGTTCCGTCGTTTGTTTTCGTGCTCGCCTTTCTCTATTACCCGATGATTCTGGCTTTTTTCCATTCCTTCACCAAATGGAATCTGGTCACGTCAGAATGGATAGGCTTCGATAATTACCGCAATATGTTCAGTGACGCCATCTTCCGCAAGGGGATGCTGAACCAGCTCATCTACACGGTAACGGACGTTCTCAAATCGATCATATTCCCGCTGGCTGCGGCCGAGCTGATCTATTTGATCGGCGGGAGCCGCCTGAAATATTTCTTCCGGACCGGCTTCATTCTGCCGATGCTTTTCCCGGGCATCGTAACGATCCTTCTCTGGCAGAATATGTACGATCCAACCAACGGCTTGATCAACCAAGTGCTGATTTCGTTTGGACTGGACAGTCTGGCGAAGCCATGGCTCGGTGACGAGAGTACGGCATTGTGGGCGATCATTGCTTTTGGCTTTCCGTTCATCTCAGGACTCAACTTCCTGATCTTCTACGCGTCCATCGGCAATCTGAGCCAAGATCAGATTGAAGCGGCCAAGATCGACGGCGCCAACGGCTGGCAGGTGTTGACGAGGATTCATCTTCCGCTCCTTATTCCGCAATTCAAGCTGGTTACCATTTTGACGATTATCGGAAGTCTGCAGGACTTTATTAAAATTCTGGTCATGACCGACGGCGGTCCCGGCACCGCCACGATTAATCCGGCCATTCTCATGTATAAAGCGGCGTTCGGGAGCTCTGAATACGGTTATGGCTCCGCAATCGGCGTCGCATTGTTCCTCGTTATTCTTGCGCTCACCATCTTTAACCTTAAAGTATTGAAGACGGACCATTGACAAGGAGGCGAAACCCATGACCGCTCGTATTCCAAAATGGATCGGAGGCACGGTTTTAGTGCTTCTTCTGGTCCTGACATTGATTCCCGTCCTGATGCTGCTCGTCTTCTCGCTTCGCGACAATCTCGACATCCTGATCGATTTCTGGTCGCTGCCGGATACGCCGAAATGGGCGAATTACACGGAAGCGTGGAAGGTCGTGAAAGACAGCATCTTCAATTCCCTCTTCGTCTGCGTCGTTACCGTGATTGGGGCCGTCTTCATCGGCTCGTTGTCCGGGTACGTGTTTGCGCGTCATCAATTTCCGCTTAAGGGGCTGCTGTTTTTACTTCTCATCGGCGTTATGATGATTCCATCGCTTCTGACGATTGTTCCTTTGTATGCAACCATTACGAATTTGAACTTGACCAACAGCTTCTGGGGATTGATCTTGCCCTATATCGCCGGCACGCAGCTGCTTGGCATTATGCTGACCCGGACATTCTTCGAATCTCTTCCGGAGGAATTATTCGAAGCGGCGCGTATGGACGGTGCGGGGGAATGGTACCTCTACCTTCGGATCGCAATGCCGCTCTGTGTCCCGATTCTCATCACAGTCGGCATTGTTACGTTCCTGTCCGTGTACAGCGACTACCTGTGGCCATTCATCGTCCTTAAGCAAGAGAATCAGACGTTTACGATGGCGGCCGTCAGTCTTAATCGGGCAGGCAGCTCAGACCTCGGGTTGTCCACGGCAGGCTATGCGATCGGCAGTATCCCGACGATTATCGTGATTCTATTCGGAATGAAATACTACATCGAGGGCATGGTTTCAGGTGCCGTGAAGTCTTAGATGCTGCAATTGAACCCATGCATAAAATATGCCATCTCCACGAACGGTTAAGTGGCGGATGCATGTGAACATATTCGGTTTGGGAAAGAACGGCTGAACGTAAAAAAGAGCCATCAGGACAACGCCTGATGGCTCTTACTTATTCTAAATTCGCATGTCTGCCGAACATGGATGCGGCGTCGATACCTTGCCTCTCCATCGCCCGCAGAATAATGGCGTCGCACAGAATCAGAATGCTCTGCTCGAACAGAGAACCCATAGGCTGGATCGAGGTCGATCCTCCATTCGCCGACTCCTTGGGGGAGGCGGGCACGTGAAGGACCGCATCCGACAGCCGGCCGATGGTGGATTCCGGCTTCACCGTGATGGCGGCTACAAGGGCGCCAAGCCGCTTCGCTTTCTCCGCCATGCCGACCAGACTGTTCGTTTCGCCCGAGCCCGAGCCGATGATCAGCAGATCCCCTTCTTGAATTCCGGGCGTTACCGATTCACCGACAACATAGGCTTGCAACCCCAGATGCATCATGCGCATTGCGAAGGAGCGCATCATCAGACCGGAACGCCCTGCGCCCGCCACGAAAATTCGTTTGGCTTCGAGCAGATGATGAAGGAATTGTTCGATTTCATCTTCGGAGACCGAAGATACGGTACGGGTCACTTCATCGAGGATTCCTCGCGTATACTGGGCTGCAGACATGATTAGCGTCCTTGCTTGACCAGCTGCTGCATCGTGGATGCAGTTGATTTCTTATCTTGCTGGCCGGTAATGCCTCCGCCGACAATGACCAGGTCAGGATTCGCCTGGATCACTTCAGGCAGCGTGTCCAGCTTGATGCCGCCGGCAATCGCCGTTTTCGCATGCTTGACGACGCGTTTGATCGCGGACAGATCCGCGAAGGAGTTTTTGCCTTCCGCCTGATGATCGTAACCGGAGTGTACGCAAATATAGTCTACGCCAAGCGCGTCGATTTCTTTGGCGCGCGCTTCGATATCCTTTACATTGATCATATCGACCATGATTTCATTGCCTTGCTTCTTGGCTTCTTCAACGGCACCGCGAATGGTCGAATCATCGGCAACGCCCAGTACCGTAATAATGTCCGCACCGGCTTCGGATGCTTTCATGACCTCGTAACCGCCGGCATCCATAATTTTCAGGTCCGCCAGCACGTTCAGGTTCGGGAAGGCTTCTTTCATTTCCTTGACGGCGCGAAGACCTTCATTGATGACGACCGGCGTTCCGATTTCAACGATATCGATATAAGCTTCGACTTCCTTCACCAATTCAATGCCTTCCGGAATCGTAACAAGATCAAGTGCGAGCTGCAGTTTCATAGTGATCACTCCTAAAAGTTTTGTGTAGCCATGCTTCGCGAGAAGCTTCGAAACAAAACTTGCTTCGGAAGCATAGGCTTAGTTTTGTGTAGCCATGCTTCGCGAGAAGCTTCGAAACAAAACTTGCATCGGAAGCATAGGCTTCGTTTTGTTGAGCCAGTTATTGGCCTAAGTTTGGTGTTGTGTTTATCTGGAACAAGTTTTATTCTAAGACTGGAGTTTCGATTAAGGAAGTACGCACTTCAAAGTGCTGTAGTTACCGTGAGGATACTATTGTGCCTGGCAAGGCATCCGGCTGCTGCTCCGGATGAGATGCTATACAAGTTGAATCGAAGAAAGGTCCAAGTAAGCGAGCAAGTTAGATGCCGGAGGGGAAATATCGATTATTTTTCAATATATGGAGGGCAAGGGAGAGATCGACGATGGCAAACGTGTTGAAGGAACGGATCAACCTGAAGGAAATCAATTGCGAGAAGGAACTGACGCTTGCGGTGATCGGAGGCAAATGGAAGCTGATCATTCTGTGGCATCTGGGTCTTGAGGGAACCAAGCGGTTCAGCGAGCTCAAGAAGAGAATTCCTTCCATCACCCAGAAGATGCTGACCAACCAGCTCCGCGAATTGGAGGACGATCTATTGGTGGAACGCAAAGTGTATGCAGAGGTTCCGCCGCGCGTTGAATATTCGCTGACGCCGTATGGCGAAAGCTTGATGCCGATTCTGAAGATGATGTATAACTGGGGCAAAGATTACGGCGATAAAGTCGTATGGAAGTAACGATAGCGAAATAGGATGAGGGGAGCCCATATAGATGACTTCAATAATAAATCAGCCAAGCGGCGTATTTCCGTCTGTTTGTTCACTGGACTGCCCGGATCAATGCGGGCTGCTTATTCATAAGGAAGCAGGGAAAATCACGAAGATCGAAGGGGACCCCAATCACCCCGTCACGGAAGGGGCCATATGCAACAAGGTCCGCAATATGACGGAACGAATCTATGATCCGAAGCGGCTTCGCTACCCGATGAAGCGGACCGGGAAGAAGGGTGAGGGCGAGTTCGCGCGGATTTCATGGGAAGAAGCGATCGGGACGATTGCATCGCGCTGGAAGACGCTCATCGCAAGCGAAGGGGCGGAGGCTATTCTTCCCTACAGCTTCTATGGCAATATGGGCATCATCGGCACGGAAGGGATGGGCCGCCGCTTCTTCAACCGGCTTGGCGCAAGCCGGCTGCAGTATACGATCTGCGAAGCGGCGGGATCGGAAGGCTACGGGTATACGATGGGCGGCAGCTTCGGCACCGATCCGGAGGATACCGTCAACGCGAAGCTGATCATTATGTGGGGCATTAATGCGGTCAGCACGAATATGCATCAGGTGATGCTCGCCGAGAAAGCCCGCAAGAACGGCGCGCAGATTATCGTCATTGACGTGCACAAGAATCAGACCGGCCGGTGGGCGGACTGGTTTATTCCGCTCAAGCCCGGCACCGACTCTGCGCTTGCGCTGGGTATGATGCATATCCTGTTTGCGGAGCAGCTGGTGGACGAGGAGTTTCTGCGCGAATATACCGTCGGCCATGAGGAGCTGCGTCAGCATGTCCGTCAGTACGATCCTGCTGTCGTATCGGCCATTACGGGCGTCCCTCAGGATGATTTGTACCGTCTGGCGCGGTTATACGGACAGACCTCTCCATCGTTCATCCGCATCGGCAACGGGCTGCAGCACCATGACAACGGCGGAATGAACGTCCGGACGATCAGCTGCCTGCCGGCTTTGACGGGCCAGTGGCTGAAGCGGGGCGGCGGCGCGATCAAAGGAAACGGCGGATATCTGAGCCATAATTCAGCCGCTCTGGAGCGGCCGGACCTGCTCAAGAAGAAGACGCGCAGATTCAATATGAACCTGCTGGGCCAGACGCTGATGGATACGGAGCCGCCTGTCCGTTCGCTGTATGTGTACAATTCGAATCCGGCCATCGTGGCGCCGCATGCGAATAAGGTGAGACAGGGACTGGAACGGGAGGATCTGTTCACCGTCGTTCATGATCTGTTCCTGACCGAGACGGCCAAGTATGCGGATATCGTGCTTCCTGCGACCTCTTCCTTCGAGAATACGGACTTATACCATTCATACTGGCATCACTACCTCCAAATTCAGCAGCCGGTCGTAGAACCTTATGAAGAAAGCCGCTCCAATACGGACGTTTTCCGCATGCTGGCGGAGGCGATGGGATTTGCGGAACAGCCGCTCCAGGATACGGACGAAGAGATGATCCGGCAGGCGCTCGATAATCCTTCCAACCCGAGCCTGGAGGGCATTACCTATGAATTGCTGGCGGAGAGGCAGTATGCGAAGGGGAGAACGAAGCCGCTCCTGCCGGGCAAATTGAGGACCCCGAGCGGGAAGATCGAGCTCTACTCCGCCATAATGGAGCGCAGAGGGTACCCTCCGCTGCCGACCTATACGCCGCTGGCGGAGGACGGGGATTTGCCGTTCCTCTTCATTCCGGCGCCGAATCATAACTTTCTGAATTCGACCTTCGCTCTGAATGAGAAGCATATCCGGCTGGAGAAGACGCCGAGGCTGCATATGAATGCCGCCGATGCTGCCGAGCGCGGCATTGCGAGCGGGGATACCGTGCGGATTTCGAATGGGCGGGGGGAATGCGAGCTTACCGCGGCAGTCGGCGAGGACGTACTGCCCGGCGTCGTTGTCAGCCAAGGCTTGTGGGCGGATGTTCCGGGGGGCAAGCGGACGGTCAATGCCTTGACGCCGGACCGGATTGCCGACATGGGCGGAGGCGCGGTCTTCTTCTCCGGCCGCGTGCAGGTTGAACGAATATAGAGAGCGAACAGCTCATGAAAAACCAAAAAGAGACGCGGATCCTGTTCGGACCGGGTCTCTTCTGCATGGTTTACACCTTCGGAATGAACTCGTAAATCTTCCCCGTCTCCAAGGACTCGATCAGCTTCAGAAGCCACTTATAATAATCTATGGCCTGCGTAATCTTGGCTTCGTCCGATTCGATAATCTTCAAGAGCTTCTCGTTTCCTTCATCTGCGGACTTCAATTTCCGGATTTCATTCAGCGAGCGTGCGAGGACATTCATATTGCTCTCGACTGCCTTGCGCCACTTGAGGGAGAAGTAGTCGGCGAAATTCTGGTGCCAGTCCGGAACGGCTTCGTACAGGTCCTTGCGGGAGCCTTTGCCCCATACCTTCTCGATCATCTTCAAATCCATCAAAGTGCGGACTCCCGTGCTCATCGATGTCTTGCTCATCCCCATGGACTCGCTCAACTCGTTTAAGGTTACGGGGCCGTTATTGAAGTACATGTGACCGTATAAGTGACCGATGGACAGCGTAATGCCGTATAAATCCATGTTTTTGCCGATGGAGTCGATTACGCGTTCCCGGTTTTTTTGAATTATTAGGGCTTGCTCTGCCGGAATATCTGTTAAATCATTCATGAAGTTCCCTCCCGAGGTATGGGGTTCGTTAGCTGCAAACCTCTATTCTGTATTGTAAGCATATCTAATCGAGGAAGTAAAGAAAGCAATGTGTAAGGATATGTATGCAATAAAGAGTATTCAGTACATAAAGTACGTAAAGTTAAAACTGTACGTACGATTTGAACGGATTACAGTCTTTGACCCCTTTTGCGATGAAACGTTAAGCTGGTTAAACCGAGCAATAACCTAGTTAAAAATAATCCAAGAGGAGGTCCTTATGCCGATAATCGAGGTCAAACAGCTGACCAAAGTGTTCGGCCATGATCCCGGAAGGGCGCTGTCCCTGCTGAATCAAGGCTGGTCCAAGGAGAAAATATTGAAGGAGCATAAGCTCACTGTCGGCGTGAATCAAACGGATTTCACGATCGAGCAAGGCGAAATCTTCGTGATTATGGGGCTGTCGGGAAGCGGGAAATCGACCCTGGTCCGGCTGCTGAACCGTCTGATCGAGCCAACCTCGGGAGCCGTTCTGTTCAATGGTCAAGACGTGCTTCGCATGAATCCGGAGCAGCTGCGTCAATTCCGGCGGAAGAACATTGGCATGGTCTTTCAGAAATTCGGTCTATTTCCTCACCGGACCGTCCTGCAGAATGCGGAATACGGTCTGGAAGTGCAGGGCGTCGACAAGAAGGCAAGAAGAGAGCTTGCCATGAACGCGCTCAAGCTGGTCGGCTTGAACGGATGGGAGAACAGCCGGCCGGATCAGCTGAGCGGCGGCATGCAGCAGCGTGTCGGTCTTGCCCGCGTGCTGGCCAACGACCCCGACATTCTGCTGATGGATGAGGCCTTCAGCGCGCTTGATCCGCTCATCCGCAAAGATATGCAGCATGAGCTGCTTCAGCTGCAGGCCAAGATGAAGAAAACCATCGTGTTCATTACGCATGATTTGGATGAAGCGCTGCGAATCGGCGACCGGATCGCGCTTATGAAGGATGGCTCGATCGTCCAGATCGGTACGCCCGAAGAAATCCTCATTCAGCCTGCCAATAAATATGTCGAGCGTTTCGTGGAGGATGTCGATCTGTCGAAGGTGCTAACAGCCGCGCATGTCATGCGCAAACCGGAGACCATTACTCTGGAACGCGGACCGCGTGTTGCCCTGCAATTCATGCGCGACAGCGGCGTATCCAGCTTGTATGTAATGGACAAGGGGATGAAGCTGCTTGGCGTCATAACGGCCGAGGATGCCGCGAGGGCGATTAAGGAGCAGCTGTCTCTTGAAGCGATCATGCAGGTGGACGTTCCGACGGTACTCCCGGGCACGCTGCTCAATGAGCTGTTCGATCTAATGAGTACCGCGAAATTGCCGGTGTCCGTCGTGGACGAAGATGGCGTATTGAAGGGCATCGTCATCAAAGGAGCCGTCCTCTCCGCCCTCGCGGGCAATGCCGTGCCGGAAGCGGGTGAAGCCGTATGAGCCTTCCGAAGCTGCCGCTCGGCGAATGGATCGAGTCCGTGGAGGGCTGGTTAACGCGCCATTTCGGACCGTTGTTTGACGCGATCAAAGCAGTCATCGGAACGATGGTTGGCTCCTTGGAATTACTGCTGACTTCGATTCCTTCTCTGCTGCTGATCTTACTGATCACACTGCTGGCTTACTGGATCGGACGCTGGAAGATGGCGCTGTTCGCCTTCCTGGGTCTGTTCTTGATCGATAACTTGGGCTTATGGACGCAGTCCATGCAGTCGTTGGCTCTGGTGCTGTCTGCCTCTCTATTATCCATTGTTATTGGCGTGCCGATCGGGATTGCGTGCGCAAGAAATAACGTCATCCGTAATACGGTAACCCCGATATTGGATTTCATGCAGACGATGCCGGCTTTCGTCTACTTGCTCCCGGCTGTTTCCTTCTTCTCGTTGGGCGTTGTGCCGGGTGTAATTGCCTCAGTCATATTTGCTATACCGCCTACGATCCGTCTGACGAATCTGGGCATCCGCCAGGTACCGGAGGAGCTCGTGGAAGCGGCTGACGCATTCGGCTCCACACCGGCCCAGAAGCTGTTCAAGCTTCAGCTGCCGATAGCGATGCCCTCGATAATGGCCGGGATCAATCAGACGATCATGCTTTCTTTATCGATGGTCGTTATTTCGTCCATGATCGGCGCGCAGGGCGTTGGAGCGTATGTATACCGTGCTGTGACGCAGGCCAAAACCGGTATTGGCTTCGAGGCTGGCATCGCGATCGTCATTATGGCCATATTGCTGGATCGGTTAACGCAGAACGTATTTAAGAAGAAACAACAATAAGCCATTTAAGGAGTGTTATCGTATTGAAAAAATGGAGTCTTTTGATTTGCATTGTATTCGTTGCTGCTGTTCTGGCCGGTTGTTCGAACGGAGCGTCTTCCAAGAACATTAAGCTTGCGTATGTAGCCTGGGATTCGGAGATTGCCAGCACTTATGTGGTGAAGGAAGTGCTGGAGAAGAAGCTGGATTATAAAGTGGAGCTGCTGCAGGTCGACGCCGGTCCGATGTGGGCGGGCATAGCCGACGGAAGCGCGGACGCTATGGTGGCGGCATGGCTGCCGAGCACGCATGCCTCGTATGTCGAGAAGTATAAAGCGGACGTCGAGGATCTGGGACCGAATCTGGATGGGACCAAGACCGGGCTTGCCGTTCCGACGTATATGGACATTGCCGCGATCGATGATTTGAAGAAGGCGGATACGGCGAAGTCGCTTAATAATCAAATTATCGGCATTGAACCCGGAGCCGGTATTATGATGGCAACCGAGAAGGCGATGGCGGATTATGGCTTGGATTCGTACACCCTCGTAGAGAGCTCTTCCGCGGCGATGGCGCAGGAGCTGCAGAAGGCCTATGACGAGAAGCGTCCGATTGTCGTAACCGGCTGGACGCCTCATTGGATGTTCGCCAAGATGGACCTGAAATATTTGGACGATCCGAAGGGCGCTTACGGGGGCGCAGAGCAAATTCATACGATGGTTCGCAAAGGCCTGAAGAATGATCAGCCGTCCGCGCATCTTTTCTTGGATCAGTTCGAATGGACGCCGGATGATATGGCTGCCGTCATGGTTGAGATTCAAGGCGGAGCATCTCCCGAAGAGGCCGCCAGCAAGTGGGTCGAAGATCATGGGGACCGCGTCAATCAATGGCTGAAGGGCACTGAATAAGCTGTGATATATCGTGCTTGGGATTAACGGAACGACAAATATGTTACAATGGCAGAAAACAAACAAGCAGGTGATCCGGTGACTTACGAAGAAGTGATGCAGCAGCTGGAGAATATGGGGACGGAGCAAACGAAGAAGACATTTCTGCGTCATGGTGCCAGTGAACCTTTATACGGCGTGAAGGTCGGCGATTTGAAAAAGCTGGTGAAAGCCGTCAAGAAGGATCAGGCGCTGGCGCTTGAACTGTATGATTCGGGTATCAGCGATGCCATGTATTTGGCCGGCCTTACCGTTAATCCGAAGACGATGACCAAGGAAAGGCTGCTGGATTGGGTACGTCATGCCAGATGGTCTATGCTGTCGGAATATGCGGTAGCGGGGGTGGCGGCTGAAAGTCCTTACGCGCTTGAGCTGGCCAGAGAATGGATACAAGCGCCGGAAGAGACGATTGCCGCTTGCGGCTGGAACACGTATGCGAATTATATTTCCATTACGCCGGATGAACGGCTGGATCTGGATGAGATCAGCCGTCTGCTGCGGCAGGTAGCGGATACGATTCATGGCGAGCAGAATCGCGTCCGCTATACGATGAACAGCTTCGTGATTGCAATCGGATCCTATGTTACGGCTCTGCAGGATGAAGCGCTGGAAGCGGCGGAGCGGATCGGGAAGGTTCATGTGAATGTGGGCCAGACCGCTTGCAAAGTGCCGCCTGCAGCGGAGTATATTCATAAGGTGGAAGCCGCCGGCAAGCTGGGGTCGAAGAGGAAGACCTGTATCTGCTAATTAATTTGAGGGAACCGCATAGATCGCTTGATGGAGCGTTAACGACGATGGTTGTCGTTAGCGCTCCTTTTTTGAGGAAGGGATAATTTTATTTGCGCAGATAGAAGGATTTTCCAATAAAAAGGCGAATGTATATTCGCATGACAGTCTGGCGACAGTGATGAGCGGGTACGATTGAGGCGGCTGTAGCGGAGCTGTTGAAAACGCAATCATTCCGAAGGAGGCATTGCTTATGGGTAAGCTGGTCAAATTGTTGGTCGGGACGAATAAAGGCGTATTTATTTATACGTCCGGCGAAGACAGGCGGCAGTGGAATCTCGATGGCCCCTATTTGAACGGTTGGGAGGTATATAGCGTATTTGGGGATAGCCGGAAGGGAAGGCAGCGTCTCTACGCCGGTACGTCTCATGCGGCATACGGGGCGACGATTCGGGTCAGCGACGACATGGGGAAGACGTGGACTCAAATTGTAGACGGGCCCAAGTATACGCAAGAGAGCGGATTCTCGTTAAACCGGATTTGGCAGATTGCCCCGGGCGCTCCGTCGGAGCCCGATACGCTGTATGCAGGCGTCGAGGAGGCCGGGCTGTTCGTCAGCCGGGACGGCGGGCAGACGTGGGGGGAGCTCGACGGCCTGACCAAGCATCCCTCCAGGCCGGGATGGTTTCCGGGCGCGGGCGGGATGTGCCTGCATACGATACTGGTTGACCCGCACAATCCCAGAAGGCTGTGGACGGCTATGTCGGCCGTCGGCGTATTCCGTTCCGAGGATGGCGGGGAAACATGGGAGACATGCAATCAGGGCTTGGCACGGGTACCTACCGGGCAGCCGTTCCCGGAAGTGGGCTATTGCATTCATAAGATGGCGTGCGATCCGTCCAATCCGAACACGCTGTACATGCAGGAACATTGCGGGGTATTCAAGTCCGAGGACGCAGGCAGCACTTGGTATCCGATTGAGGAAGGATTGACGATGCGGGAAGGTGACAGTCCATTCGGCTTTCCGATCTGCGTCTCGCAGACGGGCGATCTGTTCCTCATTCCGCTGGAAAGCTCGGAGCAGCGGACTATGAAAGACGGCAAGATGCTCGTCTACCGGCGCAACCGCGACGAGCCGTCCTGGCAGCCTGTCGGAGACGTGGTGCCGGAGGAGCAGCGGCATGTCAGCGTATTGAGAGACGCCATGGAGGTCGATCAGCTCGACCCGTACGGCCTCTACTTCGGTACGACTTCCGGGGAGGTGTACTGCTCGCTTGACCGCGGCGTGAATTGGATGCGGCTGCCCGGTCAGCTATCCCGGATCATGTCCGTCAAATCATGGATCGTGGACGACGGTCATGAAGATTGATATCGTCGTACCGTTTCTGCTATCGGATTGCACCGGGGGGAGAAGCGGCTTCTCGTTAGAAGCCGATACGCTGGAGGAAGCCGTTCATCGTCTATTCGCCGATTACCCCCTGCTCCATCATCATGTGTACAACGAAGAAGGCCGGATTCGCCAGCATGTACTTCTCTACTATAACGACGAGAACATCGAATGGCTGGCGGATCGCAGCATTCCTCTGCAGGCGGGGGATCGGCTGCTTGTTCTGCAGGCCGTCTCCGGCGGTTAACGAAGCTGTGTCCTCGATCTGCGGCTGCTTAAGCGGCGGATGCTCATTCCGGTCAATCGGCCGGAGAGCATCCGCCTTTTTATATGCACTTGTACCAACCGAGCCGGCCAGTCCGATGATTGGGAGCTGTTGGCTGCTTGCTGCGCAGGGGGCGCCTAAAAGAGGAATCGGGTATAATGAGGACAGTTAATACATGACATAGGCGTGCCGCAACGTCACGGGAGGATTCGGATTGACAGTACTGTTAGCCATGGAGAACATTACGAAGCATCGGCAGGACGATGCGTCCAAGATATTGTTTGAGCGAATAACGGCAGAGATCGCAGCCGGTCAACATGTTGCGCTGCTTGGCGGATCCGGACAGGGGAAGAGCACCCTGCTTCGGATAATAGCCCGCTTGGAGCGATGCGATGCAGGCGAGATCGCGCTGCATTCAAAACCGATCGCCGCCTGGAAGCCCCAAGACTGGCGGAGGAAGGTGTGTTATGTAGCGCAGCAAGCCGTTATGCTGCCGGGAACCGTGGAGCAGAATTTACGGACCGCCAGCGAGCTGCATGGGCTTCCCTTCCATGAAGCGCTGGCAAAGCGCTGCATGGAAGCCGTTGGGTTGGGAGCGGTAGATTGGCAGAAGCCGGCAGCCGATTTGTCAGGAGGGGAGAAGCAGCGGACGGCTCTCGTGCGGGCTATGCTGCTTAGTCCCGATGTGCTGCTGCTCGATGAGGTAACGGCTTCGCTCGATCCGGGCAGCAAGAGGTTGGTTGAACGGTGTCTGAGCGAATGGGCAGCGCAGGAGGAGAAGGCGCTTATTTGGGTGACGCACGATCTGGAACAGGCGAAGCAAGTGAGCGATACCGTATGGTTTATGGCGGAGGGGAAGCTGCTCGAGCACTGCGAGACCGCCGTATTTTTTGATTGCCCGTCAACGGATCAGGCCCGCCGCTACCTGCAGCAGTCGCGCAAGGAAGAGGAGAGCGTCTAATGTCCAATCTCGCTTTATTGTGCACGCTTGTTTTCGTAATGGTGACCATGTTTCTGTCTATCCGCCGGAAGCTTGGTCTAGAGAAGGAGATCGCCATCGGCACGATCCGTTCGGCTCTGCAGCTGCTCTTTATCGGATACATATTGCACTTTGTTTTTAATGTAGGGAACCCCATATTCATCATACTTATTGTAGCTGCCATGATTACGATCGCTTCGTGGAACGCGGGGCAGCGTTCGGCGCGAATCCCGGGGATCCGCCTGCGGATTGCATTAGCGCTCAGCTGTACGGAAGCCATCACGATGGGGCTGCTGCTTGGCCTTCAAATTATCGAACCGACGGCGCAGTTCATCATTCCGGTCAGCGGCATTACGATCGGAAGCTCGATGATCGTCGCAGGCCTTTTCTTGAATCAGATGAACCGGGAGATGGAAGCGTCCCGGGGCGAGATCGAGACGCTTCTGTCGCTCGGCGCAACGCTGAAGCAAGCCATTCAAGGCGCGATCAAGCGATCGGTTCGCGCGAGCATGATTCCGACCTTCGACGGAATGAAGACGACCGGGCTCGTTCAGCTGCCGGGAATGATGACGGGGATGATCGTCGCGGGTGCGGATCCGATCGAAGCGGTGCGTTATCAAATCTTAATCATGTTCGTGCTCTCCTCCGCCGCGACGATGACCGCTATTCTGCTCGGTGCGCTCAGCTACCGGTTGTGGTTTACGAAGGATGAGCGGTTACGTTAATCGGCGGAGAACGATAGCGATGTTTTTGGAATATGGTCATGTTTGCTCCTTCAGCTGCTTAAATTGGTGTAGAGCGATTATTCGTTGACTGAAGGAGGCTATCTGTCATGATGGAAGCGTTCCGGAATGAACCGTTTACCGATTTTACTGTGGAGAGCCATAAGCAAGCGTTCCTAGATGCCCTGTCGAAGGTGAAGGCGGAATTGGGCCGTGATTACGGGCCGGTCGTCGGTGGCAGAAGGGTGTCGACCGGGCGAAAGCAGAACTCGATCAACCCTGCCGATATCGAGCAGATCGTTGGCGTCGTAGAGCAAGCGGACGGAAAGCTTGCGGAGCAGGCGATACTAGCGGCGGCTGAAGCCTTCGGTACGTGGCAGCGGGTTCCCCCTGCGGTTAGAGCCCGCTGCCTCTATAAAGCGGCTGCCATCCTGCGACGGCGGAAGCATGAATTCTCGGCTTGGATGGTTATCGAAGCGGGCAAAAGCTGGGTGGAAGCCGATGTCGATACCGCCGAGGCGATCGACTTCATGGAATTTTACGGACGCGAGGCGCAGCGTCTGGCTGAGCGGCAGCCGCTGATACGTATAACGGGAGAAGACAATGAGCTTGCTTATATCCCGCTCGGAGTAGGCGTAGTCATTCCGCCATGGAATTTCCCGCTGGCTATCCTTGCAGGGATGACGACCTCGGCAATCGTTTGCGGGAATACGGTTGTACTGAAACCGGCAAGCGCCACGCAGGTTATAGGGGCGAAGTTTATGGAGCTGCTTGCGGAAGCGGGCGTTCCGGCAGGAGTCGTCAATTATTTGCCGGGGTCCGGAGGCGAGGTAGGCGATGTTCTGGTGGACCATCCCCTTACCCGATTCGTCAGCTTCACCGGTTCGCGCGAAGTGGGGCTTCGCATTAACGAACGAGCGGCCAAGACCAATCCCGGCCAGCGCTGGATGAAGCGTGTCGTTGCCGAGATGGGCGGCAAGGATACGATCGTCGTCGACAGCGACTGCGACCTTGATCTGGCAGCCGAAGCGATTACCTTCTCGGCCTTCGGCTTCTCGGGCCAGAAGTGCTCGGCATGCTCCCGGGTAGTTGCGCTCGACGAGGTGTACGATAGCGTGTTGGAGAAGGTGTCGGCGCGTGCCCGGCAGCTGACCGTTGGACAGCCGGCGGATGCAGCTGCTTATATGGGGCCGGTCATCGACGATAAAGCTTATGCGAAGATATTATCCTATATCGAGCTCGGCCGGGTAGAAGGACGCATAGTAACTGGCGGGGGAAAAGGCGACCCGCGTGGATATTTTATCGAGCCCACGGTTATCGCGGATGTCTCGCCTGAGGCACGGATCGCACAGGAAGAAATATTCGGGCCGGTCGTCGCGTTCCTGAAGGCTTCCACGTTCGAGGAAGCGATCGAATACGCGAACAATACGGAATATGGCTTGACGGGAGCCGTCTTCTCCCGCAACCGCATGCATCTGGAGCTAGCCAGAGAGCGATTCCATGTCGGCAACCTGTATTTCAACCGCAAGTGCACGGGAGCGTTGGTCGGCGTGCACCCATTCGGCGGATTCAACATGTCGGGCACGGATTCCAAAGCGGGCGGCCGGGATTATTTGCTGCTGTTCAGCCAAGCGAAGCTTGTTTCCGAACGGCTATAAAAACGAATAGTCAGCTATTTAACGATCTGAAATGGAGAATATGGTTAAATTATGAAACGAATGTGGTGATTGCTCGTATTTACTCCCGAACGCACGTTGTTAGAAGGGGGATAATCTATGTTGCATGGTGTACCAAAGCCGGAGAAGGGGGATCCGAACCAGCTGCCGCCAGGACTGCTGAAGAAGATTCTGATTGGGGTACTGATCGCGGCGATCCTGGGATTGGGCAGCACAATGTTCTATACGGTCCAGGAACAGGAGAAGGCTGCTATTCTGACGTTTGGAAAGTACACGGATGAGAAGGGCGCAGGTCTTGGAATCAAATGGCCGTACCCGATCCAGCAAGTCGTTAAAGTGCCTGCCAATTTGACGCAGCGGATCCATATCGGCTACCGGCAGGAAGGCAATACCGTAACTCCGGTCGACGAAGAAGCGATGATGATTACGGGAGATGAGAACATCGTGTCCGCTGACGCAGTCGTTCAGTGGAAAATAAGCAATATACGCGATTTCTTGTATAACATTGACGATCCGGAACAATTTTTGCGCAACTCGGCAAGCTCGGCCATTCGCTCTGTAATCGGTTCATCCAAGCTTGATTATGCGATTACGGACGGAAAGACCGAAATTCAAACGAAAGTCTACGAGAAGATGCTGGAGCTTCACGATAAATACCAGACGGGAATCCATATCATCGATATTAAATTCCAGGACATTGAGCCGCCAAGCGGTCAAGTGGAGGAAGCCTTCCAGAAGGTAACGAATGCCCGCGAAGAGAAGAACACGAAAATTAACAATGCAGCCAAATACGAGAACGATCGTATTCCGAAAGCGAGAGGGGAAGCTCAGGCGTTAATTGAGAATGCGGAAGCGCAGAAGAAATCCCGGATATTGAACGCCCAGGGCGACGTGGCGAAATTCAATGCGATTTATGCGCAGTACGCCGCTAATCCTGCCGTTACGGAAAGCCGGCTGATCCTGGAGACGATGGAGAAAATTTTACCGAATGCGCGTATCTTTATTTCCGACTCTTCCGGCGATACGGTCAAATATTTGCCGATTAATGAGCTTCTGCGCGGCGGAGGCGGTTCAGCTTCGGCCGTACAGCCGAATGCCGGCGGACAAGGCGCGCAAGGAGGGACTGCCAAATGAAGAAGTGGACCTACGGATCAATTGCCATCATCATTGTCGCACTCATTATCGTCTTCGGCTCCGCCTTCGTCGTCAAGGAAGGCGAGTACAAGGTAGTCCTTCAATTCGGTGAAGCGGTTCGAGTCATTGAAGAGCCGGGAATCAGCTTTAAGATCCCGTTTATCGAATCGACCAAGACGCTTCCGAAATACCAGATGTCCTATGAAAGCAAGCCGACATCCATTCTTACCAAGGACAAGAAACCGATTATCGTCGATAACTATACGGTATGGCGGATCACCGACGTGGAGCGGTTCTTGAAGTCCGTGCAGACGGTTAGCGCCGGCGTGCAGCGGATCGATGAGGCGGTATACAACACGGTGCGCCGCAAGCTGTCGGAAATTAATTACGACAGCATCATCAGCGAGAATACGGAACGCGGTAATATCAACGATGAAATTACGAAAGATATTGCTACCGCGTTGGAACGCGACAACTACGGGATTGAGATCGTCGACGTGAGGATCAAAAGGACCGACCTGCCGGAAGGCAACAAGCAGAGCGTCTATAACCGGATGATATCGGACCGTGAATCGATCGCGGCACGGTACCTTTCCGAAGGTGACGAGGAATCGCGGAAGATTACGTCGAAGGCGGACCGTACGGCAACCGAGCTGATTGCGCAGGCCGAAGCGGATGCCAAGAAAATCATAGCCCAGGGCGAGGGAGAAGCCGCTAAGATTTATAATGAGGCGTATGGCAAGAGTCCGCAATTTTACAGCCTCTACCGCACGCTGGAGAGCTACGTTACGACGCTCAAGAATGAGCCGGTCATTATGCTGCCGATCGATTCGCCGTATGCGAAGATTTTGCTGGGCAAATAAAATCGGTCCGTCCGAGCTCCAGGCAGGATGCTTGAATAAGAACGTGTATAGAAGCAAAAGAACAGCAAAAGAACAGCAAAAGAACAGCAAAAGAACAGCAAAAGAACGGCACCTGCGGGTGCCGTTCTTCTATTGCTGCCGCTGATTGCATTGCGCGTGCGCCTCCCAATATGAAATGCGGCGCTGCGTGACGGAGGCGGCAGATCCTGTGTCATACGATATGCCGCACGCGCAGAAGGGGAGACTTGCTATGGCTTCTTGTCTTTTCTGAAGAATGGCAGCGGAATAGAGAATTGCTTGCAGTTTTCCTTCCGTTTGCCGTTCTTATCGAAATGCAGCACGGCGTTGATTTCACCGCCGAGCACAACAATGATGCTGGATAGGTAAAGCCAAGTGAGCAGGACGATGATCCCGCCGATACTCCCGTATGTCTTGCTGTAACTGCCGAGATTATTGACGTAGAACGAGAAAAGCAGCGATGTCACAATCCATCCGATCGTCGCGAACAGCGCACCCGGGACTGCTTCCCGAAAGGTTATGCGCAGATTCGGTATAAACATATAGAGCGCAGTGAAAACGAAGGCCATAATGAGAATCGGCAGCGCAAACTGCGCAATGCCCCATACGACGTCGATATTACCCGGCAGATGTGTCCAGCGGTACAGCATGTTTCCGATGACGCGGCCGAAGATCAGCATCACCATGCTGAATACGATGACCAGCGCGAGGATAATCGTAAAGATCAGCGAGATCGCTTTTACCTTCCAGAATGGACGCGTCTCCTCGACGTCATAAGCCTTGTTGAGCGCCTTTATAATCGCGCTTACGCCGTTTGAAGCCGACCACAGGGTGACGAGCAAACCAAAGGAGAGCAGGGAGCCGCTGCGGGATTGCTGGATTTCCCCGAACGCATCGGCGATGGTTTTGGTCGACATTTCCGGTAGCACGAATTGTATCCCGTCAATAACATCGCTGACGGTTAAATTGGCAAAGCTGAGGACAGCAATGATGAAGATTAAGAACGGGAAGAAGGCCAGAATTAAATAGTAGGTGAGCTGAGCGCCCATTGCCGGAACCTCATCGTCTTGAATCCGGCAGTGGAGGCTTTGAGCGAAGTTCATGGTTCGCTTGCCCAAAGCAGGACGCTTGCCCGGCGCAGGGGTTATCTTAGCGTTTTCGGGCTTATTTGGCGTTGTAACGGTACGGGAATCTTTGCTTGCAGGATGTAAGGTGTTTGCCATCACGCACATCCTCCTTTCATGAAACCTGCCCTTACTTTATCATCCACAGTATTCTTTACCCGTGGGCAGGCAGGGTAAACCCGCGGCATTTATTCCTTCGTAGGATCCTTTATAGAGCCAAGAAAGACGAGCGCCCCGGTCTTCTGTTCCTCAACGGCAAAGAAGAACGGGCGGTTCACGGTCATTCTGAAGTCATATTGGGGGCTTTCAGAGCTTCCATCCATCTGTATGGAAGTGACAGCCGCTGCTTCCGTTCCTTGCTCATTCACTTCAATAAACGCTTTATGCACCACATTACCGATGAATAGAGTGGATTGATCTTTGATCATCCCGGAAAAGTCAGCATGTTCCGAGGCGAATGCCTCCTTCATGCCAAGTGATTGGAGAGCATCATTCAACTTGGCTTTATAAGTTATATTGAACCGTGGAAGCTCGATAATGCCTTTGCCTTCGGTGTATCCGCTCCTCCACATCTCCGGCTTCCGGAGCAGCTCAGCTTCCAGTTCGTCAAGCGTGACTTCTTCCCCAGGCAAGACAATGATCATATTCCACGTGCCTTGTGAATAAGGGAGCCGGATTGCCTCATAACGGCCGCCGCCGTTCAAATATTCAAAGTTGTCCGTCTGACGCATCATCGGAACGGTGACGGTTGATCCGCCCATAAGCCGGAACGGCGCGTCATGAGTCGCATCTGCCTCGAACGCCTTCTGCCACCCGGCTTTGAAATAAATCGCATTCATTAAGAGAAGCCGTGTTTGGTCAGGAATCGATGATTCGAGGATTCGATCGATTTTCTTACGGGTTTGTTTCTTTACCCATTTATTAATCGTATGGACGGCACTTTCAGCGGAAAAGTCCAGTTCGTGTATTTGGGCATCGAAATATCGTTTGTTTTGCTCAACGAACGCTTCGTTAAGCGAGATTCCTTTCCTGAGCCAGAGCGCGTTAGCGATATCGAGTTCTACCTCGGGATCGGATTGTTCCAGTAGATGGCGCAAAACCTGGCTCCCTTGATTAATAGCCTCAAGGGCGATGTCATCTGTCTGCAATGCTGCCTTCATTTCTTTTAAAGTATTGCCCCCAGCGCCGTTCATCGCCAGCGAGAGAGCAAACGTCATACTGAGGGGGGAGACGAATACGTTATCGCCCCGGGCTTCCTGGAGTAATTGTTCCGTCATTTGCAGTGAAAATTTATTGTATGCCTGGATCTGACGAACATTAACATCCGAATTCGTAAAGGTGAGCTTTTTGGAGTCGTTACCGCAGCCGACCGTCATAACCAGAATCATAATGGCTAGTAATGCAGCCGCTGTTCTCATCCCAATACATAATGTCTTTGAATGCATTGTATCCCCCCCATAAGCTTCTATTTGTCGTTATTGACGCTTATATAAGGATGGAGGTTACAGTTTTTGGTATATATATTCGAAAAAGACTTAACAGGTCAACTTCCCTGTGATAATCTGGTTAGAGCGATCACATGTTCGGGAGGATAGAATTCATGGTGCAGAATAAACAGAAGGTAACTATAGGACAGTACTATGAGCTGCTGCGCCGGTATTTGCTTCCGCAGAAGAGGGCGCTGATCGGATTAGCCCTGCTGCTGTTTACATCCATCGGGCTGCAGCTCATCAATCCGCAGATCATTCGATTTTTCATCGATACCGCTCAATCGCAAGGAGAGCTGAAACCGCTGTTCTATGCGGCAGGGATATTTATCGGCTTCTCGATTGTGCACCAGGTGGTATCCGTTCTGGCAACTTATATAAGCGAGAACGTCGCATGGAAGACGACCAACACGCTTCGCGGCGATTTGGCGGAGCATTGCTTGTCCCTGGACATGTCGTTTCATAAATCACACACATCGGGTGCGATTATCGAACGGGTGGACGGCGACGTGAATGCGCTCAGCAATTTCTTCTCCAGCATGATCATTCATCTCGTAGGGAACATACTGCTGATGGCAGGGATCATCATTCTGCTCTTCCGGGAAAATTGGCTTATCGGGATCGGGATGACGGTGTTCGTCGTATTTGCCGTCTACATCATTCAATGGATTCGCAAATTCGCTGTGCCGGTCTGGGCAAAGTGGAGACAGATGAATGCCGAGTTCTATGGCTTTATCGGCGAACAGCTTGAAGGCACGGAGGATATCCGCGCGAACGGAGCGGAAGGATTCGTCATGAACCGGTTCTATGCGCTGGTGAATCGGATGCTGCCGGTACGAATGAAAGCGTTTCTAGGCTTCGCGATGATGTGGAACACGACAATTATCGTTTTCGCAATCGGGAATGCCCTGGCATTCGCCGTCAGCGCCTACTTGTGGAAGAGCCAAGCGATCACGCTTGGAACAGTATATTTAATCTTCTATTACACGGAACTGTTAGCCAAGCCTATCGAGAAAATCCGAACGCAGATGGAAGACCTGCAGCGGGCCGATGCTAGCATTTCGCGCATCCGTGAGTTGTTCGCCACCCCATCGTTAATACAAGACGGTGCCGGAGCAGCCCTTCCCGAGGGCCCGTTAGGAGTTGAATTTCGTGACGTAACATTCAGCTACGATCGCGATGTCGATGATACGCCAACGCTGGACAGGCTGCAGATCGCGCTTCAGCCCGGCGAAGTGCTTGGTTTATTGGGGCGGACCGGCAGCGGCAAATCTACGCTGGCCCGTCTGCTGCTGCGTTTCTACGATCCGCAGCAAGGAGTTATCGCGATTGGAGGCGTCGATATACGCCAATGCAAGTTGAATGCGCTCCGCAAACGGGTCGCCTTGGTAACCCAAACGATCGAAATCATGGAAGGAACGGTCCGCGATAATTTGACCTTCTACGATGAATCGATCCTGGACGATAAAATATTGGAAGTATTAGCGGATCTGGGACTGCAGGAGTGGTATGAAGCATTGCCGGGCGGATTGGATACGAAGCTGGCCTCGGGAGGAGGCGGATTATCTGCCGGGGAGGCGCAGCTGCTTGCATTCGCCCGCGTATTTCTAACGAATCCGGGATTAATCATTATGGATGAAGCTTCTTCGCGGCTTGACCCGCTAACCGAGCAGAGGATCGAGAACGCGATTGGCAAACTGCTCGCCAATCGTTCTTGCATTATTATCGCGCATCGGTTAACGACCGTTCAGCGGGCCGACCATATTCTCATTTTGGAGAATGGCAGTGTGATTGAATCAGGCCGAAGATCCGAGCTTGCAGCTGATCCGGGATCACGGTTCAGCCGCATGCTTTCAACCGGGCTTGAGGAGGTGTTGGTATGAGTACATTGACCTTTCTATGGAAGTTAATCATGTATCGGCCCTATCGGTACAGTGCCAACGCTGTTGCATGGACACTCATTTATTTGGCGCCGATTGCTCCAGGTCTTATCACCAAGCAGTTCTTCGACTCCTTAACGGGTGAATCCGCCGTTGCCTATGGCACTTGGGGCATTATTGCGCTGCTGCTGGGAGCGGCTGTCGCTCGCGTAATGCTGATCATTGTCGGTTTCATTACGGATGTACAATTCCGGTTCAGAATGGGCATGCTGCTCAGACGTAACGTGCTGGAGCATGTCCTGAAACAGCCGGGAGCCCGGGCAATCCCTTGCTCGCCCGGCGAGGCGATCAGTCATTTTCGGGACGACGTCGATCAGACGGAAGAAGCGGTGAGCTGGTCCGTTGATTCGTTCGGGATGACCTGCTTCGCAGCCGTTTCCTGCTTCATACTGATCCGGATCGACGCACAGATGACGCTATTCGTATTTTTGCCTCTCGTTCTCGTCGTAACCGCAGCACAGCTGGCTACGTCACGGCTGCAAAAATATCGCGCCGCGAGCCGGGAAGCAACATCTAAAGTAACCGGCGCGATAAGCGAGATGTTCGGCAACGTGCAGGCCATTCAGGTCGCAGGCGCAGAGCACCGGGTGGCGCAGCGCTTCAGACGTCTGGGGGACGAACGCCGGAAGACGATGCTGAAGGATCGATTAATGACGGAAGTATTGGATTCGATCTTCTCCAATTCCGTTAATCTGGGCACAGGGCTGATTCTGCTGCTAGCCGCTCAGAAAATGAGGGACGGATCGTTCTCCGTCGGCGACTTCGCCGTGTTTGTCTACTACTTAACTTTCGTGACGCAGTTCATCACGAACTTCGGCAAGTTCCTGACCTTCTTCAAACAGATGAGCGTAGCGCTCGACCGTCTGACAGCCTTGCTCCAGGGCGCTTCAGCCAAGGTGCTGACCGTATTCAACCCGCTTTACCTTTCCAAGGGGGAGCGAAATGCAAGACCGGCCAAGGCAGAAGGGGTCAAGCTGGAGAATGCAATATCAGCGAGAGTGGATGAGTCCAGGCTCGATCGAATTGAATTGAACGGTTTAAGCTATCGATATCCGGATACGGGAAGAGGCATTAGAAATATAAACCTTACGCTTGAGCGCGGCTCCTTTACCGTGATTACAGGTACAATCGGATCAGGCAAGACGACGCTCGTACGCGCGCTGCTCGGACTGCTGCCGGTTACGGAAGGGACCGTCCGCTGGAACGGCAGGATCGTCGAGGATTTAGGCGCATTCTTCATCCCGCCCAGAAGCGCGTATACGGCACAAATGCCAAGATTGTACAGTGACACTTTGCGCAACAACATCTTGCTAGGACTGTCTGAGCATGATGGCAATCTTGCGAGGGCGATTCATGCCGCTGTCATGGAGTATGATGTAGAGCATTTACAGCTGGGGCTGGACACGATGATTGGGCCGCGCGGAGTCAAGCTGTCAGGCGGACAGGCGCAAAGAACGGCAGCGGCAAGAATGCTGGTGCGCGACGCCGAGCTGTACGTGTTTGACGATTTATCCAGCGCACTCGATGTCGAGACGGAGCAGAAGCTGTGGGACCGCCTGTTTGCCGCCCGAGGCGATGCTACATGCCTTGTCGTGTCGCACCGTAAAGCGGCGCTAGCCCATGCAGACCAGATCATCGTAATGGAGGATGGGCGAATCGAAGCCGAAGGGACGGCGGAACAGCTCCTGCAAAGCAGCGATTCATTCAGGAAGCTGTGGTTCGGAGAGGCTTCGTAGTGGTGAGATTCGAGGGACGTTTACGAGAAAGACGCACACACGGTGCGTCTTTTGTCTTGTACCGCCTTGAAATTCCGGACAAACTAGCCAGGAAGGGGAGATGCCATTGTCCCTTCCTGGCTCTTATAACCACTATCCCGATGCCTCAGGAAGTAATTCAGCTAAGTTAGCACGCAGCAGTCAACCGCAATCATTAACTCTCTAGACGTATGTTCAGGATACTCTATTCGGATTTATGAATAATGAAATAAAGTTATTGAATATATGATCGGATAATAGGAGTGGATACGATATGTTCCTGAAACATATGATCAAGAATGAGCATTTGAGCATCCTCGGATTCCCGCCTTCCTGCAGTGAACACATCCCTTTATTCCTTATGGCCACTATCCCTAACGCTCAGTTTATATAAAAAAACTGCAATGAAGCTGTATATTCGCTCTGCTGGTTTTACGACAGATCAGGACAGAAGTGATTCCAAACGAAAAAATGATCACTGAAGCGCCGAAAAGTCTGAAAGTTCATCAATGGGCGACCGAACTTCTTACTCAATTTAATCCTGCTCATAGTTTGTGATGAGTTCTATAAATAGGCATGGGCAAAAATATAAGCGCAACGGAAATAAACAGTTCTGTGTGCAGCAGCATACTGAAAGAGTATGTATATTCAAGCAGCATAAAGATGACCGGTGTGATGCGGAGCGGAAGAGTCTCGATGAATTAAGGCTTTGTAGGTAATGGAAGGTCGTGTAGCGCATAAATGCAAGAGTTGGTCCAATGTTGACTGTTTCTTATTGGAATAGTTGATAATGAAGCAATATTCATCTAAATAAGCTTGCAGGTGCTTGCCGCCAATGCCGTGGAAATTTGCGTTTATTCGGAGGTTGGCCTCTTTACATAGGTTGAATAAGGGGCTGAAGCTGAATTTCGGATAACGAAGCTTTACGATTGTCACGTCTTCAGTAAGAGGATCAACATTATTTTTCAAAAATCCATCTATGCCGGACCGAAGAATGTTGGTTTGCGAAATATGTACTTTGGGTACCTGTTTAATTTTGACGTACGTGATCTTTCCCTGTGCATCTAATGAAGCGCCGCTTAGCAGCGGATGTTCTTGAGGGTGCGATAGACGATAAGGATTATATGGCTTGCCGTATAGGGCTGCGTTGACTTTGACGTTTCCGTTAAGAATCTCTATCGAATCGGCTTGGCTTATTACATTGCGCAGCTTGTGAAGGATTAGCCAGGCGGTTTTGTAGGTAACCTGAACAAGCTCTGCCAGAAGCGTAGCGTTAATGTCTATGGATGGATTAGCGACCAAGTATATGGCCTGGAACCACTTATGCAATGGCGTCCTGCTTCCTTCCATTACCGTTGAGGAGATAAGGGAAGCCTGATGGTGGCAGGAACGGCATTCGAATAACGGAAGTCTACGAGTTCTAATCGTATAGGCCAAATGATGTCCGCAGCGGGGACAATGATAACCGTGAGGCCATTTCTCCGCATATAGAATATCGATACATGCTTCTTCGCAATTGTAGGTTTGACGGATCTCCTCAAAGTTCATCGATATGTCCATTCGATTGTCCCCCCCAAAAAAAACTGTAAAAGAAAGCCTGCACACTTGATAGTAAGGAAGATTGAGCTTGGATTTTTTGAAAAACAGGAACATTTGTTCTCTTTTATTTTATAGAACAGACGTTCTTAAATCAAGTGAAATCTTGTTCATTTATAATTTTTACAATGGTCGATTAGAAGTTCTTAACCGTCCGTTATTACTGGGAATGGAGGGATGGAAGAGATATAAGAAAAGCTGGAAGTAGAAAGCATGAAACAGGAAAGTAAAGTAGAGGCGAAGGATGCATGACGCAGAATGCAGGGAGGAGTGAAGCAGAGCAACAAAGACGCGGTATGCACGACACAGTGAAGCAGAGCATCGGAGACGCGGTGTGCAGGAAACAGCTAAGCAGAGCAACAGAGACGAGGTATGCAGGAAACAGCAGAGCGGAGCAACAGAGATGCGGTATGCAGGAAACAGCAAAGCAGAGCAACAGGGACGCGGTATTTAGGAAACAGCGAAGCAGAGCAACAGAGACGCGGTATGCTGGAAACAGCTAAGCAGAAGCCAGTAATGAAGGAAGCAATGAGGGCAATGCTGCAATGATACATAGAAAAAATATGCAGAAAAATAAACTAGTAGTGTGAATATGAAAATGGGTGCTAACTGAGTTGAGGGGATAGTGGTCATAAGAAAAAAACAGGGATTATTTGTTGAAAAAGGAGGTTTACATAACCACAATATCACATTTCTAACGAACGACAGGACCGACGAGAACAATAATATGACGACCCTCGCTCCGTCAATCATTTGTCGAGGAGGAGGGTCGTCATCCGATCGTTGCTTCGTGAAGTTAGTTTTTATCTTGGCTGCGTGTGCGGGCGGTCATCTGCTGCCATACGGAGCCGGCAGCTTCTTCACCGCGCTCGATTCGCTCCATTGCCATGCGGGCTTGTAGGCGGACTTCGAATTCGGCATCGTCAGCTGCTTGGCGCAATGATTCCAGAGCCGATTCATCCCCGATCTCGTAAAGGAATCGGGCCGCGCGCCAACGTACCAGCTTGTTGGAATCGCTTAGCGATTCTATCATAGGTCCAATCGCTGCCGGGTCACCCAGATCGGACAGCGTGTCACCGGCGGTACGCCGAACGGAAGCGGAACTGTCACGCAGGGCGGTGAATAAGAGGGGGAGCGCTTCCGGGATGCGAAGGTCGCCCAAGTATACGACGGCAAGCCTCCGGATGGAGACATTGTCGTCCGACAATGCTTGTTCAAGCTGCGGCAGCATCTCGGGCTGTGGAGTCGTACGCGAAAGGGCTTCGTAGCGGACGTTCCAGTCCGGCGAAGCCATCCGCTCCGCAAGCTGCTCTGCGGTTAACGGCTCTGGCCGCACAGATACCGCGGGTGCATTGGTATCGGAAGCAGTGCCGCCTTGTGCGATTGCAGACGCGACTAGTTCGTCGAGGCGCTCCTGCGGATAAGCGGCTACGAGCTCCTTCACGATCTCAGCGGCGATCTCTTCAGGTTCGCCATACCGGACGCCAAGCTCTTCAAGCTTCCGTTCGCGAATCATTGTAGCTCCCGCAGCAGCTGTGACCGCCTCTGCATATGCCGCAGGCATCGCAGCGCGAACCTCGCGATCGCCCATGCGAACCCGCACCTGCATCGGAATATCCCGATACATTTGTACCAAGGCATGCGCTTCGCCGAAGCTCTCGGCCGCTGGTTCCTGACCGGACTCAGAGCGGCCTTCTGATCCTTCACCGGCCTGCAGCAGAGTTCTTGCTTCAGCCAATATTCGTTCCCAGTCAGCGCCGGGCTTACGGTCGAGCGCTATGAAATCGGCCGTTCGGAACAAGCGGCGAACGCCATCGATGGCGAGCAAGCCGCGCAGCGATTCCGGTGCGGACGCCGCATCGGCAGCTGTATAGGTGTCACGGCGTCCGTGAGGATGCATCTCGTCGACATTGAGTTTCATCGTATTTGGACTTGGCGTCGGTTCAATATATATTAAACGCATTGTTGTAATCCCTCCCCAATACATTTGAATCACGTTTCACTGATTATTTTATCGAAAATAACCGGGAGATGCGAATTTCACCTTCCGTCTTCCTTTATTTGCGTTGTTCGTTCATGGTTGGTATCGTAGAAGGTAAATGTAGTCGCTGCCGCCGATTCGACGGCAGGAGTCGTAATAAGGAGGAAACATGGCTACGATACGTTACGAGAATCTGGATTCAAGGATCTCCGAAAATGGCGCCAAGAGCGGGCCAGAAAGATGAAGTCCAAGGATTTCACTTGGAATGTACCGTCCGAGACGCCGGATATTTCTTTTCTGAACAACAATTCAAGTATGCCTTCCGTTACGTGGATCGGCCACTCCACTTTTCTCATTCAGCACTCCGGCTTGAATATCGTCACTGATCCTGTCTGGGCGCTGCAGATGGGCTTTCAAAAACGTTTGACGAATCCGGGTATTCCCATAGCAGACATGCCGCCGGTTGACATCGTGCTCATCTCCCATTCTCACTATGATCATCTCCATATGCGATCTCTGCTTGCTTTAAAAGGCAGCAAAATGCTAATCGTTCCGGTCGGATTGGCTGATATGATGAGGCGCAAAGGGTTCACGTCCGTGGTTGAGCTTTCGTGGTGGGAGTCTACTACGATCGGAGGAGTCTCGATAACATTCGTCCCTTCCCAGCATTGGACGAGACGGACGCTGCTGGATATGAATCGATCCCATTGGGGCGGATATGTCATTCAATCCCACACAGAACGGAACGATACCGCTGCTGAACCTATGCCTGCCGTTTATTTTGCGGGAGACAGCGGATACTTCGATGGCTTCAAAGCGATCGGCGAGCGGTTCGACATTGATATTGCGCTCATGCCAATCGGAGCCTATGACCCTGAATGGTTCATGGGTCCCCAGCATGTAACGCCGGAAGAGGCGCTGCGCGCATTTATCGACATTGGAGCGCGGCGCTTCGTACCGATGCATTACGGCTCGTTCCGGCTGGCGGACGATACCCCGCGTGAGGCGTTAGACCGCCTTGAGGCTGAATGGGATCGCCTCGGCATTGATGAGGAGCGGCTAGTCGTGCTGCCGCACGGTAGAACATGGCAAGCCTAAACCATATTATAGTTAGGGGATGTTGTAACAATGAATCAACATCCGGTACTGCCCCTTGCGATGCAGCACGCGGAAAGACGGAGGCTCTATCCCGTGAATGAAGTGAAATTGCAGTAGGATTCACGGATAGACAGACATTTCAAGGCACGTATGCTATAATGATGCGATACAATACGATTATTTGAGAAGGACGGGATCACGCACAATGATTAGTACAAGCGGCGTGACGCTTCGTTACGGGAAGCGCGCGTTATTTGAAGATGTGAATATTAAATTTACGCCGGGTAACTGCTACGGCCTCATTGGGGCAAACGGTGCAGGCAAATCGACGTTTCTGAAGATATTATCCGGTGAAGTGGAGCAAACGAACGGCGAAGTACACATTACGCCGGGCGAACGGCTCGCGGTATTGAAGCAGAACCACTATGAATATGATGAGTTTCAAGTGCTAGAAACGGTTATTATGGGTCACAAGAAGCTGTATGACGTCATGAAGGAGAAGGACGCGATCTATGCCAAAACGGAATTCACCGACGAGGACGGCATGCGCGCGGGTGAATTAGAGGCGGAATTCGCCGATATGAATGGCTGGGAAGCCGAGTCCGAAGCAGCGGGTATGCTGAACGGTCTGGGCATTCCTCCCGAACTGCACGATAAGAAGATGAATGAGCTTTCGGGTAACGAGAAGGTGCGTGTCCTTTTGGCGCAAGCGTTATTCGGCAATCCTCATATCCTGCTGCTTGACGAGCCTACTAACCACCTCGACATGCAGTCGATTGAGTGGCTGGAGAACTTCCTTGCCGGCTATGAAGGTACCGTTATTGTCGTATCTCATGACCGGCACTTCCTGAACCAGGTATGTACGCATATCGCGGACATCGACTTTGGCAAAATCCAGATGTATGTGGGTAACTATGACTTCTGGTATGAGTCCAGCCAATTGGCGCTTACGCTAATGCGTGACCAGAACAAGAAGAAGGAAGACAAGATTAAAGAGCTCCAAGCATTTATTCAACGCTTCAGCGCGAACAAGTCGAAAGCCAAGCAAGCGACGTCCCGTAAAAAGCTGTTGGATAAAATCTCGCTGGACGATATTCGTCCATCGAACCGCAAATATCCGTTCATCCATTTCAAACCGGAACGCGAAGCGGGCAAGCAGCTGCTGCTGATTGAAGGGCTGACGAAGTCGCTGGAAGGCGACAAGCTCATCGATAATCTGACGCTGACCATCAACAAAGGCGACAAAATTGCGCTCGTTGGTCCGAATACACTGCCTAAGACATTGTTGTTCCAGCTGCTCACGGGCGAGGTTGAAGGGGATAGCGGAACATACCAGTGGGGCATTACGACGACTCAGGCGTATTTTCCAAAGGACAATTCGGCGTATTTCGACGGAGTCGAGTTGAATTTGGTTGATTGGCTTCGTCAATATTCGAAGGATCAGGACGAATCGTTCATTCGCGGCTTCCTTGGCCGGATGCTGTTCTCTGGCGATGAAGCGCTCAAGAAGGCAAGCGTTCTATCCGGTGGAGAGAAAGTGCGCTGCATGCTCTCCAAGATGATGCTCTCCGGTTCTAACGTGCTGCTTATGGACGAACCGACGAACCATCTGGATTTGGAATCGATTACCGCGCTCAACAACGGGCTTATCGATTTTGACGGTACACTGATCTTTACTTCGCATGACCATCAATTCGTTCAAACGATTGCCAATCGGATCGTGGAAATTACGCCGAACGGTATCATTGACCGGATCATGACCTATGACGAGTACCTGGAGAGCCCGGAGGTCAAAGGCCTTCGCGAACGCATGTACCCGGCTGAATAACGATACGAAGCACAGCAAGAAGAGAGTCCGCCTAGGGCTCTCTTCTTTGCTGTAACGTTTTGGACACGGGATCGTAAGAAAAACCCGTCTTAGGACGCGTGAATCGACCGTGCACTCATGTTAGAATAAGACAAGTCATGACGAATAATGGAATGAGGAGTCGGTATTATGTCCTTTTTTGATAAAGTGAAGCAAGGCGCGTCGGATGCTGCCAAGAAAGCACAGCAAACTGTCGAAATAACGAAGCTGAAATCGCAAATTTCTGGCAAAGAGAAGGATATGGAGGAGTTGTTTCACAGCATTGGCGCTTCGGTATACCGTGCACACCAAGTCGGAGGCAGCGATGAATCGGAAGAGGAAGTAGCCGGCTTCTTGCAGCAGTTGGACGAAATCCAAACGGAAATAAATTTGCTCGAGGAGCGAATTAAAAATATCAGGTACGAAAAAAGCTGCAGCTGCGGCAAAGTGGTGCCGCTCGATGCGCGCTTCTGTCCCGATTGCGGTGCGCAGCTTGCCGAAGAGCCCAAACCGGAAACAACGGTCGGCGAAATCCGCGTTATATGCAGCCATTGCTTGACGGAGAACGAGCTGAATGCGAAGTTCTGCCTAACCTGCGGGAGCGGCCTTGCTCCCTCCAGCGGACATGCTGACGCCTATGACGAGCACGGACGCTAAACGTTATAAATTCTAGACAGCCATCCCAGGCGCTTGCGCCTGGGATGGCTGTCTATTTATGTCGGGCGCAGGTTTCATTTCCATCGCGAACGGTTATGCTAATTGTTGCCAAGGCGTTTGTTTTTGGACACAGCCAAACAAGTTGCTTCGTGTCACAAAAGTGACCCCGTCGCCAACACTGTTTCTCTAGACCCACACGACTTTCATCGAGTATGATAGCTTTTAGTCATTGTTACCACATCATGGTGTTACGTAAAGGGGGTGCCGAACCTGAATCAGTATCAGGAAATCAAACAAGGCGAAAAAGGAGCCTGGCTTAGTATCGGCGCTTATATCGTACTATCTGTAATCAAGCTTGCTGCCGGTTATGTATTTGCTTCAGCCGCACTCGTCGCGGATGGCTACAACAACCTAACCGATATCATAGCTTCAACTGCGGTGCTGATCGGCCTCCGCATTTCGCAGAAGCCGCCGGATGAAGATCACCCGTACGGCCATTTCCGCGCAGAGACGATCGCCGCACTCGTAGCTTCGTTCATTATGGCCACCGTTGGCATACAGGTGCTCATAAGCGCGGCGAACTCGTTATTCGCTACCGAGCATGAAGCGCCGGGAATGCTCTCGGCTTGGGTTGCGCTCGCATCGGCTGTTTGCATGGCCGGTGTCTACATGTATAACCGCAGGCTGGCTCAACGTATAAACAACCAAGCCCTCATGGCCGCTGCCAAGGATAATCTATCCGATGCGCTTGTCAGCGTCGGCGCGGCTGTCGGCATCTTCGGCTCGCAGCTCGGTTTGCCTTGGTTGGATCCTGTAGCGGCGCTTGCTGTCGGCTTCATCATTTGCAAAACCGCATGGGAGATTTTCTATAGCTCGACGCATGCACTGACCGATGGCTTCAATGAAAAAGAGCTGAACTCGCTGCGCGGCACCATTGAGCGAACCCAGGGCGTGCGATTTATCAAAGACATTAAAGCGCGCGTTCATGGCAGTAATGTGCTGCTGGACGTCGTCGTTATGGTCGATCCCCAATTGTCGCTGGTCGAGAGCCACCGTATCAGCGATGAAATCGAGAAGCGGATGGAACGCAAGCACAATATTATGAGTGTTCATGTTCATGTGGAGCCGCTTGTTCCTGAAGAAGCCAGTAAGATAGCTGGAAATTGAAAGCAGAAGTTTAGAATGACCGGCATTGTGCGATGCCGGTTTTTTTGCGTTTATCTGCCAGGGGAAAACTGCAGCGGTATAAAGTGTAATTTTATCGGAAGGGGGTATGTACAGGTAAAAGGATATTCAAGCCTGTCCATAGAAATAAACGGTAAGAAATTCAAGCCCTATCTCATACAATTTAGCGATGTAGACAGTTTCACGAAAACTAAATTTGCGGAGGTGTTCTCATGCTGGTACCGATTGAGTCGAAACAAATTGCGTTCTGCTCGTATCATGAAGAGGGCGGTATTCTTCAGTTGTATTATCACACGGGAGAAGTGGTTACCTATCCGTCCGTCGGCAAAGCGGAGTATCAATCCATATTGGATTCAACGAACCGGTTAGATGCGATCGTAAGGGTGACCAATCGGGGACAGCTGCCTGTTGTCATGGATCATTCCCTGACGCAGATGGGAGAATTAGCCTAACGCAAGAACGTGAATAGCCATTTATTGTGTTTTGTGTAACGAATAAGCAGCGACAATCCTACTTTACACCCGGTGGAATTATTTACCTGGTCCTATAGACCGGGACATATCGGATAGTACAAAGGTCTTGTTTCCGGGATCGGGACTAGAAGGAATGTAAAGGCGCTCAATGAAAGAACTGGCACGCGTTCCAATGTGCTGGAGGTTCTTCCAGAGCGTCTTTTTTGTTGTGCGTTATAGCGCTTTTACAAATATAGAGGGTACTAGATGGCATCTGAAAATGAGACGTGAGAACGATATGTGTACGTATATGTCGAAAGTAGAATGAATAGCAGGACAAGACGACAAGCAGGAACGCTAATCTTACTAAACAGCTATGGAGGTATCTCAGATGAAGAAGAAGATTACAGCGATAACGATGGTCACGATCCTTGCCGCTTCTATTTCTCTGCCTGCCGCGATGGCAGCCCAGCAAACAGCAGAAGTACAATCATCCGTCAGCTTCAGGGACCGTCCGTCCACCTCATCCAACGTGGTGCGATATTTGAAGAAGGGCGAGGAAGTGTCCGTGCTGAACGAGGTGAACGCGTATTGGTACCAGGTTCAAGACAGCAGCGGAAAAATCGGTTATGTCTCCTCGAATGAAAAATACATCGCATTGGAAAATGCATCGTCCGGCGGTACAGTCGGCAGCACTGCTGGCAATGCGGTTATTGTCTCATCCGTGTCGTTCCGGAAATCCCCTTCGACGGATGGAGCGCGGATCCGCTACATACAGAAGGGCGAGAATGTGACGGTTACCGGACAGCCGAATAAATACTGGTATGAAGTAAAGGACGCAAACGGCGTCAAAGGTTATGTAAGCACGAGTCCCCAATACATAAAGGTGAATGCGGGTCAGACAATACCGGGCGGCGGTTCTAACGGTAATTCCGGCGTTGTGAATCCCCCGGTTAACGGCGGACAAGCCGCCCAGGCGGAAGCCGTCATTAAAGCCGGCATGAAATATTTGGGGACGCCGTATGAGTTCGGGTCAAACCGCAATACGACGACAACGTTCGACTGCTCGGATTTCGTGCGAACGGCTTTCCGCGACGCCTTGAATCGCACGCTTCCCGCCGATTCGCGGCAGCAGGGCAGCTACGTGAAGGATAAAGGCAATGCCGTTTACGATTGGCATCAATTAAAACGCGGCGACTTGATGTTCTTCATGTCGTATAAAGGAACGAAAGCGTCCGCTTATGCCGGCGTAAACAAATCGAAGGCAGCGATAACTCATGTCGGGATCTATCTTGGGGATGGAAAAATCCTTCATACTTACTCCAAGGAATCAGGAGGGGTACGGACGGACAGCATTGCCGGCAAGCATTGGGAGCATCGTTTCTTATTCGGAGGAAGCGCTCTGTAGTGGTTGAATAGTAAAAATTGAATGAATCGAGGGGTCTTCCGTGAAGGAAGGCCCCTTCTTTGTGAATATCGCCTTATAAGGGGAAAAAGCCGTCACTGCAGCAGCTGCAGGACGGCACGGGAGCATTGGGTCGGGTTATATTGTTGATTGCGTTTCGTTAAGAGGTTGCGCCTGAATTGGACAGACGCGTAAGGTTCTTGGATGAGTTTAAACCATTTGTCAATGGTTGCGGTCGAATCAAGCATTTCTCCGAAACCATTCTGGATGAAATATTCGCAGTTCTCTTCTTCTTGACCTGGAATCGGTTCGTAGAAGAGCATCGGGATGCCCTTGCTGAGACCTTCGGTACATGTCATACCGCCTGGCTTGGTAACAAGCAGGTCGGAGACGTCCATCAGCTTGCTGACTTCCCGGGTAAAGCCCAGTATGCGAATATTCGGATGCTGGAAAATCGGATCGGAAAGCATCTTCTCACGCGCGCGATCATTATTGCCTACGCAATAGATGAGCTGGATGGTGTCCCTCCAACGCGTCATATATTCGAGAAGGTTGTCGCTGTACAGAATTCCCCAGCCGCCGCCCATGATAAGAACGGTGGGCATCGGCTTCAGCTCGAATTGTGATTGAAGCTCCGGCTTGTCATGGGTATGCCAGAAGTTCGGATGAACCGGTATTCCTGTTACTTCGATTCGGTCTTCGGATATTCCGCGGTCGGTCAATTTCTTCTTCACGAGCGGCGTGGACACCAAATACTTGGTGACCTCCGGACTCGTCCACGTACCATGGGCATCGTAATCGGTGATCAATGTATAAAGCGGAACATCAAGTCCAAGCCGCTTCAGCCGGGATACAACCGCATTCGGCACGGGATGCGTGCACACGATTAAATCCGGCTTCAGCTGATTAATGACTTGGGATGTATGAGTATAAAAAATCCGGTGCAGCGCGAGCTGTGTAAGCCGGTTGAGTGATTTTTTATATTGTCTGCGATAGACGATGCCGACCAATTTCGGCTGCTTGCTGACCGTCTTGCGGTAGGCATTCACGATCATGGGGCCGAGTACCGGATTAAGAAATTTGCCAAGCTCGATAACACGCGTCTGAACGCTTGGATCCAGCTCGCGAAGCCCGTAGGCGAGTGCATACGCTGCTTGTGTATGTCCGGATCCGAATCCTTCCGAGAGCAATAGCACTCGTTTCTTATGCATCTTCTCACCTGCTTCTCCCTCAAAGATGAGAAAAACTTCTATCGAAGTCCTTCAATAGTAAGCCGTGCTTGTCTCTTATACCATATTACGATGCGTAGGCATCTAAAACAAGTTTGCAAATGAGTCCAAGGCCTTAGAAAGGGAGTTTTCTTGCTAAAAATTATATAAAGACAAAAAGTGCCCCCTTTTACAATACCGATACAATGATCTGACGAGCAACAAGGAGCAAAAGATGCAATTGCGTCCTTGAACGATGTGTGATAAGATGCACCCAATGATTTTTGACTGATTTGTGATATCGGTCAATTGTACGGCACTATAATGAAATGCGAAGAAGGAGACAGTGGCGATGACGGATGTGACGAAAAAGCCGATCGACCGCAGGCAGCAGATTGTAGAGGCGGCCGGCCAGTCATTCGCGATGTTCGGCTATAAAGCGACGACGATGGATCTCGTATCCAAAATCGCGTCAGTCGGCAAAGGAACGATCTACACGTTCTTTGCCACGAAGGAAGAGCTATTTAATGAAATTATGGAGCATCTGACGGCTGAGCTTCGTTCTCTGGCCATAAGAACGATCGACAGACAGAAGCCTTTCTTCGATAACCTGACATCTGTTCTCCATGAGCTGCAGCAATTCCGCGAGAAGCATGAGCTTATTGTCAAGCTGTCCCAGGAGGTTCGCGATATTGGAACGCCGATGGCGAAGGCAGGTATCGATCATCTTGAGCATGCGATCGTCGGCTTTATCAAAGAGGAAGTCGCATCGGCTGTGGAGAAGGGCGAGCTGAGGCCGGTCGATCCGGCATTAACGGCTCTGGTTATGCTGAAGTTATATGTGACGATGTCAGTGGATTGGAGCAAACATCATGAAGCGCTAAGTCAAGAAGAGATTGCGGATTATGCAACTGCACTGCTCCAGGATGGCTTATCCGCGAAGTAAGAAAATAATCGAACAGGTACCGCGTCTTTAACCGCTTGGACAGATAACAGCGCCTCACGACCGCTAAGGGAAGACAATTGCGTCTTTATCGATTAGCGGTCAGGGCGCTTTTTTTTATTTTATATGAAATTTGGTTAAGAATTAATAAATACGGTCTGGATTGGCTTGCGGTAAATAACCTGATAGCCTAATCCTCTGGAGAGCGCGGCGAGCGGCAAATAGGTGGATGAGGTCTTGCCGGTTTTCTCCAAATAAGCGGGCGTCTCCAGCGGCATGGACTGACCGTTCACCTTCATCGTCTTGGCGCCGATGGTGAATGCGACTTCCACTCCGTCCGCTTTGATCGTCGCCGTCTGCGTCTTCCCGTCCCAGCCGAGCGTCGCTCCAAGCGCATTCGCAATATCGCGCATCGGAAGAAAGGTCGTACCGTTCTTGACGATGGGCTTGTTGGCTCCGGCAACTTCCTTACCGCCTACGATCACATGAAGCGGCACGCCTGCAGGCAGCGGCAGCGGCTTGCGGTACGAGCCCCAGATGCTCTTGGCGAATGACTCGGCAATCACATCATACCCGGCCTGCTTCGGATGGCTGTCGCCTTGAATAATCGAGGTGTAAGACAGCTCGTGGCCGGCGAAAGGCTCGGAGACGTTCGCAACTTTGACTCGGACTCCTTCGCCTTCCAGCTTCGCGGCGGCAGCTTCCACCTGTTCACGGAGCTTGGCGACACCTTGCAGCAATACCGCATATTGTTCTTCCGTGACGGCCTTATTGAGTTTGGAGGGCTTCGGTACCGGCAAGTATTGGTCCGTAAGCACGATTTGCGCTTCCGGGCTGATCTTCGCTACGGAACTCAGCGAGCCTTCCAATGCGCTCATGTAGCCCTCTAGCATCTTATCCAGCAATGCTGTCAGTTCTTCGGGAGTGACGCTGCGCGATCGCATCTCGTCGAACAGCGGAAGAAAGTCGTTGCCGCCGATCGTCATCACGATCAGATCGGCCTGAGTGAGCGCGGTGCGCAGCTCGGCCGAACGGGCAATGGTCTCCACGGCGTTCGGGTACTTCGTGACGCCGGCTTGCGCTTCCTCGGCCCCGATCGGCTTACCTTGCTCGGCTGCTTCCAGCCAGCGATTCAAGCCGGCCGATTTCAGCCCCAGAATGCCGAAGTTCTGCATTTCGGCGGCTCCATGATACAGTGCCTGCTCATAGAGGCGGTCGACATAACCGTACACAGCCGATTTCTCGGTCATGCCAAGCTCATAGCCCGCGGTAATGGAATCGCCCACGGCCACAATGCGAAATGGCGCAGCGGCCTCGGCAATGGCGGAGCCGGTATTCGCTGCGGCGAATGCCGTTAAGGCAGCAGGCTGCGTCGGTATGATGACACGCTCTTGTGCAGCAGCGGCAGCTGACGCCGGCAGCGAGCCGGCAAGCAGGGCGGCAGACAATGCGGCGGCGGTTAAACTCGTTTTCCTAAACTTTCTAGACAACACTTTCACGTCCCTTTCCAGGTCATAATATATGTATGGGATGCAGCATTATTACTGGGTTTGAAGGACTTTCGCCAATATTCGACGCGTTCCTGCAAAAGAACTCTTATCATAATCATAAAAAATATTAAATTGATCTTACGGGGTGATGTGAGATAAAATAACAACACAAAGAAAATGCCACTACTAGCTGTTCCATCCGAGGATGTCTAAGCGCTGTGACACATGTGTCTTATTATCCTCCCAGGTAGCCGATTGGGGCGAGACGGTTCACGTTCCATTCCTTTACATTCTAAGCGATTATTCTTCAAATATGAAGCGATAGCGTTGCGAATAAAGGCCTATTCAAAAAAAATTTTTCATAGGAAGGTTGCATGCAATGAAAGAGAATCGTATGGGATTGCCGCAGAAGCAAGGTTTGTATAATCCGCAGTTCGAGAAAGATGCTTGCGGAATGGGATTTGTAGCTAACATCAAGGGTAAAAAGTCGCATGAGATCGTTCTTCAGGCGCTGACGGTGCTTGAGAATATGGAACATCGCGGCGGACAAGGCAGCGAGCCGAATACGGGAGACGGAGCGGGCATTATGCTGCAAATTCCGCATGCTTTCTTTGTCCGCGAGCTGAATAATCTTGGAATCAGTCTGCCGGATAGCGGCGAATATGCCGTCGGCATGCTGTTCCTGCCGCAGGATGAGGCTTTGCGCTGCAAGCAGGAGGCCGCGCTGGAGGCTATTATCCGAGAGGAAGGCCAGACTCTGCTTGGATTCCGGACTGTTCCTACGAATGACGAGAAGCTGGGGACGTCCGCCAAAGCTGCGAAACCTTATGTTCGTCAAGTGTTCATCAGCAAAGGTGCAGACCTGCAGGATGAGCTTGCGTTCGAGCGCAAGCTGTATGTCATTCGCAAGCGGGCGGAGCATGCCATTCGCTACTCCGGCGCTGAAGGCGGAGACAGCTTCTACTTTTCCAGCCTGTCGAGCAAGAAAATCGTCTACAAAGGCATGCTGACGACAGAGCAGGTTCGTTCCTTCTATACCGAACTGAACGATGAGTCAGTCGAAACCGCAATCGCTTTGGTCCATTCGCGTTTCTCCACGAACACTTTTCCCAGCTGGGAACGTGCCCATCCCTACCGCTATCTGATTCACAACGGCGAAATCAATACACTTCGCGGCAATGTGAACTGGATGCATGCCCGCCAAACCTTGTTCGCTACCGAATTATTCGGCGCGGATATGGAAAAAATAAAACCCATTATCAATCCCGACGGTTCTGATACAGCGATGTTCGACAACACGCTGGAATTCCTATATCTTTCCGGACGTTCGCTCCCGCACGCAGCCATGATGATGGTTCCCGAGCCTTGGTCCAATCATGAGAGCATGAACGATGACAAAAAAGCATTCTATGAATACCACAGCACACTGATGGAACCATGGGACGGACCAGCTGCAATGGCGTTCACCGACGGCACGCAGATCGGCGCCATTCTTGACCGGAACGGGCTGCGCCCGGCGCGTTACTATGTCACGAAGGACGATGTTATCATTCTCGGCTCTGAAGCGGGTACCGTACCTGTCGAACCGGAGAACATTCTATACAAAGACCGTCTGCGTCCTGGACGGATGCTGCTCATCGACACTAAGGAAGGCCGTATCATCTCCGATGAAGAGGTGAAGCAGAAGATTGTAAACGAGCATCCTTACCGCGATTGGCTCGACGAGCATCTCGTCGGCTTGGATGATCTTCCGGATGCGCGCGAGCTTCCCGAGCCGCATCACGAAAGTGTCGAGCTTCGCCAGCAGGCGTTCGGCTATACGTTCGAGGATCTGCGCAAAGTGCTCGAGCCTATGGCAGGCAGCGGCACGGAGCCGATCTCTTCCATGGGCTACGATGCTCCGCTCGCGGTGCTTTCGGATCGTCCGCAGCGGTTGTACAACTACTTTAAGCAGCTGTTTGCGCAAGTAACGAATCCTCCGATCGATGCTATTCGCGAAGAGATCATTACGGCTACAGGCACGACACTCGGGCCGGAACGGAATCTGCTCCATCCGGAGCCGGAGAGCTGCCGCCACATCCGATTGGCCACGCCGATTCTTTCGAACGAAGAATTCGCGAAGCTGCGCCATGTTCGCCGTCCGGGCTTCAAATCGATCACGCTTCCGATCGTGTTCGAAGCGGATCGAGGCGAAGAAGGTCTGCGCTTTGCTCTTCAAGAAATGTGCGAAGCCGCTGACCGCGTCATCGGCAAGGGACATAACATTCTGATTCTGTCCGACCGCGGCATTGACCGTTCGACGGCGGCCATTCCGGCGCTGCTTGCCGTATCGGCGCTGCACCATCATCTCATCCGCGAGGGAACGCGGACGAAGGTTAGCCTGCTGCTGGAATCCGGCGAGCCGAGAGAAGTGCATCATTACGCTCTGCTGCTCGGGTACGGCGTAAGTGCGGTTAACCCTTATCTGGCATTCGAAACGCTGGATGATATGATCCGCCAAGGCATGCTTAAGGGCGTAACGCAGGAGAAGGCGATTAAGAATTACATTAAAGCGGCTACGAAGGGCGTCGTTAAAATTTTGTCCAAAATGGGCATCTCGACGATACAATCCTACCGCGGCGCACAAATTTTCGAAGCGGTCGGCTTGAACAAGGATCTGATCGACGAGTACTTCACATGGACGGAATCCCGCATCGGCGGAATCGGTCTCGATGTCATTGCCGAAGAGACGCTGAAGCATCATAACCGTGCGTTCTCCGAGCAGGAAGGCCGAGTGAAAGAGCTTGACTCCGGCGGCGAATACCAGTGGCGTAAAGACGGCGAGGAGCATCTGTTCAGCCCGCAGACGATTCATACGCTGCAGATGGCTTCGCGTACGAACAATTACACGCTGTACAAGAAGTTCTCGGCGCTCGTTCAGGGCGAGGACAAGAAGCATCTGACGCTGCGCTCCCTGCTCGAATTCAACTATAATCAGCAGCCCATTCCGCTAGAGGAAGTCGAGCCGGTCGAATCAATCGTCAAACGGTTCAAGACCGGTGCAATGTCCTACGGCTCGATTAGTAAAGAGGCGCACGAAGCGCTTGCTATTGCGATGAACCGCATTGGCGGCAAATCGAATACCGGCGAAGGCGGGGAAGACCCGGCCCGGTTTATCCCGGATGCCAACGGCGATTCCCGCCGCAGCGCAATTAAGCAGGTGGCATCGGGACGCTTCGGCGTTACGAGCAATTACCTGGTTAACGCCGACGAGATTCAAATCAAGATGGCGCAAGGCGCGAAGCCGGGCGAGGGCGGTCAGCTGCCCGGACGCAAGGTTTACCCTTGGGTCGCCGAGGTTCGCGGCTCCACGCCTGGTGTCGGTCTAATCTCGCCGCCGCCGCATCACGATATCTATTCGATCGAAGACCTGGCCGAGCTCATTCACGATTTGAAGAACGCGAATCCACGCGCCCGCATTAACGTGAAGCTCGTATCCGAGGTAGGGGTAGGAACGATCGCGGCCGGCGTAGCCAAAGGCCGTGCGGACGTCATTCTTGTCAGCGGATATGACGGCGGTACGGGAGCATCGCCGCTGGCATCCATGCGCCACGCAGGCTTACCGTGGGAGCTTGGGCTTGCGGAGACGCACCAGACGCTCATGCTGAACAATCTGCGCGACCGCGTCGTCGTTGAAACCGACGGTAAGATCATGAATGGACGCGACCTGGCGATCGCAGCGCTTCTTGGCGCCGAGGAGTTCGGCTTCTCCACTGCTCCGCTTGTCGTTCTGGGCTGTGTCATGATGCGTGTCTGCCAGCTGGATACATGCCCTGTCGGCGTAGCGACACAGAATCCGGAGCTTCGCAAGAAGTTCATGGGCGACCCGAGTCATATGGTCAACTACATGCTGTTCGTAGCCCAAGAGCTTCGCGAAATTATGGCTGAGCTTGGCTTCAGAACCATTCGCGAGATGGTAGGTCGCGTAGACCGACTGCAGACGAAAACGGTCATCGACCACTATAAATTGAAAGGCATCGATCTTTCCCCGCTGCTTCATCAGCCGGAACTGCCAGCAGACGCCGTACGTTACTGCTCGCAAGAACAGAATCACGGCCTTGAAGAATCGATGGACATGAAACAGCTGCTCGAGCTGGCGAAGCCTGCGATCGAGCACGGCGAACAGGTCCGGGGAACATTCCCGATCTGCAACACCAATCGCGTTGTCGGCACGATTGTCGGCAGCGAGGTAACGCGCCGCTACGGACTGAAAGGATTGCCGGAAGATACAATCTCCTTCCACTTCGTCGGATCGGCCGGACAAAGCTTCGGCGCATTCATACCGAAGGGCATGACGCTATCGTTGGAAGGCGATTCTAACGACTATGTCGGCAAAGGCCTCTCCGGCGGTAAGATTATTGTGGCCCCTTCGGCGAAATCAACCTTCGCCGCGGAAGAGAATGTCATTATCGGCAACACGGCGCTGTATGGCGCGACAAGCGGGCAAGCCTACATCCGCGGCATCGCGGGCGAACGGTTCGCCGTACGCAACTCCGGCGCTAACGTGGTCGTTGAAGGCGTAGGCGATCACGGCTGCGAATATATGACGGGCGGATGCGTCGTCGTCTTGGGCGGAACGGGACGTAATTTTGCGGCCGGGATGTCCGGAGGCGTGGCGTACGTGCTCGACGAGCAAGGCGACTTCTACAAGCGATGCAACCTCGAGATGGTGCTGCTGGAGCGCGTAGAGACCGAGAATGACAAGAATGAGCTGCGCGGCTTGATAGAGCGACATGTACGCTATACGGGAAGCGCGGCGGGCGATCGCCTGCTTTCGAATTGGGAGGCATCCCTGGATAACTTCGTGCGCATTATACCGAAGGATTACAAACGCATGCTTGAGCAAATCGAGCGAGTCGAGCAAGCCGGCTTGACAGGCGAAGCAGCACTTCTCGCGGCGTTCGAAGCGAACATTCGGGATTTGGCTCGCGTAGGCGGCAACTAACAGCTGGAACTGGAATAAACAGGATAACGACCCGAGACTCAGGTATAGAGTCTCGGGTTTATTTTTTGTTGGGAAGAAGTTGAATCGATGATGATGTGAGTGAGCCCTGTAATGAGACTATGGATGTGGTTGTAACATGCTTTCCTAAATTATTAACACCATACGACAAAAAAACAAAAATATTGCTACTTTTAGTCCGCGGTGTTCGACAACCTTTGTGGATTTATTTGGTTATAATAGGTGATGGCAAGAAAAAAGAAGCAGATAGAGATAGGAGAGGTCATAACGATGTTAGTATTAGAGAGAGCGCTTACAAAAGCTGCGAAACCGAAACAAACGATCGATGTCGCTGTATTGCTGGAGCAATTGGGCATTAGCTTGGATAAGTGGCAGGAGCAGCAAACTAAAAAGAGAATGATGTATATCCTTCGGTAGGAGATTCGACAAAATTGGATGATAATAGTAAAAAAAGGTGCCGATCAACTGACAGATTCTGTGGGGGAACCCCGCTATAATTGACTATTATAACGTGGAATAAGCGTTAGCGATAAGAAATTTAGCTTATTTGACTAGGAGTCGGAGAGATGAATACAAACGATCAGCTGAAAGAAGAAGAAACGCCCCAAGCTGTTATCGAGCTGGATGTCCTCACGATACTAGAGCAGCTTGGAATAGAGCGTACAAGATGGCCTAAGGATTGGCCGCCTTTACGCGATGAATAGCTCATTTTACGACAAAACCATAGTCGGCGATTGCCGTGACTATGGTTTTGTGTCTGACAGATACATATTGAATCATTCCATCGTTCGTTCGGCACGTACAAACGCGATGAAACGCCTAGCTTCTTCCGGGGTCAATTTTCGTCCATCTATTGTAAGATCAAATTGTTTGAGCAAATCTTCATTGGACAATTCCAATTTGTCGACGAAATCGCGAACCGGTCCATCCAATACACTTTGAGGCGCGCTTGTCCGGCCGACCAAGTAGTCTACAGAGACGTGAAACAAGTCGGCGAATTTAGATAATGTCTCGGAATCTGGTTCCCTGCGGTTCTTCTCGTAGTGTGATAAAGCAGCGCGTGAAATCCCAAGAGACGAAGCTGTCTGTTCTTGAGTCCACCCCCGATCATCCCTCAATTTCGCAATTCGGCTACCAATGTTCATACAACGCCTCCTAAATAACTACTGCCATTCTCATATTAATACGAAATGCGTCCAATTGCATTCAATGAGACAAAATGTCGCAATATTGTAAAGAGCATCAAAAAGGGGTTGACTTGTTACGCTCTGTATCGTAAAGTAAACATTGAAATTGATACATATTGTATCATATGTAGTTGTATTCATTATGGTCGCAAAATGTTCATTCTATTCCTTCATCGGCATGAGCTATGAAGAAAAATGAATTTTCGACAAATTAAAATGCCGTCAATTGTATTATTCGCCAAGGATTGTTCCGTTTAGGGGGTAAATAAGAAATTCGATCCAAAACAGCGGCAGGAGGTACGATAAAGTGGAATTGAAACAATATTTGAAGATCATTCGAAAGAAGCTGTGGCTCATTGCAGCAATTGTCATTATCATCTGCACCGGTACATTCATTAAGAGCTATTACTTTACAACACCGATCTATCAAGCCAATGCCAAATTGATTGTCAATCAGACCATTATGAATGATGGACTGTCGGTGCTAAACCCAGGGTCGATCCAGACGAATATTATGCTCATTAATTCTTACAAAGAAATCATTAAATCAACGGCGATCTTAAAGAAAGTAAATGAGAAATATCCTGAATTAAAAATTAGCCCGGCTAGAATATCTGTTACATCTGCGAATAACTCGCAAATCATGGATTTAACCTATAGCGATGAATCTTACAAGAATGCAGCAAAAAGTGTTAATGCGATTTCCAGTGTGTTTAAGGAAGAAATTCCTTCAATAATGAAAGTAGATAATGTCACGATTCTAAATGAAGCTGTTGAAACTGCTATAAATGCAGAAAAAGGATTTCCAATATTGAATGTCATGATTAGTTTTATAATCTCACTCATGTTAGCGATCGGCATTATTTTTCTTCACGATTACCTGGATAATACCTACAAAACCGAAGATGAGTTGGAAGATGATCTAGGATTACCAGTGCTAGCTTCTGTAACTATGATCAAAAAGGGAGACCGAAAACGCAGAAAAAGTTTGGAAACCCACAAAGTAGGTGATGGCACATATGCGTCAATCAACCAATAATAACAGTAGTTTAAATCTGGTAACTTCATTAGATCCCTTATCACCAGTTACCGAGGCGTATCGCGTTCTAAGAACAAATATACAGTTTTCGTCGATTGACAGGCCAATCCATGTCATCATGATATCCTCTGCTCAGAGAGGTGAAGGGAAAACGACGACGGTAAGTAATTTAGCCGTTGCATATGCACAGGAAGGAAAGAAAGTATTGCTTATTGATACGGATTTACGTGATCCTTCCCTGCACCATGTATTTTCTTTGCCCAATCGAGTCGGTTTAACGAGCATATTGTCCAATCAATACGGATTGCAGGAAGTTGTTCGGGACACAGTGGTCGATAACTTATCCGTTATTACTGGAGGTCCAATTCCACCTAATCCGTCAGAAATGCTAGGTTCCTTTAAGATGCAATCTTTGATCGATGAACTGCGAACAGAATACGATATGATCTTAATCGATACGCCACCAGTATTGGCGGTTACGGACGGTATAGTGATAAGCGTATTATGTGACGGTGTCATAATGGTCGTTGATGCTGGCAAGGTTGATAAAGAACGTGTAAAAAAAGCAAAGTCAAGTCTTGAACATGCGAACGCCAGAATACTTGGTGCCGTGTTAAATAAAATGAATAAAAAAGATCGAAAAACCGCAATCAATTATTATGGTTAATTGGGTAGCAAAGCTCGATTACAGGTAATGTCTGCTGTACCTCTATCATTGCAGGCACTCGATCACGCTGTGGGTCAATGGACCTTAGACATTATTGTCGGTGGTGTGATGTGAGGACAGGTTCGATGCCTATTTATTTTTTAGAAGCTAAAAAGTTATAAATTAAGTTTCTTCTTACGCCAAGAGATCTAATTTATAACTTTTTTATAGAAAACTAGGATAGGGTGATGAGGCATGAAACAAGTAAGGAAAGCAATTATTCCGGCAGCAGGCTTAGGTACACGTTTTCTCCCTGCGACGAAGGCGATGCCCAAAGAGATGCTTCCTATCGTAGATAAGCCGACCATACAATACATCGTGGAAGAAGCCATTGAATCGGGTATTGAGGACATCATCATTGTAACCGGCAAAGGAAAGAGAGCGATCGAGGATCACTTCGATATCGCATTTGAGCTGGAAAATAATCTGTATGAAAAAGGAAAGCATGACATACTGAAAGAAGTGCAAAAGTCTTCCAATGTGGATATTCATTATATTCGCCAAAAAGAAGCCAAAGGGCTGGGGCATGCCGTGTGGTGCGCACGAAATTTCATCGGCGACGAGCCATTCGCGGTTCTATTGGGCGACGATATTGTTCAATCCGAAAATCCGTGTACCAAGCAGTTGATTAACCAATACGAAAGCGTTGGCAAATCGGTTATAGGCGTTCAAGTCGTTCCGTTCGAGGAAACATACCGGTACGGAATCGTGGATCCCGTAGATACGACGGGACGGTTGTGCCAGGTCAACAAGTTCGTTGAGAAGCCGCCGATCGGTCAAGCGCCTTCCAATCTGGCCATCATGGGCAGGTACATATTAACGCCGGACATTTTTACATTTCTGGATGAGCAGACAATCGGAGCAGGCGGGGAAATTCAGCTGACGGATGCGATTCAAAGGCTTAATGAGAAGACCGGAGTGTATGCGTACAACTTTGAAGGCACCCGGTACGACGTCGGCGACAAGCTGGGCTTCATTCTGACGACCATTGAATTTGCCCTCCGCAATCAAGAATTGCGTCTTCCTTTACTATCGGCGCTTGATGAGATCATGGAGAGGAATGGCATTCCGAAGCTGGTCGCCTCAAGGAGCGATATGACATGAGTGCAGAGATGAAGAAAAGCAACCATTATGAGATGGAGATCGTCAGCGGCAGTTCGATTTCTACGAGCGTGGAGTCGAAAGCCTATACCATATCGTTACCGAAAGCAGCTAAGCGGACATTAGATATTTTTGGCGCGTTGTTCGGATTAGTTCTCCTGCTGCCCGTCTTTATTCTGATCACCTTATTAATGAAGATTAAGGAGCCTTCCGGAAGTGTATTTTTCAAGCAAAATCGGATCGGTAAAAATATGGCTTCCTTCAAAATCATCAAATTTCGGTCGATGATCGTGAACGCGGAAGAGAAGCTGAGGGCGGACAACGCTTTATACCAAAAATACGTGGAGAACAATTATAAGCTGGAGCAGGATGAGGATCCGCGAATTACGAAGCTCGGAAGATTCTTGAGAAAAACAAGCCTGGATGAGCTTCCGCAGCTTATTAACGTACTCAAGGGCGAGATGAGCTTGGTCGGACCGCGGCCGGTCGTGAGGGATGAGTTGAAGGAATACGGCGATCGATTTGTCGACTTCTTATCCGTAAAACCTGGCATTACGGGATATTGGCAGGTGAGCGGTAGGAGCAATGTCGGTTATCCGGAGCGTGTGGATTTGGAATTGCACTATATCTACCATCACTCCATCTGGCTGGATATCAAAATATTATTTATGACCGTTTGGAACGTGCTATTGAAGAGAGGGGCTTATTAATATACCGCGTTATGATTAACCAATGAATGGAGCGAACAACAGGATGCATAAGGATGCAATGATTTATGTGGCAGGACATAAGGGGCTCGTGGGATCGGCGATATTAAGAAAGCTCCAGGACGAAGGATATTCAAATCTGATTTATAGATCTTCGTCGGAACTGGATCTGCGAAACTATGATCAAGTCATGGATTTCTTTCAGAGCCATTCGATCGAATACGTCTTTCTTGCAGCGGCAAAGGTGGGCGGCATTATTGCCAATCAAGAGTACCCGGCTGATTTTATAAGAGATAATCTTCTTATTCAAACGAATGTCATTGACGCCGCTTATCGTGCCAATGTGCAGAAGCTGCTGTTTCTGGGTTCGACCTGTATTTATCCCAAATTGGCGCCGCAGCCGCTGAAGGAAGAGTATCTCCTTACAGGTGAGCTGGAGCCGACGAATGAACCTTATGCTGTCGCCAAGATTGCCGGCATTACGATGTGCAGATCCTATAACCGGCAATACGGAACCAGATTCATATCCGCAATGCCGACGAATATGTATGGCCCCAACGATAACTTCGATCTAAAAACCTCTCATGTCCTTCCAGCGCTCATCCGTAAATTTCATGAAGCGAAGGAAAACGGCGTACCGTCTGTTGAAGTATGGGGCACTGGAAGCCCCAAGAGAGAATTTCTCCACTCCGACGACTTAGCCGAAGCCTGCTTATTCTTAATGAATCATTACGAAGGCAATGACATTGTTAATATTGGGGTTGGAAACGATATTTCCATTAAAGAATTGGCGGAATTAATCCAATCTATCGTTGGTTATAAAGGCGAAATCGTCTTTAACTCGTCCGTGCCGGACGGAACGCCGCGGAAACTGGTCGATGTCACGAAGATTAATGCGCTGGGGTGGAAGGCCAGTATTCCATTAGAAGAAGGTTTACGTTCCGTATATGCTTCATTCCAAGAAGGGTATCTGGTCAATCATTAACAAGTATGTGGAGGAAGTATAATGAAGAGAGCATTAATTACCGGGGTAACTGGGCAAGACGGTTCTTATTTGGCCGAATTTTTATTGGATAAAGGCTATGAAGTTTATGGTGTCCGCAGACGTACAAGCACGCCAAATTATGAAAATTGTAAACAGATCAAAGATCGAATCAGATGGATTTCTGCGGATTTGACGGACTTGGCCTCTTTGATCGAAGCGGTGAAATTATCGAATCCCGATGAAGTCTATAATTTAGCTGCACAGTCCTTCGTCGCAGCTTCGTGGCCGCAGCCGATCGCAACCGCAGAATTAACGGCGCTTTCGGTGACCAATATGCTGGAAGCCGTTCGAATCATGAAGCCTAGCGCGAAATTCTACCAGGCCTCCAGCAGCGAAATGTTCGGTAAGGTCGTCGAAACGCCGCAGAAGGAAACGACTCCGTTCTACCCTCGAAGCCCGTACGGCGCAGCCAAAGTATATGGGCATTGGATCACGGTTAATTATCGGGAGAGCTTCGATATGTTTGCCTGCTCCGGAATATTGTTCAATCACGAGTCTCCGCGAAGGGGACTGGAGTTTGTGACCCGCAAAGTGAGCGACGCAGCCGCGAGAATTAAATTAGGGCTGCAGCAAGAGTTGCGCATGGGTAATCTGGATTCATTGCGTGACTGGGGATTCGCGGGAGATTACGTGAAAGCCATGTGGCTCATGCTTCAGCAGGATGAGCCAGATGATTATGTCATCTCAACCGGGGAGATGCATACGGTAAGGGAACTGCTGGAGACGGCCTTCTCCTATGTAGATTTAGATTATAAGGATTATGTCGTTATCGATCCGGAGTTCGTACGTCCGGCTGAAGTCGATCTCTTGCTCGGCGATTGCACGAAGGCGAAAGAAAAGCTGGGCTGGAAGCTCGAGGTCGGATTCAGGGAGCTCGTTCATATGATGGTGGACGAGGATTTGAAGCGGGTCAAAGCGGAGATTCAATTCAACGAGTCTTATACAGTAGCGGCAAAATAATACAGGTAACACGGGGACGGCTGGATTCAGCTGTCTCCTTGTTATTTATAGGTGGATCTCATTCATGACGATCAAGAATAAGCTGGCTTCTCTCAGACGCAATCGTGACTTCAACAATGTCATTTACAGCTTAATGTCGTATGCCATAACTCCGGTCATACTGATCATTTCAACCCCTCTTCTGCTGAAATATTTGGGGGACGTTAACTATGGGGTTTGGATCCTGATCAACTCGATCATTAATCTGCTGGCCGTCTCCAACTTCGGTTTAGGGAATGCGCTGATCAAACTCGGGTCGGAATTGAATAAGGACGATCAACTGGAACAATTCAACGCATTATTTAGCGTTTCGTTTACGATATCCATTATGCTGGCGCTTCTGATTAACGTGATTATCCTCCTGTTTGGCACTTATATCTTCCCATTGTTCGTATCTGCCGGCTCGATCGATTCTATTCTCTCGATGTCGTATCTATTAAGCGGTGTGGTCGGACTCCGGATTGTGAACAGCATTATTTCCGGCGCCTATATGTCGAAACAGCGTTATGATATCAATAGCAAAATGAATATCGTCTACAACCTGGTTACATCCATATGTTTCACCGTTCTTACGGTTATGTATGGTGAACTGCATATACTGGTTATCTTTCTATTCTTGTCCTCAGTCCTATTAATAGTAGTTAATTACTTCGTCGCCAAGGCGGCTGTGCCGGGGATCCGGTTCAAGCTGAGCCTGAATAAACGGTTATTCCATAAAATATTCGGCTATGGAATGTACTCCTGGGTTCAAGTCGTAATCAGTACATTGAATGCGCAGGCGGATAAGTTAATCATTGGCGGTTTGCTCGGTGCCAAGGTCCTTGGCTTCTATACGATATGCATGCAGATCGTCATTAAGATTCACGAAATTCCCGCTGCTGCCGGAGGATACTTGTTCGCAAAATTCAGTGATCTAAGCGAGTCCGAGGATCGGAATAAGATTCGGAGCGTCTACTACAAAGCGATCAGTCTGTCATTTCTATTCGTTGCTGTCTCTGGAGCGCTAGCTTTCTTATTTGCAAGGCACATATTGTCGTTATGGATCAATCCGGAATTCGCCGAGCAGCATTATATGCTGTTTCGTTTGCTGGTGGTGTCTGTGTCCATGGGGGCGCTCGGTGTTGTACCCTATTACTTCCTGAACGGAACAGGCTTCGTGAAATTAAACACCGTTATCTCTTTGCTGACCAGTGTAATGATCGTCATCCTGTTTTTTCTGTTGATTCCCCGATTTGGCGTGACGGCGATTGGTATAGCAAAGTTTGCAGGAGTCCCGCTCGTATTGTTCTCGATCTATTTTATTGAGAAGAAAGTGATGAGGAAAGCAGCTGTTCAGAAGGAAGAGCCGGTAAACCTTCGATTTGACCGAAAGGGATTGTAACGATGAGAAGAATGTTCGTCGATTTTACGAATGATGGCCATCATTATGCTTATAACTCCGCTGTTATGCAGGGCCTTAAGGAACGCAGGCCTTCAGCTGAGATTCTGTATTACTCCAAATTTTCTGATCCGAAGAAGAAGAAAGAGCTTATAGAGTCCGGGATTCAGGTAGAAGAATATACAGCGGAATCCTATTTTCAGCGATTGCCGGCGATGCTGGTCCGCATCATAATGGTTTTCAAGGCTGTAACTTATGCGAAAAAGAACGGATGGGACAACATTCATTTTCTGTATCTGGATACCATTATACTCCCATTATGTTTTCTCTATCCTTTCTTATTAAAGAAAAGAATAACGGCTACGCTGCACTGGTTTCCCGGTCGTACAAGCAAACGAAAGGCATTGGGGTTTCTTTTGAATAGAGAAATAATCTCTGAATTAATCGTGCATGGTGAATATACAAAAAAACAAGTTGAGGGCATTTCAAACTGCAGCACGATCTTCTCAATTATCTATCCGAATCTACATCCGCTTATTCCCAATAACAGGCACATTCAGGTGAAGGAAAGGTTGTTTAGTACTGATAACAAGGGAGTCGTATTATTATGCTTTGGGGGACTCAGGCACGATAAGGGGATCGATATTTTATTAAAAGCTGCTGAGGGATTGCCTGATGTGGAATTTACAATCGTTATTGCGGGAAAAGAAGATTCGTTTTCACAACAATATTTGGAGGAACATATAAGGAATTATAAATTGGAAAATAAAGTTGTTATGAACTTGAAATATATACCGGACGAAGAAGTCTCGGCTTATTTTGATTTTGCCGACTTCGTTGTTTTGCCCTACCGGAAAATATTCTCGGGGCAAAGCGGACCCTTAACGGAAGGAGCGATTAGAAACAAAATTATAATCGGTCCTAACCATGGCGAGATCGGCGATACGATTCAAAGATACGAGATCGGGATTGTGTTCGAGGCAGAGGATAGCAGCGATCTTGGTGAGAAAATACGAGATTCCATTCGTAATTATGAGGATTTAAAAAGAAAAATTGCTGATTCTAGCTACAAAAAAATGATTAAACGGGATGAATTTATTAGGCAGTATCAAATGTTTTTTTACAAGGAAAAAGAACTGCAAGAAGTCATTCGCTCATCATAGGGTTCACTCTACAAATTTGAGAATGGGGAAAGATTGCTATGATATCAACATTAGCTATTTGCCTCGTTGTTTTATTCCTTTCACTTTGGAAATCAGAAGTCGGACTGGCAATATCCATTCAGACATATTTGATCAGCAGTGCATTTGATCAACCAAATGTCTTTGATCAGGCGCCAATCGCCGATGGTAACGATTTATCGAGTGCGCTTGCTCCCATGATTGCATTCTCGATCATTCTTCTGCGAAGTGTGAATAAAAATAGAAAGTTTTCGTTACGTTTTATGGATGTTGGCTTTATAGTGCTTGGCTGGATACTAGTGGTCGGTTCTTTATATTCCCCACTACAAAATGCTGCAATAATGATTTCGGCTAAGTACTTTACTCTTGGAATTGGTTTTTACATTGTTGCCCGTGTTGGGCTTTCAAATCATCCAAACTTGCAAAATGCAATAAAGAATGTGGTTATGAGCACGTGGGTCGTTTCATTAGTCCTAGGTATATATGCAATAGTTCAGTTTTGGGGAGTGGATTATAAGAGACTCACAATAGGTTCTGCTCATCCGATTCCGTTCAGTCTATTGATTTCTATAGGTGTATTAATAAACTTCTTCTGGTTATTACAGAAAAGTAATACGATGTTAAAACTCGGTCAGGTGGCCTCCTTTATTGTTCTCCTTTACATTCTGATTAATACGAATACGAGAGGAACACTAATATCAGTATCAGTTGCAATCGTTTATTTACTCATAGTCGCGATACGTTACCAACGTGGGCTGGGTAAAGCAATTTTAGTCATACCTATTTTAGTTCTGGGGGTATTTGCTGTAGGGGCTTATAACCCAGAAATGATGAGGAAAGTTCAAGATAATGTTGAATTATTAACAAGTGACGATAAAGGTGCCTCTATAAGCGAACGACAAATAGCCTGGCAAGATGCTTTGGAAATGACCAGTAACAACCCGTTTTTAGGCGTGGGAACAGGGGGATTTGCTGCCCACTCTAAACTTGGATACCCGCATAATGTATTCCTTGAACGCTTTTCTGAAAATGGGGTGATTGGCGGTATGGTTTTAGTAGTCGTATTTATGATGGTTAGCTTTCTTATATTGAAAGTGACCCAAACCCAAAATCCGATAGCTTATATCATTTCTGCTATTGTACTGTTGAATATGGTGGAGATGCAGTTCAGCTTTACGCTTTGGATGCATAAGTTATTTTATTTATTCTGCGGGATTTTAGCCGTTATTTACTATAGGAATCGATGGGGAGAAGGAGCGAGAATTAATTATGGTAAAAGTGTTACTCCTTACTAACACTATTGCTCCATATCGAATACCGGTATTAAATCGATTAAATACGGATAATGAAATTGATTTAACTGTTTGGTACCTAGAGGAACGTGAGAGGAATAGGCATTGGAATATTAACCATGGTGAGATCCAGTATAATTATGAATGCTTGAAGGGCATTCATTATTATGTTCAGAAGATGGATCTGGGAGTTCATATTAACCCAGGATTGTTCTACAAATTAGTAAAATTTAAACCGGATGTCGTTATGGCTGCCGGTTATGATTCCTTAGCGTATTGGTCGGCATTACTTTACTGCAAGCTATTTAATAAGAAATATGTTGTTTGGTGGGGAAGTACGTTAGAGAGCAGCCGCGTGAAAAATGGAATCGTGAATCTGATTCGAAGAAGCTTTTTTAAAATGACAAATAATTTTGTTACATATGGAACGGCAGCTGCAGAATGCTTGAAACATTACGGGGTAGACAGTTCAAGAATCGTTACAGGCTATAATACAGTGAATATTAGGTATTTCTACGAGGAATACAAAAAATACGCTGCTAATCAGAGTGTGAAGAGAAATAATACGACGCAAGTGAACTTTTTGTTTATAGGACAACTCATTGAGAGAAAAGGAGTCACTCAAATTATTGAGGCTTTGAAAACGCTTGATTCCAAAAACTGGAATCTAAAAATTGTCGGATCGGGTCCTGACGAGATGCTTTTGAAACAAAGTGTGCGTGAATATAAGCTGGAAAGCCAAATTCATTTTGAAGGCTATAAACAACAAGAAGAACTGACTTCTTACTTATTGGAAGCGGATTGTCTCGTCTTTCCATCCATAATAGAAGTTTGGGGGCTTGTTGTAAACGAAGCGATTGCGACAAAAACTTTCGTTTTGTCCTCAAAGTACGCTGGAGCTACTAAGGACATTATATACAATAAAAGAAACGGATTAGTTATTGATCCTACGGACACGAAAAATCTCATTGAGGGTTTGCAATGGGTATTGAGTAATATGGATGATTTTAAGTCAAACTGGAAGGTAGATTTTAGTTTATGGAGAAAGCTTCATCCTTACTCTTATGCGCGATCCATAAAATTATCGATAAAAGCAGCAATAAGCGGAAAGATATTATAAGGCGAGAGGTTAATTAAAATGGCAATCAATATTTTAATTAATGCACAAGCATTGAATAGCAGAGGTAGTTTAACTGTTATTAAGAACGTTATAAGTGATTTTCATGAGCATCTGAAACATACAGATGATTACAAAATTACCATAATTGTTTCTATTCGGGAATTAATGATGTATTCAAGCGAAAAATTAAGAATCTTGTACAAACCTAAAGAAAATCTAATAAAGAAATTTTTGTTCGATAAGAGAATGATCTTAAAACTAATCCAAGAAATTAACGCCGATTGTTATCTTTGTTTATCAAATACCTTTCTGAGCAGTTGTACCGTACCACAATATATGTTTGTCCATCAGTCAATACACCTCTCGAAACTAAAGATTAGTGAGATCAACCCGAAGATATTTATTAAGTACAATATAGTTTTAAGTCTAATTCATAAATTTGGTTTGCATAAAGTTAAAGGCATCATTGTCCAAACGGAATGGGTCAAGGATGCAATCAAAGAGAAGTACGGTTATGAGGGAGAAATTAAAGTCATTCGGCCTTCATTAATAACATCCAATGTAGATGAGCGTATGAAACCTTTGCCTTCAATTGCATTCGAGAGCAGCGATACACTCCAATTTATTTATCCGACCAGTATGGATAAATATAAGAATATTGCAAGACTTGTGAAAGCGATAACTAAATATAACGAAGAGTCAGCTATAAAAATTACGTTATATATTACAACTGAGGGACAAGATTCAGAATATATCAAATTCACTGGAAAAATTCCATATGAATCCATGTACTGGATGTACAATAATGTAGATGCGTTAATTTTCCCCTCACTGACCGAGACCCTTGGTTTACCTCTTCAGGAGGCAATGCTCAATAAAATTGATGTGTTGGTATCAGATCTGCCTTACGCAAGAGAAGTCTGTGGAAGTTATGCGAGATATTTTAATCCAAGAAGTGTTAATTCAATGGTGTCGGAGATTAAGAACTATATGAAGAATAGAAGCAAGAAGAGGGAGCAATATATGTTTCAGGGCGAGGCATATTCATATGTTGACTTTTTGAATTTCATATCTTCATGTGAACGAAAAGTAACTCAGGAAAAGTATGCAAGAGACAAGAAATTGGTATGAAATGCGAGAGAAGGTTATCAAATGAAGAAACCGGATATTGTATTCGTCATTAACTACTTTTACCCTGACATGGCATCGACAGGACAGCTGTTGACCGAGTTATGCTTACATCTTCAGCATGACTTTAACATTACGGTTATTGCCGCACAGCCCGGTTATGCCGGCGAGGAACATACAGACAAGAGAAGAGTGGAATACGATCAGCTGGAGCATATTCGCATCATCCGTATCCGGCTTCCGATGGTCAATAAACGAAGCAAAATAAGTAGGCTGCGTTATATCGCAACTTACTTTTTTTATGCCAACTTATTGGTATTTAAACAAAAGAAATTCGATATCATCTATACGATTTCGCAACCGCCCATACTGGGAGGGTTAATCGGAACGATTGGCAAACGGTTGAAGAAATCCAAGCATATTTACAATATTCAGGACTTTAATCCTGAGCAGGCCGAGGCTGTAGGCTTCATGAAAAATAAATGGATCGTTAAGGCGGCAAGATGGCTGGATACGATCAATTGCCGGTATGCCGACCACATCATAACGGTTGGACATGATATGCAAGAAACGTTGATCAGGCGGTTCGCAGATCGGAATGTCACGGAAAACTCCGTTATTAATAACTGGACGAATGAAGAAGAGATCACTCCGTTAACGAAGGAACATCCACAAGTATCTGATTTCATTATCAGAAACGGTTGGGAAAATAAATTTATCGTCATGTACTCGGGAAATTTAGGTCTGTTTTACGACTTGGAAAATTTGATAAAAATAACGGCGGAGTTTAAAGAATATCGCGATCTCTCCTTTGTATTTATAGGTGAAGGGGCCGTTAAGAAACAGATGAAGGCGTATGTTGAAGAGCATGACTTAACGAACGTTCACTTTCTTCCTTACCAGCCTAAAGATGACCTCAAATACTCATTAAACGCTGCGGATGTCCACTTGGTCGTCAACCAAAAAGGCATCAAGGGCGTATCGGTTCCTAGCAAAATATACGGGGTTATGGCAGCAGGAAAGCCTATATTGGGCGTCCTGGAGGAGGGTAGCGAAGCCTATCGATTGATTGTTGAAAGTCAATGCGGTTTAGTGGCTGAACCTCAAGATTACAGAGAAATCATTAAACAATTGAAAAAGCTGTATAACCGGAATGGAATGGAACTTATGAATTGCGGATTGCAAGGAAGAAAATATTTGGATCAACATTTGAGAAGGAATATATCGCTGGAAAAGTATCGTGAATTGCTCATATCGATCTGAATATAGATAGAGAGATTGGAGGGATGGAGATGAAATTAGTACTTCTATCGGGAGGCTCGGGCAAACGTTTATGGCCATTATCCAATGATGCACGATCCAAGCAATTTCTGAAGGTGCTCGAGAATGAAGAGCATGAGCTAGTTTCGATGGTTCAGCGCGTATGGGGACAGATCACCGCAAGCGGCCTCAGCCATTCGAGTTATATTGCGACGAGCCAGTCGCAAATCGAAATCATGCAAAGTCAGATCGGGGTAGACGTGCCGCTCATTATTGAACCGGAACGCAGGGATACGTTTCCCGCGATCGCACTTGCTGCCACCTTCTTATATTCCTTCAAGGATGTAAGTCTGGATGAAGTCGTGGCAATCCTGCCGGTCGATCCTTATGTGGAGAGTCATTTTTTCGAATCGGTGAAACAGCTTGAAGAGGTGCTGCTGTCCTCGGGGGCGGATCTGGCACTGATTGGAGTCAAGCCTACTTATCCTTCATCCAAGTATGGCTACATCATACCGGGAGTCGGCGGAGCTGCCGCCGCGTATCAGCGTGTGGATCATTTTCGAGAAAAACCTACGGAAGAGCAGGCCGAAGTATTGCTCCGTCAAGACGCTTTATGGAACTGCGGCGTATTTGCGTTCAAGCTCGGTCACATCCTGCAAATACTGGAGCAATACCGGCTGCCCATCCAGTATGAAGCGCTAGCAAAGCAATATCATCATCTGCCGAAAATCAGCTTCGATTATGAGGTTGTCGAGAAGACGGCTAATATCGTTGTGCTGCCATACGACGGGTACTGGAAGGATCTCGGCACATGGAACACGCTGACAGAGGAAATGAAAAATAATCAGATCGGGAAGGGCACGATTAGCCCCGATTGCCTGAATACGCATCTCATCAACGAAATCGATATTCCGGTCTCGATTCTAGGGTTATCGAATGTAGTGGTCGCCGTTAGTCCGGATGGCATTCTAGTTACCGACAAAAGCGCGAGTCCAAGAATTAAGGACTTTATTGATTACGATCAAGGACCTATGTATGAGGAGAAGCAGTGGGGATGGATTCGCATTCTGGATGATCAGAAGTATGAAGACGGACGCTGCGTGCTGACCAAACGGGTCGGGATTCTGGAAGGGAAAAATGTAAGCTATCAGCTGCATTCCGCCCGTGAAGAGGTATGGACGATTGTCAAAGGTGACGGCGAATTCGTTCAGAACGGCAATTTCATGCATGTCAAAGCCGGCAATGTGCTCCATATTCCCATGAAAACGCTGCACAGTATACGTGCCAATTCGGAGCTCGAGGTCATTATCGTGCAGAGCGGCTTGCAAGAGGAAATCAACCAAGTGGTGGAGCTGTACAGCACATGGAAAGAAGTTGCCCAATATTGCATGAAGATTTGAGTTGTGCCGGAGAGTCGATTCATACTTAAACGTTCAGAACAGAATCAGAGGTGAAAGAATATGAAACTTGCCGTCATTGGAACCGGTTATGTCGGGCTCGTATCGGGTGTTTGTTTCTCCGATTTGGGTCATGAGGTCATCTGCGTGGATAAAGCGGCAGAAAAGATCGAACGATTGAAGAGAGGCGAGGTTCCGATCTACGAACCTGGACTCAAAGCGCTGATCGATAAGAACACCGCCGAGGACCGGCTGCAATTCACAACGGATTTAGCCTACGCCGTCAAACAGGCTGACATTATATGGCTTGCCGTAGGTACCCCATCATTGCCGAACGGCGAAGCGGATTTAAGCTACATCATGGAAGCGGCGAAGGAAGTCGCATTGTCAATCAGCCAAGACACTATTCTTGTCGTCAAAAGTACCGTTCCCGTTGGAACGAACGAGAAGCTCGAAAATCTTATTCGCAGCCACACGGGACATACGGTTGCGATGGCCTCGGTTCCTGAATTTCTTAGAGAAGGATCGGCGATCAAGGATACGATGAATCCTGACCGGATCGTGATCGGAACACGCAGCCCTTACGCGCAGATGAAGCTTGTCGAGCTGCATGAACCGCTTACTTCAAATATTATCGTGACCGATGTGAGAAGCGCCGAGATGATCAAGTATGCTTCTAACGCCTTCCTGGCCACGAAGATATCATTCATTAACGAGATCGCTAATATATGCGAGAAGGTCGGTGCCGACGTGACGATGGTCGCAGAGGGCATGGGGCAGGACAGACGGATCGGCTCCTCTTTCTTGAAGGCCGGCATCGGTTATGGAGGTTCATGTTTTCCGAAGGATACGCAGGCATTGATTCAAATCGCCGGTCATGTCGATTATGATTTCAAATTATTAAAGTCGGTCGTCGACGTGAATCATGATCAGCGCTATAATGTCATCCGAAAGCTGGAAGCGATCCTGGGGGATCTTCACGGCAAATCGATTGCCATATGGGGATTGTCCTTCAAGCCGGAGACCGATGACGTCAGAGACACGCCGGCCTATGAAATCATCGTTTCCCTGCTGGAGCGGGGAGCGATGGTTCGTGCCTATGACCCGGTCGCAGCGGACAATTTTAGAAGAAGCTTCTCTGCTCTGGATGTGCAATATTGCCCGACGGCTGCCGAGGCAGCGGTTCAAGCGGATGCATTATGCATATTGACGGAATGGGATGAATTCCAGCGTATTACGCTCAACGATATTCAATCCTGGCTCAAGTCCCCGAACTTGATAGACGGCAGAAATATATTTAGCGAGGAGCAGGTAACCGGTACGGAGTTTGCGTATTATTCCGTCGGACGGCCCAATATGAATAAGGGGGTGAAGGAGCAGATCCCCTTATTATCCTTGTAGCGAACAACCGGAGTCATAAACGAGGTGAATCAGGTCCATATGATCAGGTCAAAGCAAAAACCAAAGCGGGTACATAAGGGACATTGGTTTATTCTGTTATTTTTGTTTTGGGGCGTACTCATTTTCCTGTTCTCCTCGCAATCCTACGAAGAGCAGAGCATCATTCCCTTTCTGCAGCAGCATATTGATATCGCTTGGGCCCGGCGCGTGTTCCCCGATATCCATATCACTTACATGGATACTGTCTATTCTCCCTGGCATGATCCGTATCGTTTCATTGAATTTCTATTTAGAAAGAGCGCGCATTTATTTATGTATGCAAGCTTAGCGGTTATCGCCTTTGCGATGGTATACAAGTTTAGCAGACGCCTGTGGTTAAGCGCCTTGCTGCCGATCGTTATTGCCGCGGCCGTCGCCGCTGCAGATGAGTGGAATCAGTCCCTGTCTTCGGAGCGAACCTCTTCCATTTATGACGTGTTGATAGATGTTACGGGAGCGAGCTTGGGCATTGTGGTTTGTTTAATCGTGACCGTCATCCTGTCGGCCATGAAATCATCCAGAAATTCATTATAAAGTGCATAAATTTAGATACAAATCGGATTGTTTGTGCTATAATTGCTACATATCGTAACTATATAAATAGAGGGCTGTCTTAAGGGGGTTCCAAATTGATTGATTCCAAAGGCAATAATCTCATATTCCTGCTCAGTACTCCCCGAAGCGGCAGCTCGCTCGCCACGGTCATGCTTCAGAATCATCGGAAAATATTCGCTGCGCAGGAAATGTGGTTTCTGATGAGCCTGTACGACTTGCATCTTGCGCCTCAGCGGCCTTATGGCGGCAAGGAGATCGTCAAACAATTTTTCAATGGCGTCTTACCTTATGATACCTATATTCGCGCTTGTAAGTCATTCGCTCTCCAGACCTATAACGGGCTCCTGCAGAGCAGCGGGGAAGCGGAGATGGTCGTCGATAAGTCCCCACGCTACTATTATGTCTTGGAATTTCTGGATGCGCTCTTCCCGCAGTCCAAACGAATATGGCTTATTCGAAACCCGCTCGCCGTTATTTCTTCCTATAAGAAAGTGAATCGGCATACGGGCGATCGTTTTCAATTAAAAGAAGATTTGCTAAGTCCCAAATTCAATATCAAGATGGCGGACATTACGATCGGACTGCTTCGTTACTGCAATTATTTTGCCAAGGAAAATCCGCATTCGTATCGCTTGTATTACGAGAAGATGGTCACGAGCCCGCAAGAAGAACTGCTCAAGTTGTGCGGCTTCTTAGGGATTACATATGAAGAAGGTCTTGAGAAGTACGGCAATTTCATGGATACCTCCAAATCGGATTTATATTTCAGCATGGGGGTCGGCGATCCGTTCGTCGGCCGGCATACGGAGCCGCATCCGGATTCATTGCATATTTGGAAAGAAGTGCTCGATAAAGAAGAGATCGAAATGTACTGCCGGGTGTTAGGCGCTGAGCTATTCCATGAACTTGGTTACAGCGAGGAGCTGGCGGAAGCCGAGCGCATCACGGGCGTCCGATTCGAGTCCAAACCGGACGAAGAGCTGCTGCAGCTGCGAACCAGACAGCTGGCTGAAGCTGCGGGCTGCCGATGGATCGAGAATTATCGAATGTCGGCTGACTTCGACCAAGCAGATGACAACCTGGATTTGGCAGAACTGCCGACCGGTGATGATGCCGTTCATCCGCAGGTTCTGCAATTGCAGATCACGCTCCGGTCGTTGGAGAAGCGGCTGGAGAAGAGCCACAATGAGCAAATCCGGCTGCGAACCAAGCTGGATCATATCACAAGAAAGATAGACCGCGCGAAAGCAAAGATTCCTTTCGGAAATCATCTCTACCAATGGGCATCGGCATACTTGAATAAATAACGGATGGGGGCAACTACGATCTACAAGGCATTCGGACTCTATATCGTCAGCGACCTTGCACTGCCGGAGTTAATGCTGGCCGAGGAAGCGCAGGGCGAGGCTGATATTGAAATTGTCTTCGGAGATCTGTCGGCCGAACTGGCAGATGCCGCCTATTATCAGACTTACTATGCCGTGAAGAACGGAACATTCTTTCTTGACGTTCCGGGAGTCGCCGTCTTCGGGATTGAGGACGGGCGAAGAATTACCGTGTCTCCGGCAGTAGATGCCGATTTTCAGAAGATCAGGCTGTATCTTCTTGGCACGTGTATGGGAGCGATACTGTTCCAGCGGAAAGTATGGCCTCTTCATGGCAGCGCAGTCGTCATTGGAGAGAAGGCTTATGCCATCGTCGGCGACTCCGGCGCAGGCAAGTCCACGCTGGCCGCTGCATTTGTCAGCAAGGGTTATACGCTGCTCAGCGACGATATTATTCCCGTGGCCAGTTCACCGGATGGAGAACCGGTAGTCATACCTTCCTACCCGCAGCAGAAGCTGTGGCAGGAAAGCGTGGAGCAGCTCGGCATGGAGCTGGGCCGGTATCGACCGCTCTACGACGAGGTGAATAAATACGCCATTCCGGTCAAGAGTTCTTATTGCAAGACTCCCATCCCGCTTGGCGGCGTATTTGAACTGGTGAAGACCGATCAGACCGTCACGGAGGTAACGATCGAACCGGTATCGGGGCTGGAACGCTTCCCGCTCTTACGTTATCACACCTACCGGAATTTGCTTATTCCCCTTATGGGCTTGGAGCAATGGCACTTTACAACATCCGTTGCCGCAGCAGGCCGGATGGATATGCAACGCATTACCAGACCATCGGCGGGATTTACCGCACACGAGATCCGGAATCAGATGCTGGAGATCGTGTCACAGCCCATACTTTAATGAGGAAAGGAATTAGAACCTTGAGAAGGAGAATAAGGATATTCCTTGCCATGAAGCCGCATATGAAGAGGTTGGTGCTGGAGGCCTTTATTTACTTAGGTTGGGCCAGAATACTGAAAGCCTTGCCATTCTCGAAGGTCGCTCCCTCGCTAGGGACCAAGATGGCGGAAAGCTCCTATGACCGCGATGCCGGCAATCAAGCCGTATTGCTGGATGTATCGCGTGCCATTCACATGGTAAGCCGCCGCACCTGGTGGGAGAGCAAATGTCTCGTTACCGCGATTGCAGCCATGAAGATGCTGGAACGGCGAAAAATCGATTCGACCCTCTACATGGGCGTGACGAAGGATGCTTCAGGCAAAATGATTGCGCACGCCTGGCTGAGAAGCTCGAACATCTACCTTACCGGCGCCGATGAGAAAGATAAATTCACAGTGGTTGCGGTGTTCGGCAAGATCATTCATTCCAAAGGGGTTCAAAGGAGCACAATCCATGGCTGACGAGTTCAATCTGCCGGTGAGCGCGTTACCTAGAGAACTACTGCTGCTTATTCGGCTGTTAAGGATGGATGATGATGCGGGTTCTTCCGCGTTCTCGTCAGACGACTTCCGTGATGTAGACTGGGCATTGTTTCTCCGGCTGGGGTCCCATCACCGGGTCTATCCGCTGCTCTACCTGCATTTAAAACGACTAAACAGCGTGCATGTGCCTGCGCGCGTAATGAACTCCCTTCAGGCCGCTTACAATAAGAATACGTTCCATATGCTGCACTTGACCGCAGAGATGGAGCGGGTTAGCCGGCTATTGGAGGAGCATCGGATTCGCTCGCTGGTTCTAAAAGGGCCGGTCCTTGCGGAGGCGCTGTATGGCAGCCTGTCCCATCGCACCTCGAAGGATTTGGACATTCTCATTCCGGAGAACAAGCTTGAGGAAGCCGAGCGCGTATTGATTGCATCCGGTTATCGGCAGGATCATGAAGTGCCCCGCGTATTGAATGACTTGAAGATGAAGACGCATCATGTATCGTATACGCATCCCGAGAAGGAAGTGCAGATCGAAATCCATTGGAGACTGAACCCCTCAACCGTCGCAGAGCCTGCTTTCGATGAGCTGTGGAACCGGAGGAGATCGAGCGCGATTTCCGGCTTCCCGGTTTATTTTCTTGGAAGCGAGGATCTGTTCTATTATCTTACTTCTCACGGGGCCCGTCATGGATGGTTCCGGTTGCGCTGGCTGGCCGATATGGACCGGTTGATCAGAAGTCCTCTGCATGCAGCTTCGCTGCTCAAGCTAATGCAGCAGCATGAGGGGATTCATATCGGAGGGCAAGCCGTACTGCTGGCCTCGCAGTTATTTATGACCCCGATCCCGGAACCGCTTCGGCCGCTTACCTCAGGGGGGCACTCGCGCCGTTTGGCAAGAAGGGCTTTGTTCATCATTAAGGACGTCACTAACTTGCAATCAAGCAAGGATGTCAACACGCATTACAAAGGGTATATATTCGCCATGATGTCCAATCGTCAACGATGGCGGTATATGGCGGAGCGGCTATACCCGAGCTCATTGGATACCGCGTTATTGCCGCTGCCCAAGCCGCTGCACTTTTTATATTTTCCATTACGGCCCTTCCTATGGTTCTGGCGGCGCATGAAACATCAGGCTAATTCATAGAGGGAGAAGAACAATGGCGCAGATCATATTCTATCTGAAGAAGCTGCATGCATTCGCCGGAGCCAAGCTGTATATTACACTGACAGGTATGATTGTCATCAGCTTTCTTGAGGGAATCGGAATTTACTTGCTGATCCCGATGCTCGGCCTCATAGGTGTATTCGATGTCAGCCATGCGGACGTTCCTTTTCTATCCGGGCTAATAAGCAGGCTGGATCAGATCCCGGAGCGCTATAATGTGCCGATCGTGCTGGCCGCTTATCTCGTTCTGATTATCGGGCAAGCACTCCTGCAGCGGAATCAAGCCATTATGAACATCAAGATGCAGCAGGGCTTCATCCGTTACCTGAGGCTCGAAACCTACCAGTCGTTATTGCAGGCGAATTGGAAATTCTATCTAAGCAAAAGAAAGTCCGATTTCAATCATATTCTCACGTCGGAGCTGGCCCGCGTCGCCCAAGGGACGCATCTGTTCCTGCGCCTGGCGACATCGCTTGTCTTTACGGTCGTTCAGCTCAGTTTCGCGTTCTGGATCTCGGTCAAGCTGACGCTGGTCGTGATGATCAGCGGCGCACTGCTTGCTCTATTCTCCCGCAGGTTCATCAAGCACGCCAAAACATTGGGGGACCGGACAACGGCGCTTTCTCAGCAATATTTTGCAGGGGTAACGGAGCAGTTCAACGGCATCAAGGATATCAAGAGCAACCGTCTGGAGCATTCCCATATGGCTTGGTTCCGCTCGTTGTGCTCGCGTATGGAGCATAATATCGTTCAATTGACCAAATTGCAGTCCACGACGCAATTTTTCTACAGCTCGACCGCGGCCGTCTTGATCGTATTATTCGTCTTTCTATCGTTGAATGTATTCGTTGTACGTCCGGAGCAGCTCATGCTCATTATTATCATCTTCGCGCGGCTATGGCCAAGATTCACAGGCATCCAGAACAGCTTGGAACAAATCACGACCACGATACCAGCCTTTAACAGTTTGCTGGCGATGCAGAGGGAATGCGAGGAAGCCAGAGAGCAGGAGCTTCTGTCAGATGGCAGCAAGGAAGCGGCTATTCGGGTCGTGAAAGGAATCGAATGCCGCAGCGTATACTTTCGTTACAACCCGGATCAGGCCGTATATGCGCTTAAAGGCATTAACCTTCGAATACCGGCTAACGGTATGACGGCAATCGTTGGAAAATCCGGTGCCGGCAAAAGCACCTTGATTGATATGCTGATGGGAATGATCCTCCCCGAGAAGGGAGAAGTCATTGTAGACGGCGAGCTGTTAACGAGAGAGAAGATTCTGGCGTTAAGACATTCGATCAGCTACGTTTCGCAGGATCCGTTCTTATTCAATATGAGCATAAGAGAAAACATGATGATGGTTGAACCGGATGCAAGTGAGGAGCAGCTGTGGGAAGCGCTAACGCAATCGGCTTCCGATGCGTTTGTGCGCGCTCTTCCCCAAGGGCTGGACACGACGATCGGGGATCGGGGAATCCGGCTGTCCGGCGGCGAGCGGCAGCGGATCGTATTGGCAAGAGCTATACTCCGCAAGCCATCGATTCTCGTATTGGATGAGGCGACGAGCGCACTCGATACCGAGAATGAAGCGGTCGTGCAGAAGACATTGGAGCGATTGAAGGGGAGCATGACCGTCATTGTCATTGCCCACCGTCTATCAACGATCCGGAATGCCGATCAAGTCATTGTCATGGAGCAAGGGGAAATCATCCAAAGCGGCGGCTACCAGCAGCTGCTGAGAGAAACGCGGGGGACGTTCAGCAAGCTGTTGGCGTATCAGGGACTGGTGAACGAAGGGTAGTCAATTCTACCTATCTATTAAGTTCAAGGAAATCCGGGAACAACAACGATCGTAAGAACATTCTGCCTGCCCAGCGGGTATCTATTCAGGAGGATAACATGAGCGCGATTACTGGCATCGTCAATTTTGATCAAGCCCCCATATCATTTGAGCTTAGGGATCAAGTGATGCATGCCCTGCACAAATATCCTGCCGATGATATACAAACATGGAACAGCGGCTCGGTGTTCATGGGCTGCTGCGCCCAGTGGATTACGCCCGAATCGGTTCATGAGCAGCTGCCTTATTATAACTGCGATCTTAAGCTGGCTATTACGGCCGATGCCATTATCGATAATCGCAGCGAGCTGTTCGACCGGCTGCAGGTGCCGTATTACGACAGAAAGCGTATGCCGGACAGCGAGCTCATTCTGCTGGCCTATCGGAATTGGGGCGAGTCGTCTCCTCAATATTTGATCGGCGATTATGCATTCGTCATCTGGGACGAGGATAAGCATCAATTGTTCGGTGCGCGGGACTTATACGGGAACCGAACGCTCTATTATCATTACAACCGGCGGCAATTCGCCTTCTGTACCGCGATACAACCGTTATTTGTCCTGGATGATGTAAAGAAAGAGCTTAACGAGTTATGGCTCGCGGAGTTTATGACCATACCCGTCATGGTCGAATCCGGCGATACGAACTCCACGGTGTATCGGAATATTCATCTGGTCCCTCCCGCTCATAGCTTCACGATCAGAGACGGGCAAATGTCGCTCGCTCAGTATGGTTCCTTGGCTCCCCGCGAGTACTTGAGAATGAAGACTCGCGGGGAGTATGCGGAGGCCTTCCGGGATGTGATGCAGCAAGCGGTGGATGCCAGACTTCGAACGCATGGGCAAGTAGGGGCTGCGCTCAGCGGGGGGCTTGATTCGGGGACCATCGCAAGCTTCGCAGCGAGCCGGTTGCGGGACTTCGATAAGCCGCTGCATGCCTACAGCTATGTGCCGGCCCGCGATTTCAAGGATTGGATGGCACACGGAAGAGTGGCGGATGAAACGCCTTATATCGAAGAAACCATCCGGTATGTCGGGAATATACGCGGCAACCTGTTGGATTTTCCCGGAGCAAGCCCTTTATCCGAAGTGGACGACTGGCTGGAGCTGCTGGAGATGCCGTACAAATATTTTGAGAATACGTTCTGGATCAAAGGCATATTCGAGAAGGCACGGCAAGAGGATGTTAAGATTCTATTGCTTGGCGCCAGAGGCAACCAGACCATCTCATGGGGGCCGGCCTCTTATTACTACGGGCTGCTCTTAAAGAAGCTGAAGTGGGTGGAATTGTACCGCGAGCTCAAGCTCTACAGCAGTCGGCAGGGCATAAATCAATCCCGCCTGCTGAAGGCCATAGGGAGACAAGCGTTCTCGACGGCGCCGGAACGGTCCTTGATTAACGATCAGGCGGATATACCGCGCATGATCCATCCGGAATTTATCCGGAGGACGGATGTGTTCAGCAAGCTTCAGGAGCGGGACGGCCAAATTAGCGGTTTTCTGCGAAAGGATGCTATGGAGGCCCGAAGCAATCACCTGCAGAGCTTGATCATTGCCAATATGAGAGGAACGAAGAGCACGAAGCTTTCGTTGAAATATTCGGTATGGGAGCGGGATCCGACCTGCGATCCGAGAGTCGTGCGGTTCTGCCTGTCCGTGCCGATTGAGCAGTACGTCGGACAAGGAATGGACCGTGCGCTCATCAGGCACGCGACGAAGGGCTACCTGCCGGATCAGGTCCGGTTGAACCAACGGGTGCGCGGCACCCAGGGGGCGGACTGGATCCATCGGATTCTTCCGGCGTGGCCTGCTTTTAAGCAGGAGCTCGAGCAGCTGTGCAAGGATCCGGACGTAAGCGGCGTGTTGAATGCTGGCAGCATACAAGCGACCTTGAACCAACTAGGCGGTATGCCCCGCCCGAAGGATGCATTTCAGCCGGAAACGAGATTCTTGATGCGCTGCGTGATTGTCTACCGATTTATGAAATCCATGACGAGAAGTCTCGTTGAAACGTATTGAAAGGAGGTGATAGTATGGCAAAGCAAGAGTGGAAACAGCCTGAGCTGCAAACCCTGGAAGTAAGCATGACGATGGAAGGTAAAGGAACGAAGTACGTTGACGTGATTACTGTGAGTGATCATGACGTTACAGACACGCCGCCAATTTCTTAATCATCCATACGTCATGTGCATGGACCCATGTACAGGTTCGCTTGTATGTGGGTCCTTCCCCATTGAATGTCTCCTCAATGTTAACGAAGTCATTTCACCCTCCTCATTCACCCATTCGCGATTCATTCCATTTTCGATTAGGCTGTAACCGTTCTTCAACAATCAGGGACAGGATGCATATACTTATGAAGATCCGAAACTGACTGATTGCGAGGGATCCCTCTATGAAAATCATTAAGACCGGACTGGAAGGCGCCATCATGCTGGAGACAGACGTCTTCGGGGACAATCGGGGTTATTTTACCGAGAGCTACAATAAATTACGGTTTGAGGAAGCGGGAATCGACTGCGCCTTCATACAAGAGAATCATTCCTTCTCCCAAGCGGCGGGCACGCTTCGCGGCCTCCATTATCAGCTGGCACCCATGGCGCAGACGAAGCTCGTACAGGTTGTAACAGGCGCCATATATGACGTGGTCGTCGATATTCGCCAAGGCTCGCCTTCTTATGGCCAGTGGACCGGTGTGATCCTCAGCGAATCCAACAACCGCCTGCTGCTCGTGCCCAGAGGGTTCGCGCACGGCTTCTGCACCTTAACGGCTAACACGCATGTGTTCTACAAAGTGGACCAGTATTATTCGAAGACGCATGACCGGGGCATCCTGTGGTCGGACCCGGAGCTTGGAATCGTATGGCCGTCCTCCGATCTTGTCTTATCGGATAAGGATAAGCTGCACCCTTGTCTTCAGGACGCCGATAATAACTTCCATATCGAGTGAACGAATGCAAGCAGCATCGTGCGAGTGCGGCATCAATGATTCCGAAGAGATTCGGAATAAATGCGATTGGAAGTATACTACGCCTGCAGCGGTTTTGCTCCATGTATAAATTCGTTTCTATAACAGCCGGGAGGGGATCAGTATGAAGGTTGCCGTTACGGGCGCAGGCGGTCAGTTGGGCACGGATATAACCGAATGTCTACGGAATAGAGGCTGCGAAGTGACGCCCTTCAGGCGCGAACAGCTGGATGTCTCCAGCTTCGATCTCGTGGAGCGGCAGCTGGGTTCATCGAAGTTTGATGCGATCATCCATACGGCTGCCTATACGAAAGTAGATTTGGCGGAGACCGAGGCGGACGAAGCCTATCGAGTCAATGCGTACGGGACGAGGAATGTCGCCGTTATCGCCGAGAAGCTTGGCGCCAAGCTGGTCTATGTCAGTACCGATTATGTATTCGACGGGGCTGGTCTTCAGCCATACGATGAGTTTATGCCGGCCTTGCCTAAGAATGTATATGGAAAGACGAAGCTTGCGGGCGAGCAATTCGTACAGCAGCTGCATTCGCGGTTTTTTATTGTTCGAACATCATGGGCTTACGGGAAGCATGGCCATAATTTCGTTCGGACGATGCTGAAGCTGGCAGAGGAACATGATTCTGTCTCCGTCGTGGATGACCAGGTGGGGTGCCCGACGTATACGGTTGATTTGGCAGCATGCATCGCCGCTCTGATCCATACGGAATGCTATGGAACCTACCATGTATCCAATACCGGAAGCTGTTCCTGGTATGATTTTGCCCGTTCGATCTTTGAGCTTGGAGGATGGAATACATTCGTCCAACCCATACCGACAGAACTATTTCCGCGTCCCGCCAAGCGTCCGGCGTATTCCGTAATGGCGCACAAGGCGCTGGAACGCAACGGCTTCCCGCCCATGCGTCATTGGAAAGAAGCGCTGGCGGAATTTCTTAACGAATATAATAATGAAGCGTGAATACCTTCTTATAGCGCTTTTTTTTATCACTATAACAGCGGGTGAAAAATTCCCGAGCTTTATGTACGTATCCCGGCTGCTGACCGTGCGCTGTTATCGTGAAGCAGCGCTTTTTTACTCATAAAGATACAAATTGTATCAAAAATAACTTATAATAGAGACGAATCGTATCGATAAAAACAAGGAAAAGAAATTCCAGAACGAAATGAGGCCGTGAACGATGAAGCGTCCAATGAAGAAAATCCTCATCTGGTCCAGCGCCGCGCTTGCATTGATCGTTGTCTTATCGGGATCGTACGTCTGGTATATGTACCATTCCGTGGAGAAAACGGTCGCCCAGATGTACGAACCTCCGGTTAAGCCCGTGTATGTCAGCCGCGATCCCGAAGTGAAATCGAAGGTTAAGACAAAGGTGGAAGAGGCGGCCGTGCAAAAGCTTGATAACCGCGAGCCCTTCAACGTCCTCGTATTGGGCGTGGACCAGCGTCCGAACGACCGCGGTCGCTCGGATACGATGATCGTGCTGACCGTCAATCCGGCTAAGCAATCGATACTGATGTTTAATATCCCCCGCGATTCGCGGACGGAAATTATCGGACGCGGGTCGGTGGACAAAATTAACCATGCGTATGCCTTCGGCGGCGTGGAGATGTCCCTGCAAACCGTGGAGAACTTTCTGGATTACCCGATCGATTATTACATCAAGGTGAATATGGAAGGCTTTGCGCGGCTGATCGATTTGATCGGCGGGGTGAAGGTCGACAATCCCTTTGCCTTCAATTATGGAGGCCATGAGTTCAAGCAAGGCAAGCTGTCCTTGAACGGCTCTGAGGCGCTGCTGTACTCTCGCATGCGCTTCGACGATCCGAAAGGCGACCTCGGACGCAATGCCAGACAGCGCGCCATTCTGCAAGAAGTGATGAAGAGCGCGATGAACGTCTCGAACGTGACCCGCATACAGGATTTGCTGAATGAAGTTGGGGACAGCGTGAAGACGGACATCACATTCGAGCATATGAAGAAGTTCGTGATGGAGTATCGTCCGGCCATAAACAGGATCGATACGGTGGAGATTGAAGGAAGCGGGAAGAAGATCGGCGGCATCTGGTATTACATCGTCACGGATGCCGAGCGTACCCGGATCCACAATATGATTAAAGATCACATGACGACGGCCATACGTACATAAAACAAGCCCCCGGCTCATAAAGTGAAATAGCTTTATGGACAGGGGGCTTTCGCATTGATAAGAAGAAAACGGATGAGACGCTTGCCGGTCGGCTGGCTGGTCATTGGCGTCATTATAATCGGGGCGCTTTGGGTAACATGGCATAACGGCACGCGCGTGTTCAAGCCGGAAACCGGCGGCGGGGCTGCAGAAATTGTGGAGCGGTTCTACAAGGCGGAGCAGGCGGGCGACTTCGGCAGCGCTTGGGAATTGTTCCACCCGCTCATGCAGAAGCGCTTCGACAAGGCCGGATACATACAGAAGCGCGCCCATATTGTCCTGCAGGACTTCGAGGTGAAGACGTTCGAGTATGAAGTCGGGGAGCCGGAGCTCGTCGCAGGCTGGAGGATGGATCACGAGACGCCCGAATTCGCGGAAGCATACCGCGTTGTCGTCAAGCAGCTCTTTCGCAGTCCTTACGGCAACTTCGAAATCGTCCAGCCTTGTTACGCCGTAGAAGAGTCCGGCAAATGGAGCATGCTGTGGTCTTATGAAAACGCCTCTGCGGTTGAAGAGTCCGTAAGTAAGGATTGACTTGTTACGATTTGTATCATAAATTTAAATCATGGCCTTACGATTTGAAGGAACTGTCATTCAACAAGCATCGGCTATTTATATAAGCTGAATCAAAGATAGGACATATACTCCTGCGCCGACGATATGTTCTCTTGGATCGATCTTTGGTTCCGCTTATTTAGCTGCAGCTCTATGGTTACAAATTGTATCTATTACTCCAATGTGCTTTTTTATTTAAGAAAGGAGCGGACTAGCCTTGAACGACAAGCTGAAGCGGGTCTCCCGCAAAGATGTGCGTATTCGATTGCGTGGAGGCATTCAAGCGAAGGTCTCCATCGTTCATGTATTCGACAGCAGCGTAGAAACCGGACATACTTCCGTCCTATTGAATGATATGAGTCCGTCCGGCCTGCAGTTTGCTGCGCATCTGCGGTTTCCCGTCAGTAGAGACTATACGATCCGTGTGCTCATTACGTTCGGCGAATGGCAGTTCAGTCTGATCGGTCATGTGGTATGGAGACGCCGGGAAGAGAATTTATATGTCTACGGATGTGAGCTTCTTTCTGACCGGAGTCTCCAGGCGGCCATCGTTCAAGCGCTTCATCAGAAGCTGCAGAGGATGAGTCCGAATCGCGACCGGATTCATCGGATTTACCGCGAGCTGACGGATGTGCATGCGTCCCTGGGATTGAGGGTGGATGCGAAGAGCTAAGCAGGATAACGAACGAGGCCCCTGCTTGCGCCTTATCGTTGCCAGATCATCCATACCTCCTTATCGCATACCGCATAGAATAGTGGTTAAGAAGCGGAAGCTTCACTGACAGGGCTGGGGGAATGGAATGTATGCAGGTACTCGTCACGGGCGGAGCGGGGTTCATCGGGAGCAACTTCATCCGCTTTATGCTGGGCAAACATCCGAACTATACGATTGTGAATATGGATGCATTGACATACGCCGGAAACTTGGAAAATTTGAAGGAGGTCCAGCACTCGCCTCAATATCATTTTGTAAAGGGGGACATTGGCGACCGGGAGCTCGTGGAGCGCACCATTCGCACGCATCGGATCGATGCGATCGTTAATTTCGCAGCGGAGTCTCATGTTGACCGCAGCATTGCCGATCCGGGCGTGTTCGTCCGTACCAATGTGTTAGGGACGCAGGTGCTGCTCGAAGCGGCCAGAACGCTGCAGATCCGCAAGTATGTTCAAATCTCTACCGATGAAGTGTACGGCACGCTCGGGGACACGGGCTGCTTCACGGAGGCGACGCCGCTGGCGCCGAACAGTCCGTATTCGGCCAGCAAAGCCTCTGCCGATATGATGGTCAGAGCCTATTTCGAGACGTACGGAATGAATGTGAACATCACGCGCTGCTCGAATAATTACGGCCCTTATCATTTTCCGGAGAAGCTGATTCCCCTCATGATTACGAATGCGCTTGAGGATCGGGCGCTTCCGGTATACGGAGACGGCTTGCATGTAAGAGACTGGCTGCATGTTCAGGATCATGCGGCTGCCGTGGATCTGGTTCTGCATAACGGCAAGGCCGGGGCGGTGTACAACATCGGCGGGCATAACGAGCGGCGCAATATCGATATCGTGAAGCTGATCCTGAAGCTGTTAATGAAGCCGGATACGCTTATTCAGTTTGTTCCGGACCGGCTTGGCCATGACCGGCGGTATGCGATCGATGCCTCGACGATCGAGGCGGAGCTGGGCTGGAAGCCGGTTTATACGTTCGAGCAGGGTATTCAGGAGACGGTTCGCTGGTATGTGGACCATGAAAGCTGGTGGCGGAGGGTCAAATCCGGAGCGTACCAAACCTATTACCGGCGTCAGTATGGGCATACGCTGTCGAGCGGACAAGAATGACGCTATTTTGCACATGAATATGAGCCTTCCCGGGTGTATAATAAATACACATTTTCCGCCCGGAAAGGTTATTTGTGCGAACGGGCCTTTTGTCAAGGGGCGGGCAGATCCTGGAGAGGAAGTGGATGATGCACAGGCGTTTCGACGAAAGCCCTGTTCGGCGGGTCTTCTAATCAGACTGTACACGACAAAATCAGCACTATTTTTGCCTGAATATATTGACAATACGCGATATTTGTCATAATCTTAAAGAAAATAGATACGTTATGTAACATATTTAATATTTTTGATACATATAGTAGAAAAAAAGGATTTAAAGGAGAGGTCGATCATGCAGAAGGAACAGATTTGTTGTGTAGGCTGTGGGAAATTAATCGATCATCAGCATGCACATGTTGTTTTTCGGACCGGTTTTTATCGGATGGTTTATCCGCTCGGCTGCTGCCATACTTGCAACGATATCGTTACGGCTGACTCAGCGCTCGACCGACCGGATGAGATGAGCGGGCTGGAGCAGAGCTCCGTCGTTCATCTGTCGAGGCTGAAGCAGTCCGACAACTGCTGCAGCGAGCCTGCTCCTTCTCCGGCTGCTTCGTTCGTATCGGCAGCACGGATGGTCGTTTCCTTATAACCTTGCGCGAAAGATTGGATAATACCTGTCTCTAACGGCGGCATGCCGTTTAGGGGCAGGTATTAATTTTTCCTAAAGGAACTATCAATCCGATCTTAGGTTCAGCTATAATGAATTAGGCGGTACGCTCCATAGGAAAAAAGGAGCAGTTACCAGTAGTGGACAGGAGGTTTACGATGGAATTTCAAACGAATAGCGGTCCGGTCGTTCAGTTGAAGAACGTCACGAAAGTGATCGGGAAACGCACGATTATCGACCAGCTGACACTTGATCTTCCCCAAGCGGAAGTATTCGGCTTCCTTGGGCCTAACGGCTCGGGTAAGACGACGACAATACGCATGATGGTCGGACTGATGGGTTTGACAAAGGGAGACGTGATCATCCGGGGGCACAGCATCCGGACGGATTACGAGAAGGCGATTCGGCATGTCGGCGCCATTGTCGAGAATCCGGAGATGTACAAATACTTGACCGGTTATCAGAATTTGCTCCATTACTCCCGCATGGTTCCGGGGATAACAACGCAGCGGATCGATGAGGTCGTAGAGCTCGTAGGGCTTACGAACCGCATTAACGATAAGGTGAAGACCTACTCGCTCGGGATGCGTCAAAGACTTGGCGTCGCTCAGGCGATTATGCATAAGCCGTCGCTGCTCATACTGGATGAGCCGACCAACGGTCTTGATCCGGCCGGTATACGCGAGCTGAGGGATTATCTACGCAAGCTGGCTAAGGAAGACGGCATTACGGTCTTCGTATCGAGCCACCTGTTATCCGAGATGGAGCTCATGTGCGACCGTGTTGCGATCATTCAAAGCGGCAAGCTCATTGACGTACGGAGCGTCCGGCGCGAGGATGACGATGTGGCGGCGGCGGTCTCGAACGTCATATTCGATGTGGACAATCCCGAGGAGGCGCTGCGTCTTCTATCCGGCTCCTATTCCGGGGTTCGGGACAAGAATGGCGTAACCTTCCAGGTGGATCGCGAGACGATCGCGGCCATTAATACCGCGCTTGTGAATGCAGGACTGAAAGTATACGGAATTCGCGTTCTGAACAAATCGCTGGAAGATCAGTTCCTCGAAATGACGGGAGGCGAGTTGAATGTTTGATTTCTTGCAACTGGTCCGCAATGAAAATATGAAGATCTACCGCCGTGTGCGGACATGGATCATGTTCGGCATTCTAATCATGCTTGTATTGGCTATATCGATCGTCGCCAAGCTGGTTGGTGACGGCGATGTGGACAACTGGTTTATGATGAGCATGGAAACCATGGTGCTGTTTCAATTGGTTACGATTTTTACCGTCGTCGTCTCGGCCGACAGCGTAGCGGGCGAATTCTCGACCGGTACGATCAAGCTGCTCCTGATCCGGCCGTGGAGCCGCTCCAAGATTCTGCTCTCCAAGTACATCTCGCTGCTGATGTTTGCCCTTGTTCAGGCGGTTCTTCTATACGCGCTGACCTTTCTTGCGAACATGCTGCTCTTCGGCTACAGCGGAAGTGGAGAAGCCCAGAAGGTATTCGAATCCGATCTGCATCCGTTTGCCTATATGCTGTTGTATTACTTCTACCAGTTCCTCGGCTTGATTATCATCGTGACGATGGCTTTCATGCTGTCCACGGTGTTCCGCAGCGGCGGCCTGGCGATCGGCCTTTCGTTGTTCCTGCTTCTTGGGGGCAGCACGATCGCGGGACTGTTATCCATGCTCGATTACGCATGGGTGGACTATATTCTGTTCCTGCACTTGAATCTGACGCAGTACATGGGCGGCAGCGAAGCGGGCGGAATGACGCTTGGATTCTCGCTCGGCGTGCTCGCGGCCTACTATGTTGTGTTTATCGCATTGACATGGCTGATCTTTAACAAGCGCGACGTAGCGGCATAATGTCAAAGAAGAAGGTTCTTGCCCGGTAGGGGCTAGAACCTTCTTTTTATATGACCTATTCGCCAGACAAAGCCGGCATCGGTTGTTGATGCTTATGTATCCGCTCGATGTTACCCGGCTTGCCGCGCTTTCTCTTTCTCCTTTTCTTTCTCCTTCGGATGCGTTTCTTTATTCGCGGCCTCCTTGACCGGTTGATGCGAATCGGCTTCCGCCGCTTGCCGCGACCGGTATTCCGCTGTTTTCTCCATCGTGCATGTACCGTTAAGCAGACCGCCATCCTGGATCAGCAGATTATGGGTTGTAACGCTGCCGTGAAGCTGTCCGGATGCGGTGATGGTGAGCCGGCCGGAAGTGACGATATCTCCGATTACTTTGCCCGCGACCGTAACATCCTTGCTCGTTATGTTGGCTCGCGCAACTCCGCCTTCGCCGATAATGACGTCTCCTTGGCATGTAATTTCGCCCCGGTATTCGCCCTCGATGCGGATGTTGGCTTCACTCAGCAAATGACCTTCCACTGTCGTCCCCGGACCGATCAACGTATCGGTTGACGACTGCCGTTTGGTTTCTTTAAACATCGGTTCTCATTCCTCCTTGTCGAGTCGTGAATGACCGCTCCTTTCTTCATCGCAAGTAACCGCTGCGTTTAGCGCGGCTGTATTTGGCTTTTAATGAAGAGTAGGTCCGTAACCGGATTGTGCCTTTCGCTGCGATGAAGCGATAAGCGGGTCGACATGCGGCAAAGCCATTCGGACGTTCTATAGCTATTTATTCTACAAAGCTTTAAAACATGCCATTAAAAGACGTATAGGGCTGCGGGCCAGCGTCAAAACTATAGGGATTGAACGAAGGAACGGCCAACAATACTGCGATCATTTCAATCGATATCGTAATCAAGATGGGGGGGCGCGTATGATTTGGGTGGTGCTGGCACTCCTTATTTTCATCTTTCAAATTGCTACAATACTCATTCTCGAATTCCGCCAACCATCCAAAACCGTAGCATGGCTTCTCATTCTCTTCATTCTTCCGATCATCGGCTTCGTCATGTATTATTTTCTGGCCAAAGAATACCAGAATCGGAGGATTGTCCGCAAACGCAATGTGGTAGCCAAAGAGCAGCGCCTGCAGGCGCTGCTGCGCTGTAAGATGGTTCACCGTCCGGCGGATATTAAAGGCGGGGAATTCAGCCGCCAGGAACGGCTGTTCCGGCTGTTAACCGGCATGTCGACCTCCCCCATTACGAGCTGCAACGAGACGAGGGTGCTAACGAACGGACGCGTAACCTTCGACGCCATTCTTGATGCGATAGAAGGGGCGAACCATCATATCCATATGGAATATTACACGATCCGGAACGATGTGATCGGCAGGAGATTCAAGGATGCGCTTATCCGCAAGGCGAAGGAAGGGATTGAAGTTCGCATCGTCTACGACGGTGTCGGCAGTCTCGAGCTCGACGACGGCTATCTTCAGGAGCTGCACAAGGCGGGCATCATGACCCACTGCTTCTTGACGCCGCGGATGGCCTTCTTCGAGAAGCGGATGAATTATCGCGATCACCGCAAAATCGTTGTTGTAGACGGGCTGATCGGCTTCGTGGGCGGCATTAATATCGGAGATGAATACTTGGGCGGGAATCCGAAGCTTGGCTTCTGGCGGGATACCCATCTCCAAATAAGAGGGGATGCCGTCTATTTTCTCCAGGACGTGTTCTTAAGAAACTGGTGGTTCACCGCCAAGGAGCGGCTCTCGAATCCGGCTTATTTGCCGGAGCACAGCTGCGAGGGCACCGAGCAGGTGCAGATTATAGCCAGCGGGCCGGACAGCGTAGCCGATGCGATTCTGGAATGCGTATTTGCCGCCGTATCCGTGGCCAAGAACCGGATCTATATTACAACGCCGTATTTCATACCGGATCCGAGCGTGCTGATGGGTCTGAGAACCGCGGCATTGAGCGGCGTCGATGTACGGATCATTATTCCGTACGTGGCAGACTCGAAGCTGGTTCTCTATGCTTCGTTGTCTTACGTGGAGGATTTGCTTGGCGTAGGGGTTCGCATCTACCGGTACCACAAAGGCTTCGTTCATTCGAAGGTGCTGATCGTCGATAAATTGCTCGCTTCCGTCGGGACGGCGAATATGGATATGCGCAGCTTCTTCAGCAATTTCGAGCTTAATGCGCTGCTGTTCGACAAGACGGCGATCAGGCGGCTGGAAGAAGATTTCATGAGCGATTTGGAAGCATGCGAGGAATTGAATCTGTACACCTTCCGGCAGCGGCCGCGCTGGCAGAAGGCGAGCGAGGTCGTAGCCCGGATGCTGTCCCCGCTGCTGTAGAGGAAGCGCACTGCCTGCGAATGCCGGCAGTGCGCTTTCTTGGCTTACGGGGCCGTTGATCCTCTTCAGCATCATTCGACCTGCTTCGTATTGGCTTATTTCCCTCGTAATAAAAACAAAAGCTTCTCCTAGTCAGAATGGAAGTGTTACCAGCCATCAACGAAGGAGAAGCTTTAAGTACTTCGAATAGATCAGCAGACCCGGTGTATGTACTTCTTTGTTAGATCGCCTAAATTCATTGCAGCTTGCTGCGAAGCGGCTTGCATGTTAATCAGGCTTCCTGCAGCGTAGGGCGGTCCAGCCTTACAATATCCGCAATGGGATGGTCCATGCCGCGGATCAGATTCGCCAGCAGCTTGCTGGCAATTGTACTATACACGGTACCATTGCCCCCGTAACCGAGACAGTAATAAACGCCAGGCCATGCAGGGTCTTCGCCGATAAAAGGAAGATTGTCCTGCGACTGGCCTAACGTAGCGCTCCATTCATGGCTAACCGGTGCCGTGCATCCGGGAAATAGGTTCTTGATCTGATCTAGCAGCATGTTGGCCCGCTTACTCCGCAGCGTTTCCGATTCCAGCGGCTCCTGCGGATCCTCGTCAAGTCCGCCCGCCATAATTCTGCCATCCGGGCTCGTTCGCATATAGGTATAAGGTCTATCCGTCTCCCATATTAAATAGCGGCCGTACCATGATTCCAGATTGGGCTGCGGCTCGGTTACGATGGCGAAGGAACGGTTCAATTCGGCCTTATTCAGCTTGCCCTTCAGCTTCACGGGCTCATATCCGACCGCATAGACGACATGCTCCGCCTCAATCGTCACGCCTGTGCTTGTCCGCAGCCTGTGACGTCCGTCGGGCAGCGCGACATGAGCGGTAATTTCGGTTCCTTCATGGATGATGAGGCCTTGATCGGAAGCTGCCTCGGCCACTGCATGCACGAACCGCAGCGGATTGACCTCCGCATCGCCGTGCATCACGATGGCGCCGGGCTTGCGGAAGGGGAAGCGGGCATTAATGTCGCCGGGTTCCCAATATTCCACGTGGAAGCCATTCGATTGAAGCGCTTCGTACTCGCGCCTGAGCTTCGGCACGTCCTGCTTCCTGCTTGCGAAATACAGGCTGCTCCGGATGGCGAATTCAACATTCTTATCCAGCTCGGCGGCAATGCCCTCCAGATCGCGGACCGCCTGCCCGCAAGCATGGTAGAACCGGACGGCGGCGGGCTTGCCGATTTGACCGATTAGATCGCAAAGCATGATATCATTGGCAAACTGCACTAATCCGATATTTGCGGAGGTGCTTCCCCCCGCAATGTCGCCCCGTTCCAGGATAACGGCTCGGATGTCCAGCTTCGCTAGCTCATAGCCGCATAATAGTCCGGACATGCCTCCTCCGACGATCGCGACATGAACCGTTAGGTCGGATTCGAGAGGAGGGTAGGAACGGTATTGCGAAAGGGTTTCCGGCCAATAAAGCCGCCCGCTGTACAACTTTTTCATCGTATCCCTCCATGAATGAACAGCTCCCTATACGTTGCCCAATTTTCAATAATTTGTTCATGCTTAAGCTGTATACGCGAGGGCCTGCAGAAGAACAAAGCTGTAACGGCCTGAATGATAGCGGACGAAAAAAGAGGGGTTCCCCCCTCTTTACCTACATGCTTGCGCTATTCCTGAATGGGATCCGGCACCCAGCCGTCTTTTTGCAGCTCGCTGTTGGTTTTCATCCCTTTCATGTCATTGCCCAGCCGTTTGGCATCCTGCTCGTCCTGAACCATCGAACCGTTACGGGCTTTCTCGATCGGCTCGGATTTCCGGCCCGCTTGGCCGGATGAAAGCCGCTCATCAGCTGCGTTCGCTCGCCGTCGTTCCGCTGGCAGCTCCATTGGTAGCTCCATGGGGATCCGCTCCTTCTTCGCGCTTCATCGTCTGAAAGACATTCGCCGTCGTTTCGGCTGCAGTGGCCACTTTACTCGCCGCTGCGCGTCCCATTTCGTTCACGCGTTCGCTAACGTCGCTTGCTTTATCCTTGGCCTGAGCTGCCAATGTGCTCGCTTTTTCACGAGCCGTCGTCGACAGCTCCGAGGACTTGCGGAGAATCGTCTCGCGCATGTCCTTGCCCGACTTCGGGGTCATCAGCATGGCTGCCGTCGCGCCAACCGCACCGCCGATTAATAGCCCCTTCAACATTTTACTGCCGCCTGCTTGTTGATTATTCTGATTTCCCATTGTTGGTCAACTCCTTTTTTATTAATCGCGGATATCGTCCGTTATGAGAACCGGCCGGTCAGCTTTGCTGCTTGCTGCGCTGCCGCCTTCATGTCTTATCTATACCCCGCCCGTACGCTCTTTGAAACGACAAATGGATAAAAGATGGGAGGAACGCGCTTGGAGCGAGCGTTGTCCGGCGTTCAAAAATGTTCTTCATGACTTCACATAACCGGACGAACCCGGCGAGTCGAATATCGCTTCATTAATGGGGCATCCGAGTCTCCCGCCAGGCAATCGTAGCATGGCGTTATTTTGCATGAGAGGGGGATTGCTTCTTGGTTTCAGCCGGATGATCTTGCGTGTATATGAAGCATAGAGCGGCAACGAAACGCTGCATCGACTCCAAATCGAAAGGCGGAATTTCAATGCTAGGATGGGCAGTGTTGTTTTTCATCATCGCTATTGTTGCCGGGGTAACCGGATTCTTCTGGCTTGCTTCCGCGGCGGCCGCGGTCGCCAAAATATTGTTCTTCGTATTCCTGATTCTGTTTGTTGTCTCGCTGATCTTCGGCCGCAGGAGGGTTTAGCCGGACTGAAGGGGGCTATCGGCGGATTGGCAAGGTGTAAGAACGCCGAATTGAATGATTGATGGGAACAACATAATGAATGGAGGGCTTTCAAATGAAAACGAATATTGCGAACGAAACTCACGTGCATACGGTAAATACGGCAGCCGAAGCAAAGGAACAGGTTAAGCGGCATGCTGCCCAAGGGTATACGAGAGATCAGCTGTTTGTGCTGGCACATGACAAGGACAGAACGGACCGGCTTGCCGAGAAGACGGATACGGAGCAGATCGGGCTGGAGGAGGAAGGGCTCGGTACGGCGCTGGCGAATATTTTCCGCTCGCGCGGGGACGAGCTGCGGGCGAAGATGAAATCCGTTGGCGTAGGAGATGCCGAAGCGGAGCGGCTGGAGCGTTCAATGGATCAAGACAAGATCGTCGTGATCGCTTGGGGCGGCAAGACCTATGAGTCGGATAGAGACTGCGATTCTACCATCACTTATTATCCGCCGTTCATCATTTAATGGCATACGGCAGCAAGATTAGACGGTAGACCGTTCCTGAGCGAACGGTCTACTTTCCGTTCGAGACGGATGCTCTTACACTCAATCGCCAGAAGAAGGGGGGCGATCCGGCATGCTGCTGCAGAACCGGTTTTTCAGAATATGTCTGGGAATCATCGCACTGCTGTTAATCGTTTACTTGACCGCCAAGGTCAGCTTCTTGTTCAAGCCGCTCGGCATGATCTTCACGAATCTTATTCCTTATATCGGTCCGATTCTGGGCGCCATCCCTTGCGTCATCGTCGCCTTCACGGACTCGCCTTCCATGGTGGCGTGGGTGCTGATCGTGACGATCGTCGCCCAGCAGGTGGAGGGAAACCTGCTCTCCCCGCTTATCTATGGCAAGAGGCTCGAAATCCATCCGCTCACGACGATTATTCTGCTGCTCGTTGCAGGGAAAATAGCAGGCATTCTGGGGTTTATTCTGGCCCTGCCCTTCTATATGGTCGTCAAAATCATCGTCGTGCGCATCTATCGGCTCTTTCTGGCGGAGAAGGTGGAAGAGCTGGTCGAATGACGCGAAGACGCAAAGGTGCAAGTGGCGCGTGCTACACCAGCCGCATCGCTTCGCGGTAATCGCTCGGCGATTGGCCGTAGAAGCGCTTGAATTGCTTGGAGAAGTAGAGCGGATCCTGAAAGCCGGCGGAGGCGGCGATTTGCTCGATGGTCAGCTCCTGGCGCTCGCGCAGCAGCAGGCGGGCTTTGTCCACGCGCAGCTTAAGCAGGAAGGTGACCGGCGTCATGCCGGTACGGCGTTTGAACAACCGGGACAGGTAAGCCCGGTTATAGCCGAGCGTTTCGGCCATCCGTTCGATCGATACGGGCTCGGCGTACTGCGTCGACAAATATCGGATGACCTGCTGGAAGAGCTCCTCGTCGCCGCCGGGCCGTACCGCGCGGTCTGCAGGCTCTTGAAGAACGGAGCTGAATTCGGCGAACAAGAGATGCAGGTAACCGACCGAACGCAAATGCGCATCCGCCCCGCCAAGACGGAACGAGCGCTCGATGCTGCGGTACAGGACCCCGATGCGTCGATTGCCCCCTGTGTCCACCACCTGCTGTTCCCCTTGCAGGAACGGACTGGCCAGTCTGTCCGCCTGCCTGCCTTCGAAGGCGATCCACCGGTAGCGCCAGGGTTCGGTCTCATGTGCGGCATAGCTGATCAGCTGCTCGGGCCGAATGAGGAAGGTTTGGCCGGCGTGCAGCTCGTACGGCTTGCCGGCGGCCGTGAAGGTGCCGCGGCCGGACAGCACATGGTGCATGAGATAGAAGTCATAAATCTTAGGTCCGATGCGGTGCCCGGGCTTCGTCTGGCTTTCCCCTGAAAATAATACATATAAATCACCATCTGAATGGGATGTCGGATTCGAGACGACGGAATAGGTGAACGGTCGTTCCATCGGATAGCAGCTCCTTTATTCATGACGATCCATCGTATGGCCATTGTAACATAGGCAGAGGTTCAGCTTCGACATAAGGTCACATTTATCCATGCGATATGCATATCCCGCCATTTCGTCCACAGCAGTTATCCGTTATACTGAAGCTAGCAAGACCCCCAATTCGACCGAAAAAGGATAGGTGTATGACGATGGCTGATATCCATGAGCTTACGCAGCGATTTATAAACATTTACGGCGGATCATCGGAAGGCATTCGCGTTTTCCACGCGCCGGGCAGGGTCAATTTGATCGGAGAACATACGGATTATAACGGCGGCTACGTCTTCCCGGCGGCGCTTACCTTCGGAACGACATTGCTTGCCCGCGAGCGCGGCGACAATCAGCTCGGGCTGGCCTCGACCAACTTCGAGCTGCGCAGACATATACCGATCGCCCCGATCGTGTTCGACGAAGCGGATAACTGGATGAATTATCCCAAGGGCGTCGTGAACGAGCTGCAGCAGCGCGGAAACGCATTCGCGACCGGCTATGATCTGCTGTATCATGGCGAAATCCCGAACGGCGCGGGTCTGTCCTCCTCGGCATCCATTGAAGTCGTTACGGCATACGCGCTGCTGACGCTGGGCGGTTACCCAACCGATACCGTTGAAATCGCAAGACTGGCGCAAAAGTCGGAGAACGAATTCAACGGCGTTCAATGCGGCATTATGGATCAATTCGCCGTGGCTAACGGCCGCAAGGATCATGCGATCCTGCTTATGTGCGATACGCTGGAATACGAGCTGGTCCCGTTTCATTCGGGAAGCTATAAGCTCGTTATCGGAAATACGAACAAACGCCGCGGTCTGGTCGATTCGAAGTACAATGAGCGCCGCAGCCAATGCGAGAAGGCGGTGAAGGACCTGCAGGCGGCATTCCCTGCCGCGACGCTGCTTGGCCAAATTTCACTTTCGGATTTCAACGCGAATGCTCATTTGATCAAAGACGATATCGTTCGCAACCGCGCCCGTCACGTCGTCGAGGAGATCGACCGCGTGAGGCGTTCCATCGCCGTGCTGAAGGCGAATGATCTGGAATCATTCGGGCAGCTGATGAACGCTTCGCATGATTCGCTTCGCGATTTATACGAAGTAACGGGCGAGGAGCTCGATGCGATGGTCGATGCCGCGCGTTCGGTGCCCGGCGTGCTCGGATCCCGGATGACGGGAGCCGGCTTCGGCGGATGTACCGTTTCGCTCGTTCACGAGGACAGCATCGAGCGCTTCAAGGATGAAGTCGGCCGTCAATATACGGAAGCGACGGGGCTGCAGGCGGATTTCTATGTCTGCTCCATCGGCAATGGCGTCGAGCAGCTTGCTTAGCTCATACACGTACTGCTCGTTCATTACCGGCAGCTGCTATTTAGAATGCATTTAACGAATGATAATTATATAGGTGAAGTGTTATATCGAAGGGAGAGAATCAGAGATGGCGGTTCTAGTTACAGGGGGCGCAGGCTATATCGGTTCACATACGGTTGCCGCTTTGCTGGAGCGCGGCGAGCAAATTATCGTCGCCGATAATTTACAGCAGGGACACCGGGAAGCGGTTCTTGGCGGTAAGCTGTATGTAGGAGATCTGCGCGACGGCGAATTTCTCGATACCGTATTCCAGGAGAACAGCATCGATGCGGTCATTCATTTCGCGGCCAATTCGCTGGTCGGGGAGAGCATGAAGGACCCGGGGAAATATTATCATAATAATGTTTATGGCACGCTCAGTCTGCTTGAAGCCATGATTCGGCATCAAGTTGGCAAGATCGTCTTCTCCTCTACAGCCGCGACGTATGGCGAACCGGAGAACGTTCCGATCGATGAGCATGACCGGACGCTCCCGACGAACGCATATGGCGAGACGAAGCTGGCGATGGAAAAAATGATGAAATGGTTCGATGTCGCGCACGGCTTGAAGTATATCTCGCTTCGTTACTTTAATGCCGCCGGAGCGCATGCGAGCGGCCGAATCGGGGAGGATCACAGCCCGGAGACGCATCTGATTCCGCTTGTTCTGCAGGCGGCGCTCGGGCAGCGTCCGCATATTTCCGTCTTCGGCGACGATTATCCGACCGAGGATGGAACCTGCATCCGCGATTATATTCACGTCAGCGATCTGGCGGATGCCCATGTGCTGGCTGTCGACCGTCTGCGGGAGGGCGGGGATAGCGCCGTGTATAACTTGGGCAACGGAACGGGCTTCTCGGTGAAGCAGGTCATCGACATTGCGCGGTGGGTGACCGACCATGAGATTCCGGCCGTGATGGAAGCAAGACGCGCAGGCGACCCGGCAGTACTTGTCGCATCCTCGGAGCGCGCCCGTCAGGAGCTGGGGTGGAACCCTAGCCGCGCCAAGCTGGAGGACATCATCGGCAGCGCCTGGGCGTGGCATCGGAACAACCCGGGCGGCTATAACAAGAACGGATAGTATCGAACGATAGAAAGAATGGTTCCAATTCTTCATTCAACCGATATCACGCCAACAAAAGGAGCATGCATCATGACAGAACATCAAGCATATGGGCCGGACGCAAGCAATGCGGTCATTCTGATCGAGAGGCTTGTCCGATTCGCACTTCAGCGCGGCTTGCTGGGCGAGCTCGATGCCTATGCATCGCGTAATGCGCTGCTTGATCTGTTTCAATTCACGGAAGCGTACGACGGGGAGCCTCTTGATGAAGAGCTGCTGGAGAGCGCGATGGAGCTGATGGAGCCGCTGCTCGATTACGGCGTTTCCATCGGACTAATTCCCGACAATACGACGACGTCCCGCGATCTGTTGGATGCGCGCATCATGGGACTGCTAATGCCGCGCCCGGCCGAAGCAGCCGCTCAATTCTGGCGGCTCGCGAAAGCGGAAGGGGCCGTGAAGGCTACCGATGCGTTCTATGCGCTGAGCATCGATTCCAACTATATCCGAATGGACCGGATCCGGAAGAACCAGTACTGGCAACAGCCGACGGAATACGGCAATTTGGAAATTACCGTTAACCTGTCGAAGCCGGAGAAGGACCCGCGGGAAATCGCCAAGCTGAAAACTTTGGCACCGAGCCATTACCCGAAATGCCTGCTCTGCGTTGATAACGTAGGCTACGCCGGCCGCGCGGATCATCCGGCACGCCAGAACCTGCGCGTCGTGCCGTTAACGCTCCAAGGCGAAACATGGTACCTTCAATACTCGCCGTACGTGTATTATAACGAGCACAGCATTGTATTCCACAGCAAGCACGTGCCGATGAGGATATCGGCCGGCTCGTTCGTCCGCTTGCTGGACTTTGTCGACGAGTTCCCGCATTACTTTATAGGCTCGAATGCGGACTTGCCGATCGTCGGCGGCTCGATTTTGAACCATGACCATTTTCAGGCGGGACGTCATACCTTTCCGATGGAGACCGCGCAGGCGGAAGCGGTCTATGCGGATTCCGCGGAGCCGGACATCACATACAGCGTTGTGGCATGGCCCATGTCGGTCGTACGCATTAACGGATTGAATAAGCCGAAGGTGCTTGCGGCGGCGGAGCGGCTATTGAACGCCTGGCGCGCATACAGCGATCCGCTCGCAGATATTCAAGCCTACACCGAGAAAGATGGCATGCGCGTGCCGCACAATACCATTACACCGATCGCGCGCATTCACGATAACGGCGAGTATGAGCTTGATCTCGTTCTGCGCAATAACCGGACCAGCCCCGCTCATCCGGACGGTATATTCCACCCGCATGATCATCTGCACCATATTAAGAAAGAGAACATCGGACTAATTGAGGTTATGGGCTTGGCGGTGCTGCCCGGAAGGCTGAAGACCGAGCTGGAGGACATTGCGGGGTACTTGACCGGTGACGTGACGGCAGATGAAGCGGCCCTTCAAGCCGGACCGCTGGGCAAGCATGCCGGTTGGATTCT